>NZ_JBITWA010000006.1:0-247843 GCF_044543425.1 Bacillus sp. NPDC077411 | reverse complement strand
GAAATGTTAAGGCAGTTATCTAAAGATATGTATGACAAACAAAAGGTGGATCAACCAAAAGCCACTTATAAAGTTACTTTTCAAGAATTATCACAGACAGAAGAGTATAAAGACTTTGCAGTCTTACAACGTGTATATATGGGTGATATTGTCACAGTTAGACATGCAGAAGATAACATTGATATTCAAGCAAAAGTTAATTCGTACAAATATGATCCCATCATGGAAGAATACATTGATTTAACGCTCGGTAATTACAAAGAGTTATTCACAGACATAGCCGGAAAAGTAGATCAAATACACGAAAGTATTTCTGGCATGGAAGAATCATTCTTGGATAAGGCAAAAGATACAGCTACTAATTTAATTAATAGCGGTTTTGGTGGTCATGTTCGTGTTTATCCGGAAAGAATCTTGATTATGGATACAAAAGACGAGATGACAGCTAAAAAGGTGTGGCAGTGGAATATAAACGGTTTAGGGTATAGTTCTACAGGCATTAATGGGCAGTATGGACTTGCAATGACAATGGACGGATCTATTGTTGCTGATTTCATTACAACTGGTAAATTAAGCGCGTCACTAGTACAAGCCGGCTTTAATGACTACGGAGATAATGTGAAATTAATGTCTGACGGATTACATGCACGGTTAAACGGTAAAAAATCAATGGTATTAGGATCAAACGGCGTCCTTTCTATTTTCGATAACGATGAAAAATTGATAAGTAAAATCGGTCATGCTTATAAAGGTGATAATCCTAATATTCGCGGTACCGTTATTAATAGCGAACCTGGTAGATTCATTTCGTTAAGTTTTAGACCGGAAAACGGCGGACCTACAGATTATTATCCATATTTAGAAATGGCTGATAATGCTTATTATGGACGTAAAGGAATTTTCGCATTTCAACCGATACAAATGAACGGAAATAAGATCGTTTTCAATGCAAATTCTTCCGGGAATACGAACTATATACAAGAAATGAGTTGGGGTAATTGGGGTTGGCTCAATACAATGGTTTCTACTTATGGGAATATGTTAGCTAACCAAGATGGAAACGGAAACCTTAGCGCCGTAGCGGCAACGATAGGAAAACTTTTTGTTGTATTTAATAATTTTCGCGCGAATCTTGGCGTCGCGGTAGGAACGGCGGAGAAATCTGAAGATTGTGGTATGTATCAAGTGGTTGACAATAGTGTAATGGTTACTTCTAAAGAGAGTGTTCGTTTAGGTAAAACTGACGGTAGTGGAAAAGTTAGTACCTATTTCCAAGTAAACGGAAGCGAAGCAGCTATGTGGGCAAACTTTGACATGAACGGTTGGGAATTAAGAAACGTTGGACGATTGAATGTAACTGGTTCTAAAAATGCAATTCATGTAACAAGAGATGGAGTGAGAGCGACACCAGCGTATGAAACGGCTGAATCTTATCTTGGTGACATCGGCTCATCTAAAACAGATGAAGATGGACAAGTTATTATTCCAATCGAAGAGCTATTTTCCGACACTGTAAACACATCAATTGAATACCAAGTGTTTTTGACATCGTATTGTAGCTCTCATGTGTGGGTATCAGCAAGAGAAGAAGAATACTTTGTTGTGAATTCGAGTGAACCGAATGCAAGTTTTGCATGGGAATTGAAAGCAAAAAGAAGAGGTTTCGAGAGTGACAGACTTGTTTTGCAAGATGAATACGACAACGAACAGATCAAGAAAGTTTTTACAGATATTAAAGCCGATGATTTGGAAGGATGTGAGAAAATATGAAAATAAAATTAATATTGGATGTGAATAAGAGTGAAAATGCACAATTAAATTACATCGTAACTGGTCGTGCCGGAGACGTGGCCAGTAACATCGTTGATGTCTATATTGTGGATGGTGGTAATCCTTATCCACTAACAAACCTTGGTGTTTTTTATGAATGTACGAAGCCAGATAACACCGTTATACGAGATTCAACGGGAGTTAATATAATTGATGCAACAGCTGGTCATTTTGAATATACATTTCCAAAGGAAACATTTAATATACCAGGGCGATCAAAACGAGCGTTTTTCGCAATCGAAAAAGATAAAGTAATCCGTGCTACGACACAGGATTTTATTATCGTTTCATTACCGAATGCACTTGATGGGAATATTCAATCTGCGCAGTATATTTCAGATTTGGAAAAACTTATCGCAGACGGAAATAAAATGCTTAGTGGGCTAAATAGTCAAGCTGCAGCAATGCAGACTAAAATAAATGATCTGAACAAGCAAATATCAACTATGGATGTTGTGAAGAAAACTGGAGATACAATGACAGGTGCTCTTATAAGTACATCTGATCTTCCTGTTATATCTAAAAAAGCAGCTAAAAAGTCATGGACATTACATCATCCTAATACAGATGAATTTATTCTTGCTCCTTCTTTGTCAGCTGATGGAATAGATTGGGACTGGAATCACGGATTTAAATTTTCACCAGATGGAAAGATGTTTCTTAGTGGTTTAGAAGTTGCTACACAAAAGTTTATTACTGATTCATGGAAGCAAAAGTACCAAGTAACTACTGATGATGGTTATTCCATTAATTTAGCTTCTGGTACAGACCTAAACGATATAATTAAAAATGGTTTTTACAGGGGGACTGGGTTAATTAACACTCCAACAAACGATGCATATTGGTACATTCAAGTGTTCGCTCATGCTGATAATAATTATGCCTGTATGCAAGTGGCTTATTCTTTGAATAACAGTAATAATAAATCATTGTATGTTCGTAAAAAAGCTGGCGGAGTTTGGACAAGTTGGGAGCGGCATTTAACATCTTCAGATTTTGGTGGAAATGGGTCAGCTACAACGGCATCTCGTTCTGATCACAATCATGATGATATTTATATAAAAAAGCCAAACAACGATACAGATTGGGTAAATCTCACGCTTATTAATAGTGTAACTGTTGATGGAGGAAAAACACCACGCTATAAACTCCATAACAATGTTGTGTATATTGATGGTGGTGTTGCAGGGATAAAGGATAATACGTCTATTACTACGTTACCGGCAAACATTAGACCGTCTAGGGATTTAACATTTCCATTAACTTATTTAAGTGGAGATGGAAAAAAATACATCGGAGAGTTAACAGCAAGAACCGATGGAAGACTAACGACAGATTGGTTATGGAATACACCACAATCTGCAGCTTTTTGCATTTCATATCATTTATAAGAGAGGACTTAAATTATGAAAGTAGTACACTTATATGATGAAAAAACAGGAGCGTATATTGTTGATGAAATCATTTTTCCTCAATATGATGAGACAACCGGTGAAGAATTTTACGATATCCCTAAAAACTCAACAGAATTACCTTTATTCGTTCCGAACTTGAAGCCAGTGTTTAGAAACGGCGAATGGATTGAAGTGGCAACGCCAGAGGAAATTGAAGAATTCAATAAACCACCAGTTCAACATGTTACCGAACTAAAAAAATTACAGGATAAAGTAGAGTTTTTAGCAGATCAATTATCTGACATAATTCTAGGATTATAGGAGCGATCAGGATGGAACATAGCAAAGATTTTCACACCTGGTATATGTTTTGGTTTTGTGGCGTATCTGTTAACAAATTATTACGTGCCGTTCAAAAGAAATTAATCACAATTGATGAATTTGAAGAGATGACAGGATTAAATTTTTATGAGGAACTAAAAAAAGATGGAACCGTCATTATTGATTGGTTAGAACAATAGGCGTGCAGATGCAGGCTTTTTTATTTTTCAAAAAAAGAGGTGGTCAAAATGGAGGAAATCAACAATTTAAAGCAAGAGATCCAACAAATTAAAGCAGAGCAAAAGGATATGAGAGAAGATATCCGGCATTTAGAAAATCGAACTTTAGGTAACGAAAAGGACATTATTAACATTAACAAACAGCTGGATAAAATTAGTGCCAATACTACCTGGATTCTCCGGATTATCATTGGTGCAATTGTAGCTGGATTACTGGGGTTACTAATGAAAGGTGGAATGTAATATGTCAAAAGAAAATATCAAAAAACGATTTCGTAATTGGCGCACATGGGTGGCGCTTTTTTCATGTGTTGGATTGGTTCTATCTGCATTTGGTATTACGGGGTTTGAAGGTAACTTAGAAAAAGTTCAGCAAGCCGTATATATGCTAGGAATTGCTTTAGGAATTTGGACAGATCATGAAGAAGGAGAGAATAAATAATGGGACACATTGTAGATATTTCAAAATATAACGATAGTATTAATTGGAACGTAGCTGCTCAAAATCTTGATTTAGCAATTTGCCGTGTGCAATATGGTTCAAATAAAGTAGACAAGCTATATAAACAACATGTGGCGAATTTAGAAGAACGAGGTATTCCACATGCAGCATATGCATACGGATGCTATATATCTGTAAACGATGCAATTGTGGAAGCAAGGGATTTCATGGCTCGTGTTAACCCTAACGCTAAATTTTTAGTACTAGATGTGGAAGACGATACTTTAGCAAGTTGTGGTTCTGCTAATCTAGCAAAAGCATCACAGGCATTCATTGATACTTGTAAAGCTGCAGGATGGAAAGTAGGCTTCTATGTATCTCATCATATGTATAGTTCCTATGGATTGCAAAATGTAAATGCTGATTTCCTTTGGATTCCTCGCTATGGTAAAAAACCTGCATATCCTTGCGATATTTGGCAGTATGCTGATAATGCAACAGGCGGTTATGTAGGAGGTATCGGCAACTGTGATGTAAATAAACTTATTGGCGATAAGTCACTAGAATGGTTTATAGGAAATGATTCTCAACTTGCTCCTCCACAAGAAGGAGTTTTAGGGTATCTTACAACGACTGCTGATGTAGCTAATATTAGAAAAGAGCCTAATGTAAATGCACCTATTATGCGTCAAGCTACAAAAGGACAAGGTCATACGTATTATGAGTGGTCATACGATGGCTCTCATTTTTGGTACAAAGTAAATCTTGATAATTGGATGAGAGATGATGTTTGTAAAATCAATAAGGACGGAAAAAGTAAAGGTGTCGTGTGGGTTAATGGTACTGATATAAACCTTAGAAAAGGCGCATCAACTGGCGACCCTGTTATAAATAAAATTACAAAACGTTCTGCTTATGAAGTGCATTATCGTTACGAAAATTGGATTTACGTAATTGGTGAAGGCGTTGAAGGTTGGATGTATTTTGATGAGGAATATGTAAATTGGATTAGATAATCAAGAAATCCGTATTTTTGTGAGATACGGCAACGATTACCTCTTTTTTAATCCACTTGCCAATTTTAGGTGTTTTGAGGGAAGTAACTATACCGAATATGCCTTCAGTATAGTTACTTTGTAAGAGTTTATCATTTTTCTTTACAGAACATGTAAATTCTCATTCTAATTTCATTTTACCAAACATAAAAAACTAAAAAATGGGATTGTAAAGTGCATTTTTCTCTAGTGGTTTCAAAAGAAACATTGCTGTAGGCTAATATGTTTAAAAAGTAAAAGAAAAAATCAGAGATTCTATCAAAGATGTAGTACTTAATTCGGTTATTTATGAACAGTGATGGAAAAGTTATAGGTACTAACTCATATCGTAGAAATTATATTTATTTTTCTTCATATAAGTAATAATTATTGTCTTCTGGGAAATGGAAAATTATTACCTTTCTATTTCCTTTTATAAATTCTAAGGTATGCCCATTTTCACCAAGCGATTTCCATCCCTCTGCTTTTTTTATTGGAAAAATACTATAGTACTGATATAATCCAGGTTTATCCTCTTTAATATATATAGCAGACATTGGAACTGGAAAATCTTTAATTTTAGATTCTTTAGTTTTAAAAAACAGAAATATTAGGCTACTTAAAAATAATACTACTAATACTAGATAAATATATTTTTTTTTGATAAGTTTCATCTTTACTCCCCTATCTTATTAATTATAAATTATATTCTTCGAAAAAATAAGAATATTTATATTTACAAAATAAACCATTTTGTATTAAGATTCAACTGTAGGTAAAAAAAACCAAAAGGGGGATTTTTATGAAAAAAAGGAAGTTTATTTTAGGCATTGGGGTTATTTGTGCACTTGCTATTAGCCCTTTTGAAGCAATACATGCTCAAGAATTAACTACAAAATCAGAGACACAACTAATTCAAAAAAAGAAACAGGAAAAAGAAGATACTACATATGATGCATTTACAATAGGACAAGCTGAAACTATGCTATTAGATTATTTTAAACGGAATAATCTATCTTTAAAACCTGGAACAGAGGAATTCAGAAAATATTTATTTGAACAATTAATGTACGAAAATGACAAACAATTAAAAAATGAACCTCATTACAAATTTATACTTATGTATGCAGCAAGCTATATAAGTGAAAGTGAAGGATACGTTTTAGAATCATCTGAACAAAAAGAACAATCTCTTGCACCTTCTTCTACAGATTCTGTAAAAGAATTTAATATGAATCATGTGGAAAATAAAACAATAAAACAAATTAAGGATGAAAATAAAGAGTTGGAGAATAAAAACGAAATTACAAAAAAAAATATTCTTCCTCAATATGTAATACCACATGAAGGTGGGTATAGTGTTAATACGGCTATTAGTTATGCTATTAGAAATGCTTACGTTACTGAGAATGATAAATATGGATATTATGGAGGAAATGGGGGAGACTGTACAAATTTTGTTTCACAAATAGTAGAAGCAGGAGGTAAATCTATAAATAGACCTTATCATGTAGATGCAAATACTGCTAATACATGGCAAACTACATCATATTGGTATAATGGTATTTGGGTAACACATCCTAATGGTCCTAGATTTAGAAAAGTAACTACAAGTTGGATTAGAGTTTCAGATTTTTATAAATATTGGACACAAAGGATACCATATTATGATACTTATAGTCCTAATTCCGTTTGGAAAGGTGGAAAACCTGGAGATGTAGTTCAATACAAAAATATTAATACTGGAGTAATGTGGCATAGTACATTTATTTCAGGGAGGACGTCAAATGGAGAACCATTAGTTACACAACATAGCGATCCTAAAGTTAATGCTCCTATAGTTTTACCAGAAAATTCATCTTATGCTGTTTTAAAGTTTTCTGATTCCTAAGTAAGTTTTAAAAAATTTAAAACCCATTCTGCTTTTTAGTTTGAATGGGTTTTAATCGTTGTTAGGTTTTAGGTTGACCCCATAAAGAACAAGAATAATTAGCTTCTATAAATAGATTGATTTTCCTTAGTTTCATTCTATTTTAACGATATCAACCACCATGATCTCCATCTGCCAGCTTATTAATAATATCATAGCTATTTATACTAGTACTTTCTTGATGTAAATTACCAATAGATAAAAATAGAATAGTTATCATGCCTATTGAAGCTAATGTTCTTTTCATTTTAATAATTCCTCCTCAAAAGCTTGTTTTCGCGCTTGTGAACTAATATAAAAATATTTGCTTGCTTTCACATGATTACCACTATTGTAATACTTATGAGCTAATACTTCTAAAAATTCGTAAATATAATTATACAATTTTTCCCTATTAAAATATTCAACTCCGGCTATTATTATATCTTCTAATTTATCGATAGATATATTTTCGCTAATGGCTTTTAAAATTCCAAATCGATGTTGGTATTCTTTGATACCAAGATTATTGCATATACTTAAACCTTTATTAAATAAAGTAATTGCTGTTTCGTTGTCCTCGAGTTTAAGTCTTTCTTTTCCTTCAATAAGCATTGCTTTATAATGATTCGGCTTGTGTTTATGAACCTGAGATAAATGTCTAATAGCTAATTCGGACATATTTTGTTCAGAATACATCATGCCAAGATTATGCCTCACCATAATAGTATATTTATCTTCACCAAGTTTTTGAAATATGTCCATTGCTTTAACAAGGTGCTCTTCTGCTAGTTCATACTCTTTTAAATTAATACAACACATTCCTGAGAGATTTTCGCAAAATCCAATATTTCTATCAGAATCATTATGTTTTGAGAATATATTTTTAGCTCTATTTACATAATTTATTGCTTTAAGTGATTCATAAATATCATAATGAAATGCTCCGAGCTTATAATAAAATTCAGCATGTTCAACATCATCTTTAATTAATTTAAGGATCCTCTCTGCTTTATCATAATTATCTTTCGCAATTGTGTAATTGCCAATTGTACTAGCGTGAATGGCTTTGAAGAAATGGTAGTAATAAGTTAGAAGGTTATCTTTTGGAATGTCAAAAGATTCAATTTCATCAAAGCTATTTGCAGATACACCCATGTTATCAATTACATATTGGTATCTAAAATCTAACAAAGAATAATATAATAATAAATTCCGATCCTCTTTCACATCATCAAGTTTCTTATCAATTTCTATTTTTAAAAGATGAGCATTAGAAAGATTTCGTGAACGAATTTCTACATACCAATCATTTAGCAAACTTGTAATCTGTTCATTCCCCTTCACTGATACATTCATAATATCCTCCTCATCCACATAATTGTTAATTAAATATTAACATAATTTGGATAAATAAACAGGGTGGATTAATTGTTTTTCAATAAAAGATAGAATATTCAGTTTTTTTGCTGTAGAATAAAAAAAGGACAAAAAGCCATTCCTTTTTCAAGAGTAGCTTGTCCTTTAATATTTTATTTTTCTTCTTCTTTGTAATTTAGTGCTTCGTCAACTATTTCTTCAGGGGATAATTGTTTAAAATTCCAAAAGATTATATCGCCAGGCGTAGGGTGCGGAACATTTTCCTTAAGTATGTCGATATATTCACTTATTTCATCTTGTGTTCCTTCAAAATTACAAATTTTAGTTACAAGTTCAATAAGTTCTTCTTTCATCATTGTGTTCAATTTAATGCACCGTACTAAATAAGATGATCTTTTAATGCTGCATCAATCATCGTATTGAAATCATCGTATGTTTCCATTACTGTACCAGACGGCTTATCAAGTTCCACATATGTACCGTTAGATAAATTTTTACAATACCACGCTATATCTGAATCACCAAGAAATAGATATATCTTTTGCCACTCATTTTCATACCAAATTTTATTCGTGTCTATAAGCCCATAAATTTGTTCATTTCTTTCTATTTCTAGTAAAGAAGGATCAGCCCCATAAACTACTAGTCCATTAAATTCCAATCCATTCACAGTTTTTAGGAATTCTTCATATTCACCTGGTAGGTCAACATTAAAATTCTCTTTCACGTGTTCTCGTAGTTTTTTAATTTCAATATCTGTTGCAGGTGTATTTAGTTTAAAATTAAATTCCTCTTCTAATTTTTTAATTTCTAAAAGCGTATCTTTCCACATATAAAAACCTTCTTTCGAAATTTATTCCCCTTTTGGATAGATATTATATTTTGGTACTGGCCAATCCATATCCATACTATCTCCATGAGTTAATTCTTTTGTTAGTGTGTTTTGTGTGTTAGTAATAGCCTTATGATATGGATGATTTTGAATCAAAGTTAAATTTTCAAAGTCGTTTGTTCCTCCATCATCTAATGGGAGGTTATGATGTACCTGCCATCCCGTTGGATTTTTTCCTTTTTTCATATTTTCTATCTCAAAATCTGGTATACCTGCTTTTTTAAGTTCGAGAATTTTCTCAGGGTCAGTTGCTAAACTATAGAGAAATTGTTTTCTTACAGTATTTTTGAAAGTCTTTCTAAGTTCTGCTGCTTCTTCTTTAGATCGCTTGGTATAAGTAATTTTATTAACATCAACATCCTTCAAGTGTACGTCCTCACCATATAATTTCCCGACAAAAATGTCACCATCTTTACTACTTTTTGCATATTGATAAGGCGCTAATTTATTCTTAGCTTCTTGATAAACATCACCAAAATTAGATTTCAATACACTTTCTCCACCACCTGCAAAAGCCGGCTCTAAACGACTACCTAACTGAATCTCGGACATAGACGACAAACTTTTTCCCCATCTCGCGCCATTCCCTACAGCGCCAGCACCTTTTGTGACAAGTGCAGCAATTGCAAAAGAAGTCAATCCGTATGCTGTCGCTTCTGTGAAGCTTTCTGCATCCCCATATTCTATGTTTTTTACATACCAATCTGATAAAACATTTCGTATAGCGTACATCTCTTGGACTTCCTCGTCCCACTCACTTTTCAATGTTCCAATAGGGTCATTCCATAGGTCGCCGATAAATTCATATGTATCTTTAGCTTCCTTTTTCTTGTCATCAACATAACCCTCCACAAAGTCCGTAAGCCCATATTTTGCATCTGCCAGTGCGTCCATTGGATCATCAACTAAGTGTCCGAAAAAGTCTGATGTTTGGTTCCATGCTTTTTTAAGTGGGTCAAAAATAGTGTCTCCTGCTGCCCTTCCGCCCCCTCGCTGAAAGGCGTCCCACAGCTTGCCCATCTGATTAAAATCTCCAGCCGCTTTCTCATCAACTTCACGGAATGTTTTTGCAGTTTTCTTTAATTCGAGTTCCAGGTGTTGTAAAAGTTTGACTAAATCGTCCATACTCTTCTTTTTTGAGAAAAACTCATCGAAAAAGCGTTGTCGTGCTATCCCTTCCCAGGACATTTGTAGTTCGAAGGTGACCTGCAAAAGTTCTTGAATGATTCTTTCAATAGATTCTCTTTGTCGTGATATAGAATCTGCAGCTTCTTCCAGTTTATCTGGATTAACCCGTACTTTCACCAATTTACTTATGCCCCCTCTCTGTCTTGTGTATAAAATTACCAATACAAGTATATCAAATTTATAGAGGGGTATTAATATTTAATGGAGAAACTTTACAAACAGAACGTATGTGCTATAATGTATACAAACAAATGTTCTTATGGGGGGTTGTCGCATGAATCATCTACTTAAATATTCGTTCCATCAAAAAATACCTATCGAATTAATTTACTTAAAAGGTTCAGGAGATTTCTCTCAAAGAACAGTGATTGTTAGAAAAATATATGAAGATCGTGTATTGGTGTATTGCATGCAAAAGCAACAAGTAAGAACGCTGAAATTAGCTAATATACTATCAGTTGATAAAGTAAGAACGAACTATCAATATGCTTAAAAGTACATAATGAGGTGATATCACATGTCAACAGCAATTCCAAAACCAACAAAAACGAAAAAGAGCAGTTCAAAGGAATTAAGACCGTATATGGATGAATCCGACCAACAAGCAGCAGCTGAATTGATTCAGTTTGCAAAACAGGATTATACAGAATTAGTATTCACCGTGTATAGAAAGAATAGAGAACCCGAAATTATAAAAGGGAAAATAAGCAAACTTGAACCGCAGTTAGGTAGAATTGTAGTAAGCACACTCAAAGAAGTGCATAAAATTCAATTTATGGATATTTTAAAAGTCGAAACACCTAGGGATTAATGCTGCTAGGTGTTTTATTATGCCCCCATAAAGTCACGATCCCAGAAATACTTGTCCATTAAGTTATTTACAATACCGTTGAAATAAGCGAAGTTACCATTCTTCATCTTTACTCCAGCTTTCACTTTCATCACAAACTCTTTGATTGCACGTATACCAATTTCAATCTCCTGGTTTTTACTAAATGCTTTATCACCTGTTGTATAGTTAATGACTTTGTTGCACTGTCTTACAACCTTCCACAGTTCTTGTATTGTTTTTGAATCTGTATAAAAAGAGCGAACTAAAGAAACAAAACGATCTGGAACCCAATGAGACACGAAATCAGCTTGTTGGATATTATCTTCAGTAGTATTGCTATTATCATTACTATTACGTTTGTTTATATCTTTTATATTTTGTTTTAAGGAAGTAGAAATTGTTTTATTGGTCGGACACTTCTCGGACTTTTTAGCAAGTACCTTGTCGGACACTTCTTCCACAATAGGTTGAATGATAATAGCATTAGCAGTTTGTAGCATATCAGATTTACGTTTCATTTCGATCTGCTTGATTATGCCCAGGTCAACAAGTTTCTTCATTAAACGTTGTACAGTTTTATAAGATACTTCTAGCTTGTCCGCAATCGTATTTTTGCATAGGAAACTAACGCCTACATATTTACAGCTGTGGCGTTTTAAAATTTCAAGTAATGTAATAAGTCTAGATTGTACATCTGCACGTTTAACAGACATACGGATAATATCTCTGTATGTACGAATAGTTTTGTTTAGTTCTTCTAATTCTATAAATGTAGAAAGATTGTGGAAGGACTCTGTACTTGCGACAACATCAATACGTTTCTTCATTATATTTGTCATATTTGTCTCCTTTATGGAAACAAAAAAGCAACAGAATGCCAAATTTAAGCAAACTGTTGCTAGAACCTCTCACGTACTGTAAAATAACACGTGAGAGTACAGCAAGTGTTTGCCTAGTGTAGTTAGGCGGACGGTTAATAAAGTGTTACCAGCACCTTATTAACACGCTGTGCTCTTTTGTTTTGATTTTCGTATTTATGTGAACTTCACATGTTTATATTTAAATACGAAAAATCAAGTGATGCATCGGCAAACGGTATTTATTGGAAGTTTGAATGCCTCGATTGTACATCCGCGCGAGGTGTTCAAGGAAGCTTTTCGCCGCGCTGCTGCTTCTATCATATGTCTTCATAATCACCCTTCAGGCGACCCCACGCCAAGCCGAGAGGATATTGAAGTCACGAAAAGACTTGTAGAGTGCGGAAAAATTATTGGGATTGAAATTCTCGATCATATTATTATTGGTGACCATAAATTTGTTAGTTTAAAAGATAAAGGTCATATTTAAGACTATTTTTTTTCTTTATTTTGTTTTATAATGTGAGTTATGAGTTTTTTGTAGGCTTTCGTCTACACTATAACAAAGAACATGCAAAAACGTTATGTTTTATATAAATATAATAATATTTAAAGCAAAAAATGAGCATTTTTGTTAAAATTAGAAAGGAAGATATATAATATGTTTGGATTTGGTGGTTTTACTCGTGACCTTGGAATAGACTTAGGAACAGCAAATACGCTTGTATATGTAAAAGGGAAAGGTGTCGTTGTACGTGAGCCATCTGTTGTGGCATTGCAAACAGATACAAAGCAAATTGTTGCAGTTGGTAACGATGCAAAACAAATGATTGGTCGTACACCTGGAAATGTTGTGGCACTTCGTCCGATGAAAGACGGTGTTATCGCTGATTATGAAACAACAGCAACAATGATGAAATACTATATTCAACAAGCACAGAAATCAAATGGCTTCTTCTCTCGTAAGCCTTACGTAATGGTATGTGTGCCATCTGGTATTACGGCGGTTGAAAAACGTGCGGTAATCGATGCAACTCGTCAAGCAGGTGCACGCGATGCATACCCAATTGAAGAACCATTTGCAGCTGCAATTGGTGCGAACTTACCTGTTTGGGAACCAACAGGAAGTATGGTTGTAGATATAGGCGGTGGTACAACAGAAGTTGCCATTATTTCTCTTGGCGGTATTGTAACAAGCCAATCTGTTCGTGTTGCTGGTGATGAAATGGACGATGCAATTATTCAGTACATTAAGAAAAACTACAATTTAATGATTGGGGAACGAACTGCAGAAGCATTAAAATTAGAAATCGGTTCTGCTGGCGAACCAGAAGGTGTTGAACCAATGGATATTCGTGGTCGTGATTTAGTGACTGGATTACCAAAAACGGTATCGATTCGTCCAGAAGAAATTGCATCAGCGTTAAAAGATACTGTAGATGCAATTGTTGAGTCTGTAAAAAACACATTAGAAAAAACTCCGCCAGAATTAGCAGCGGATATTATGGATCGTGGAATTGTTTTAACAGGTGGCGGTGCTTTGCTTCGTAATTTAGATAAAGTAATTAGCGAAGAAACAAGAATGCCAGTGCTTGTTGCAGAAAATCCATTAGATTGCGTAGCAATTGGAACAGGTAAAGCGTTAGACAATATCGATCTTTTCAAAAGTGCTCGATAAAATCCATTATTTCAACATAAAAAATTAGTGAATTTAAGAGGGTGTGAACGTGCCACAGTTTTTCTTAAACAAAAGATTAATTGTTTTATTAGTTAGTATTATTCTTCTCGTGGCATTGATCGGAATCTCATTGAAAGAACGGAAAAATCTAACGTGGCCAGAGCAGTTTGTAAAGGATACCGTAGGAGTTGTAGAACGTGTATTTCAAAAGCCAGCGAATTATGTTGCCGGATTCTTTGAGAACATAGAAGATGTAAAGCGCACGTATGAAGAAAATAAAGAATTAAAAGCAAAATTGGACAAGTATGCAGAGTTGTCCGTAAAGGTAAAAGAATTAGAAAAAACAAATGAAGAACTTCGTGATATTCTTGGAAAAAAAGATACACTTCGTGATTTTAACCCTGTTCACGCAACTGTCATTAATCGTAATCCAGATAAATGGAATGATATAATTGGTATTGATAAAGGTGCACAGGAAGGCATTCAAAAAGATGCGGCTGTTATTACATCAAAAGGTTTAATTGGAAAAGTAAAAAGCGTTTCACAGTTCACTTCCACAGTTGAGCTCATAAGCTCATTAAATCGAACAAATCGTATTTCAGCTGTTGTCCGAGGGGATAGCAATGTTTTTGGATTAATTGAAGGGTACGATAAAGAAAAGCAGCAGCTTGTTTTCACAAAAATTCCATCTGGTGTAAAAGTAGAGAAGGATCAAACGGTCGTAACTTCAGGCCTTGGCGGTGTGTTCCCAGATGGATTGGTTATTGGACAAATCGTTGAGGTAACAGCTGATGAGTATGGATTAACACAAACAGCTTATATCAAGCCAGCAGCAGATTTAAATGATGTCAACAATGTTATGGTTGCAAAACGAACAATGCCGACAGTGGATATAGGGAAATAGGAGGGGGAAGAGATGGAGATTATAAAAAAAGCGATTCTTCCTCTTCTACTTCTTTTCGCATTTGTATTGGAGAGTATGTTTTCTACTATTGTTCCAACGGGTCTTTTTTGGAAGCATACAATTGTAGCACCGCATTTTTTAATGATTGTTTTATGCTTTATTACAATTTACTTTAATTCTGTACAAGGTGTTTACTACGGACTACTATTTGGATTTTTATTCGATATAGTACATACCGAGCTAGTTGGTGTGTATATATTTGCTTATCCGATTTTAGCTTATCTTGTCTATCAGGCAATGCGAATTTTACAAGTGAACCTTTTTATTGTGTTCTTTATTGTATTAGCAAGCATTGCTGCGCTAGAGTATTATGTGTATGGATTTTTGACGCTAATTGGTCGTGTTCATATGTCAGCGCATATCTTTTTTACAGATCGTCTTCTTCCGACATTGTTATTGAACGGAATTTTTTTACTACTGTTTTGTTTCCCACTGAAACGATATATTTTACGTCTTTCAGATGCCATGGAAGAAAAAGAAAAAAGGATTTTCTAATTTTATGTCGAATTAAACCGGTGGGGTGAGCATTGGTGACAGAAAAAAAGCAACAAAATGTGACTATAAAAGGGACGAAGGATGGTTTAGCATTACATCTGGAGGATTCCTGTTCATTTCGCGAATTGTTACAAGAACTTGACGAAAAGCTTTCAACCCATTATTACGAGGGTGATGGACGCTCTTTAATTGAAGTACAGGTCAAAGTTGGGAATCGTTATGTAACAGAAGTGCAACAAGAAGAGTTGCGCACGCTAATTCGTAATAAAAAGAATTTAGTTGTAGATTCTATTGAGAGTGATGTTGTAACGAAAGAACAAGCGTTAGCATGGAAAGAAGAAACAGAAATTATTTCTGTTTCAAAAATTGTTCGCTCAGGTCAAATATTGCGTGTAAAAGGCGATTTATTATTGATTGGAGATGTGAATCCAGGCGGTACGGTTATCGCCGGAGGAAATATTTTTATTATGGGAACATTACGAGGAATTGCACATGCTGGATATTATGGGGATGCAGAAGCTGTTATAGCAGCTTCTGTTATGAATCCAATGCAGCTTCGGATTAGCGACGTGACAACGCGCGCTCCTGAGGAGAAAGAAGACGGGGCGGAAGGGGCAGAATGTGCCTACATTAATGAGAACAATCACATTGTTGTCGATCGCATTCAACTTCTCACTCATCTTAGACCTAATTTAACAAGGTTAGAAAGGGGAATTGTATAGCTGTGGGAGAGGCAATAGTTATTACATCTGGAAAAGGCGGAGTAGGTAAAACTACAACGTCTGCAAATATTGGTACAGCCTTGGCGTTATCTGGGAAAAAAATATGTTTGATTGATACAGATATTGGCTTGCGAAATTTAGACGTAGTAATGGGGTTGGAAAACCGTATTGTATATGATCTCGTTGATGTTGTTGAAGGGCGTTGTCGTTTACCTCAAGCTCTTATTAGAGATAAGCGCTTTGATGAACTCTATTTATTACCTGCAGCACAAACGAGTGACAAATCAGCGGTAACACCTGAACAAATGGAAGAATTAATACAGCAACTACGTCAAGATTATGATTACATATTAATTGATTGCCCAGCAGGTATTGAACAAGGTTTTAAAAACGCTGTGGCAGGTGCTGATAAAGCGATTGTTGTGACAACACCAGAAGTATCTTCAATGCGTGACGCTGATCGGATTATCGGACTATTGGAAAAAGAAGATATCGAGCCACCGAAGTTAATTATCAATCGTGTGCGCGGTCATATGCTACATGAACAAGATATGTTGGATGTAGATGAAATTGTACGTACCTTGTCAATTGAATTGCTTGGGATCGTAGAAGATGATGATGAGGTAATTCGAGCAACAAATACAGGAGAGCCTGTAGCGTTGCAACCGAATGGAAAAGCATCAATTGCCTATCGAAATATTGCAAGACGTTTGCTTGGAGAAAATGTGCCATTGCAACCGCTTGAAAATGGAAAAGAATCAGTATTTACGAAAATGAAAAAATTCTTCGGGATACGTTAAGAGCACTTCGTATATATGCGGGGTGCTTTTTTTTGTATTCCTGCTAAAAATGTAGCAGAAGGTAAGAATGCTAAGTGCTGGCATACGTGAAATTACTTTAATTAACCTTCTAGGAGAAAAGCATTCCTATGAATATCTTTCTCGGACAACTCATACATATGTACAAACTGATGGAAAGAGGAAGGGGTCAGGATGAGAAATAAGCGAGTAGAAGAAATAAAAAAACGTATTGCTAAGAGGAAAGCAGAGCAGGAAAAAAGAGAAGAAGATGAGTTGTTTTCATTTGAAGAACAAGAATATACACCGCTTTTTGCTGAAGAAGGAGAAGAAGCACATCCTCTCTTCCGCAAGGAAATATTTCTCTTTAAGTTACTACTATCCGCTATTCTTGTTCTTGTCGTAGCCATCTTATTTAAAAACACAACAAATTCTTTTGAAGGAGCACGTACAGTTGTTAAACAAACAATGAAAGAAGAGTTTCAATTTGCATTTGTTTCAAAGTGGTATGAATCACAGTTTGGAAAACCACTATCTTTTTTTCCTTCTAGTGAAAAGAAAACAACTCAGAAAGAAAAGAATTATGCTGTTCCTGCCTCAGGAAAAGTAATGCAAAGTTTTCAGGCAAACGGACAAGGTGTGTTTGTACAAACAGCTACGAATGCCGTTGTGGAATCAGTTAATGAAGGAATTGTTGTCTCGATTGATCAAAAAGAGGAGTTTGGAAATACAGTTGAAATCCAACATGCAGATGGTACGGAATCTTGGTACGGAAACTTAGGAGAAACATCAGTTAAGTTATATGATTATGTAGCGAAAAAGCAAAAAGTTGGAACAGTTGCAAATGGAAAATTTTATTTTGCATTTAAAAAGAATGAAAAATTTATTGATCCAATTCAGGTGATTTCATTTGAATAAATATAGTGAGGTTTTTTCAAAGATTACCATTCATCCATTGTTTTGGGGAATTATAGCAATTGCGGTTTTTACAGCTCGTTTTAAAGAGGTTCTCATTTTATTTTTCATTGTCTTTATTCATGAATTAGGTCATGCGATAGCAGCTGCCCATTTTAAATGGCGCATTAAGCGAATTCAGCTCTTGCCATTTGGCGGGGTAGCGGAGCTTGATGAGCATGGGAATAAGCCGTTAAAAGAAGAGGCAATCGTTATTATAGCAGGGCCTGTTCAACACGTATGGATGGTAGCCGCAGCCTACTTATTGTACACAGTAGGCTGGATGGGAGAGAACTTTTATCATTTTTTCATGTGGAACAATATGCTTATTTTGTGCTTCAATTTATTGCCGATTTGGCCTCTTGATGGGGGAAAGATTGTACTGAATATATTGTCGCATCGCTTTCCATTTTTACAAGCACATAATATTATGATGAGAATATCAATTGTTTGCCTGAGCGTTGTATTAGGATTGCAGCTTTTCTGGAATGGAAAGAATATGATGATGTGGGCGTTACTTCTTTTTTTAGCATTTTCTTTATTCCAAGAATGGAAACAGCGCCGCTATGCATTTATGCGCTTTTTATTGGAGCGTTATTATGGGAAAAAACAAGAAGTTGTAAAGGTAGCAGCTATTACAGTTGGAAAAGAAGCGAGTTTGTATCATATTTTCACACAGTTTCGAAGGGGCTATAAGCATTCGATTATTATTCAAGGAGATCATAAAAATCAATACACGCTAGATGAAAATGAATTGCTTTACGCATATTTTACAGAAAAAAGAACAACATCATCCATAGAAGAGTTAATTGGTTAGTGTTGACGGTAACACTAACCTTTTATTATTGTATAAAAAAGGATAATTACTCAGTCACTCTGTGCAAAAAGGAAGAAAAGCATTTTTTTAAATGGTCGAGAGGGACTGGCTATGTATAGGAGCGGTCAGGGCCTTTTCCTGCCACGTACAAAGTTTTAAAACAAAGAAAGGCAGCAAGGTGTAGATCCATTTTTATCTTCGTGGCAGCAACCTATATGCTGAGAAATGAAAATAACTTTCTATAGGTAATAAGGAGCGTATTTTCACTGGAATCATACCTCTTACCAAATGTATAGCTGAGTAGTTACAAAAAAGGATAAAAGAGAGGAATAGACTTTGAAAACGTTATACATAAATTACATTGGTTCGGAAAAACGAGTTGCTGTTGAAGAAGAGCAAGAGATTGTAGAACTCTTATGGCAACGAAATGAACAAAAACAAATTGTTGGAAATATATATATTGGTCGTGTCATGCGAACAATCGCGGGGATGAACGCTGCTTTTGTCAATATTGGTTTAGAGAAGCATGCCTATTTGTCCTATGAAAACGTACCATCAGCTATGCGGTTACATGAAGGACAAGCAATCCTTGTACAAGTAGTGAAAGAAGCGATTGATACGAAAGGACCAAAAATAACCGCGAATATAGAATTCACCGGGAAATATGTTGTATATATGCCCTATGACACAGTTTTTGCCGTTTCCCGGAAAATAAAGGATGCGAAAAAACGAGAACAACTTCTTGCGCTAGAAAAAACAGGAGGATTTATTTTCCGTTCTGCATGTGAGAAAGTGCAGATAGAAGAAATACAAGCGGAGATGCATCGTCTTCAGTTGCAATTTGAACTTGTGAAAAAACAAGAACAGCGAGGGAAAGCCCCACTTCTTGTTCATTCTTCTTCTAATTTTTTAGATCGAATCTTTCAAGAGATACCAGTAGAGGCGGTTTCACAGGTGATTGTAGATCAGCGCAGTATGATACAGGAATTAGGAGAGAGAATAGGTGCAGAAAAAGTTACTTTCTTTCATGAAAAGACGCCATTATTTGCCCGCTATGGAATCGATCGTGAAATTGAAAAGGCACTGCAAAAGGTAGTGTGGCTTCCAAACGGAGCATATTTACTCATTGAACAAATGGAAACGATGACTGTAATTGATGTAAACACTGGTAAATTCACCGGGAAACAAAATTTACAAGATACAGTGCTACGCACAAATGAACTAGCAGCAAAAGAAATTGCACGGCAGCTGCGACTTCGTGATATTGGTGGGATGATTTTAATCGATTTTATTAATATGAAGCGCCGCGAAGAAAAAGAAAAAATAAGAGACATCGTAAAGTTGCACTTAGAAAAAGACCACACTTATACGAGAGTGTTAGGATTTACAGAGCTTGGTATTTTAGAAATAACAAGAAAACGAAAAAAACAATCGCTTCGTGATACGCTATTAACAGATTGCATGATTTGTCGAAGCAGTGGTTATGTGTTATCGCATGAAACGGTAGCATATGAGTTAGAGAGAGAACTAATCGCTTATAATGGAACAGATGACGAGGCTGTTTTAATCGCTGCTCATCCGAATGTGCAGCAAATCTTTTTTGAAAAAGAACTGCAGCGCAATATATCTTTTCAAATTTATTTTATTGATGATGAAGCAGCATGTTACACGATTCAACGCTTTGGAACGAAGGAAGAGATACGCACGCGGAAAAAATAGTTAGTAGAAGATTCATTGACAATGGGCTATGTTTCGTGATAACATCTCTATGTTATAGTTTATAGCACCTAAACGGCTATATACTACAACCGCGCAGGACAGGTTCCTAAAAGACATTGTATGTCTACCTCGTTTTGGCGAGTCTTAGTAATTATGAGGAGGTGCAATTATGTACGCAATTATCGAAACAGGTGGAAAACAAATTAAAGTTGAAGCTGGTCAAGCAATCTACGTAGAGAAATTAGACGTAGAAGCTGGTGAAACTGTTACTTTTGACAAAGTTCTTTTCGTTGGTGGCGAAACTGTTAAAGTTGGTAGCCCAGTTGTAGAAGGTGCAACGGTTACTGCGAAAGTTGAAAAACAAGGTCGCGCTAAGAAAATCATCGTTTTCAAATACAAAGCGAAAAAGAACAATCGTAAAAAACAAGGTCACCGTCAACCATACACGAAATTAGTGATTGAAGCAATCAACGCTTAATTCGGGTTGTCATGATTAAAATTACGATTAACCGCACGAAATTAGGAAGTATCCAATCATTTAAAATGACCGGGCATGCGAACTTCGCTCCGCATGGACAAGATCTTGTCTGTGCTGCAACGACAGCGGTTGTGTTTGGTGCAATAAATGCAGTGGAATCACTTTGTAGTGTGCAAGCAACTATTGAACTTGGAAAAGATGGTGGATTCTTGATGTATGAATTGCCTAGTGATCTAGATGATTCTACAAAAGAAAAAGCATGTTTTCTGTTAGAGGGCATGGTTGTTTCGCTTAAAACGATTGAACTTGATTACGGAAAATATATCCGATTAATAGAAAAAGTGCAGGAGGTGTAACGTATGTTAAGATTAGATCTTCAGTTTTTCGCATCTAAGAAAGGTGTAGGTAGCACAAAGAACGGTCGTGACTCTATCTCAAAACGTCTTGGTGCTAAGCGTGCAGACGGTCAATTCGTAACAGGTGGATCAATCCTTTACCGTCAACGCGGTACAAAAATTTATCCAGGTGTTAACGTTGGTCGTGGTGGCGATGACACATTATACGCGAAAGTTGACGGCGTAGTACGCTTCGAGCGTCTTGGCCGTGACCGCAAACAAGTGAGCGTATATCCTGTTGCTCAAGAAGCATAAGAAACTCACGGAAAACTCTAACCTGAGTGCAGGTTAGGGTTTTTCTATATTAAAGGGGTATATGAATGAAAGAAAAATGGACAATTATAGATGCGTTGCGTCATTCAAGACATGATTGGCTTAATCGTATGCAGATGATTAAAGGAAATCTTTCGCTTGGAAGAGTGGAAGAAATTCATGGACTCATCGATCGTTTTGTCCAAGAAGCGAGACAAGAATCGAATCTGATGGGGCTTTCTATGCCCAAGTTTTCAGAATGGATTTTAACATATAATTGGAAACAGCACCCGTGCTTGTTGGAGTACGAAGTATTAGGAAAAATACATAACTTATCTCATCTAGATGAAAAAGTATCTATATGGACGGCTCAATTTTTCCAAATGCTTGAGCATAGTTTAGACATTTATGTTGAAAATTATGTTTGTATCACAGTTGAATGTGAAGGTGAGGATGCTCGTTTCTTTTTTGATTTTCGTGGCAAGCTAACCAATGTAGAAGAGATACAAGAGTGGCTTGCTCATCAACATAATAAATGGTTTTCCATTTCTTATACAGTGCGAGAGGAAGAAATCTCGGTTATATTACAACTACTAGAAAAAAGTGTGGTGAGATAATGTTTGTAGATCAGGTCAAGATATATGTAAAAGGCGGCGATGGCGGTAACGGAATGGTTGCGTATCGTCGTGAGAAATATGTTCCAAAAGGTGGCCCAGCAGGCGGTGACGGTGGTAAAGGTGCCGATGTTGTTTTCGTGGTAGACGAAGGATTACGTACATTAATGGATTTCCGCTATCAGCGTCATTTTAAAGCGGATCGCGGCCAACATGGAATGAGTAAAAACCAACATGGCCGTAAAGCGGATGATTTAATTGTAAAGGTTCCGCCGGGAACAGTTGTAAAAGATGTAGCTACTGGTCAAATTCTTGCGGATTTAGTAACGCATGAGCAATCAGCAGTTATCGCAAAAGGTGGCCGTGGTGGTCGTGGTAACTCACGTTTTGCAACGCCAACGAACCCGGCTCCAGAAATTGCTGAGAACGGGGAACCAGGTCAAGAGCGTGAAGTAGTACTAGAATTGAAAGTGTTAGCTGATGTAGGGCTTGTAGGATTCCCAAGTGTCGGTAAATCAACATTATTATCTGTTGTATCATCAGCACGTCCAAAAATTGCTGAATATCACTTCACAACAATTGTTCCAAACCTTGGAGTAGTTGAAACAGGTGATGGACGCAGCTTCGTTATGGCAGACCTTCCAGGATTGATTGAAGGAGCACACGCAGGTGTTGGACTTGGACATCAATTTTTACGTCATATTGAGCGTACACGCGTTATCATTCATGTGATTGATATGTCTGGTTTAGAAGGACGCGATCCATATGAGGATTACGTAACAATTAATAATGAATTAAAAGAATACAATCTGCGTCTAACAGAGCGTCCACAAGTTGTTGTTGCAAACAAAATGGATATGCCAGATGCAGAAGAAAATTTACAAGCGTTCAAAGAAAAAGTGGGCGATGAAGTGAAAATCTTCCCAATTTCTGCAGTAACGCGTCAAGGTGTTCGTGATTTACTATTTGAAGTAGCAAATCTTATCGAAACAACACCAGAATTCCCAATACACGAAGTTGTAGATGAATCTGAAGCAAGTGTAATGTACAAATTTGAGGGTGAAGGCTCTAAATTTGAAATTACACGTGAAAGCGATGGTACATTTGTGATTTCTGGTTATGATATTGAGAAAACATTCAAGATGACAGACTTTACTCGTGATGAGTCTGTACGTAGATTCGCTCGTCAAATGCGCGGTATGGGTATTGATGAAGCACTTCGCGCACGCGGTGCAAAAGACGGCGATATTGTGAAAATTCTTGAATATGAATTTGAATTTATCGATTAAGGACTGCCGAAATTCGGCGGTCTTTTTTTATGCCGAAATAAAAAACTCTCCTCAAATGGGAATTTACCCTTATAATGGAAAAGGGTAGGTGTAGGGCAGATAGTAATGGTGTTTACATGTACCTCTTATAAGGGAGTGGGAATGATATGTATAAAATATTAATTGTAGAAGATGATTTGAAAATTGCTGATATTTTAGAAGGGCATCTCGATAAATACGGTTATCGGTCATTTCGTGTACAAGATTTTCGTCATATAAAAGATGAATATGCAAAAGTGAACCCACATTTAGTTTTACTTGATATTAATTTACCGTATTTTGATGGGTTCTATTGGTGCCGTCAAATTCGCACTGTTTCCAATGCACCGATTATTTTTGTATCTGCACGTACAGGAGAGATGGATCAAGTAATGGCGATTGAAAATGGCGGTGATGATTACATTACGAAGCCGTTTCATTTAGATATTGTTATGGCAAAAGTAAAAAGTGCGCTGCGCCGTGTGTATGGTGAATATGCATCAGGGGCAGAAAGCGATTATTTTGGCGTGAATGGGTTACTTTTATATCCAGCGCAGCACATGGCAGAGTGGCAAGGAAAGCAAATAGAACTTACAAAAAATGAGTACTATTTATTAGAATGCTTAATGAAGCAAGCGGATCAATATGTAACGAGAGAAGAGTTACTAGAAGCATTATGGGATGAGATTGCTTTTGTTGATGATAATACATTAACTGTAAATGTAAAGCGTGTCCGTAAAAAGTTAGAAGAGATAGGGATTACTGATGCAATTGTTACGAAGCGGAGCTATGGATATGCGCTTTTGACGAATTGGGTGAACGAACATGAATCTTAAAAAATATGTGATGGATCGCACTGCATTACTTGTTTCCTACATGATGAGTATCGTTTTATTTGGTCTTGTCTTGCAGTTGCAAGCTTTTTTACAGAAGCAATCTATAAATTGGAGTACATGGCTATATGGATTTTTATTATCAATCGTTGTTTTTGTTTTCTTTCTGATGCATGATTACCGGAAAAGACAAGCCTTTTTACAAAAGGTGGAACATTACATTGCAGAGGGACATGAGTTGCATCATTCTTTATCTGTCAGTTCGTCCTATTCATACGAACAAGAAGCAATTGTGGAAGCTTTTTCGCTCTTAAGGCAACAGTATATGAATGAAATGCATGAACAACAGGCAAAAGGGGAACAGCAAACAATCTTTATGAATCAGTGGATTCACCAAATGAAAACACCGGTATCTGTCATTGAATTATTGCTGCAAAAACTTGGACAAACGCACCGCGAGGCAAGAGATACGATTGAAAGTATCCGTGAAGAAAATAATCGTATTTTACATGGGTTAGATTTAGCGCTTCATATGGCACGCCTCGAACAGTTTGGAAAAGATTATAAAATAGAAGAAGTTAATGTGGTGGATATTGTTCGTGATAGTATTAATCAGCATAAAAAAACATTTATTCAGTATGCTGTATATCCAAAGGTTCTGTTTGAGAAAGAACAGTATGTGGTAGCTTCGGATCAAAAATGGCTCAGCATTGCAATAAATCAAATTGTGATAAATGCCCTGAAATATACGAGAATTACAGAGAAAGAGAAAAAAGAAATTACATTTCAAATCAAAGAAACAGAAAGTGTTATTGCATTACATATTCGTGACAACGGAATAGGCATTCCAAAGCAAGATATAAAGCGAATTTTTGAACCGTTTTTTACAGGAGTGAATGGACGGAAAACGAGAGAAGCAACAGGGATGGGGTTATATATTACAAAGCAAATTTGTGATCATCTTAGCCATGGAATTTCTGTACAATCAATAGAGAGGGAAGGAACAACATTTACGTTCCAATTCTTAAAAGATAAAGGATATTATCAAATGATGAGGAAAATGACAAAATTGTAAGATAAAAAACCGTTTTGTAAGAGAAATCACTCGTTACTTTCCCTCGTTTTTTCTATAGTAAAAGTAAGAAGAAAACATATAGGGGGATTCGAAATGAGTGTTCTTGAAGTAAAAGGTTTGACAAAGGTGTATCAATCAAAAGGTTCGGTAACGACGACAGCGCTGAATAATATTAACTTTAAAATTGAAGAAGGTGAATTTGTCGGCATTATGGGGCCATCAGGAAGTGGGAAAACAACGCTTCTAAATTTATTAGCAACCATTGATAAGCCCACATCAGGTCACGTTTATATGAACGGTGAAGAGATTAGTCAAATGCGTGCTGCTAAACTTGCGGCGTTTCGCCGTACACATTTAGGATTTATTTTCCAAGATTTTAATTTGCTTGATACGTTATCAATTAAGGAAAATATCATTTTGCCGCTTGTAATGGCAAATCGTCCTGTGAAAGAAATTGATGCAAAAGTATTAGAAATTGCAAAGTTTCTAAACATAGAGGGAATTTTACATAAAAAAGTGTATGAAGTATCAGGTGGTCAGCAGCAACGTGCGGCAGCAGCACGGGCGATTATTCATCAGCCGACTTTAATTTTAGCTGATGAACCGACAGGAAACTTAGACTCCAAATCAGCAAAATCATTGATGGGTGCTCTGCAGGAACTTCATGAAGAGAAGAAAGTGACGATTGCGATGGTAACGCATGATCCTGTTGCGGCGAGCTATTGTGAACGCATTTTATTTATTCGTGACGGTGAAATTTTCTCAGAGATTCATAAAGGAGAAACAAAGCAAGCCTTCTTCCAAGAAATATTAGACGTACTGGCGATGCTAGGGGGAGAGTACCATGAACTTTCGCCAGCTCGCGTTTAATAATATCAAAGGGAATTGGCGTAATTATAAAGCGTTTTTAATTAGTAGTTGTTTATCGGATTCTTTGTAACAATACTCTTTTTCTTCTTCGCTTGCAGCATGACATACTTTAAGTGGTTTAATGATAAAGAACAAGACCGTATTCAATTTCATTCTTTAAAACGAATCGGTATGACCGATGAAGAAATTCGTAAAATTGCAGTTCGGCAAATGGGAGCGATTTTCTTCATTCCTATCTTGATAGGTGTTTTGCATAGTGGATTTGCATTATATACACTAGGAAACATGTTGTATTTAGACTTATGGAAGTCAGGAGCAGTTATTATTACAGCATACGTATTAGCATCCGCATTATATTTTTCCATTGCACAAAGAGGATATTTAAAGCACGTAAAAAGCTAGGACTTCCTAGCTTTTTACGTATGTAACGGGTTTTAGGGGGGAGAAAGGTGAAGTTTTACGGGCTTACTTTTCAAAATGTTAGAGGGAATTGGCACAACTACAAAATATTTTTCTTAAGTAGCTGTTTCTCAGTTTTTGCTTTTTTTATGTATACATCTATTATTTTACATCCTCAGTTGAAAGTGAGTGAGCTGTATAAAGGTTTACAATGGGGCCTGATTGTATGTGATGTAATTGTAATTGCATTTTCGATTTTATTTATTCTGTATTCTAGTTCGATCTTTATACAGTCTCGAAAAAAAGAATTTGGGTTATTTATATTAATGGGAGCTACGAAAGTAAATCTCGTCTGGATGATGATTATGGAACAAATGGCAGTCGGATTCCTTGCGAGCTTTTTCGGAATTGGGATTGGAATGTTATTTTTAAAGCTATTTTTTATGATTTTTAGTTTATTGCTTAATATGTCGACTGAATTGTCGTTTGTGCTCAGCTCAAAAGCTATTGTGATAACGTTTATGACATATGGTGCTATATTTCTTCTTTTAGCCATTTTTAGTGCGCTACGCATATGGAAAATAGAAGTTATTCATCTATTAAAAGAAATGCAAGAAGGAAAAAAAGAAACAAGAAGTAGGAAGTGGCTTTGTTGGTTCGGCTTTATCTGTATAGGTATCAGTTATGGTTTAACAACAAAAGTGACGATGATGAACATTGCACTTTATTTTATACCTGTTACGATTTTAACAACAGTTGGTACGTATTTTGTCTGTACACATGGCCTGATTCAAGTATTACAAGGAATTAAAAATAGAAAGAGTGTCATGTATCGTTATCCGCATTTATTCGTTGTCAATCAGTTGTTACATACAGTAAAAGATAATCGGCGCTTTTTCTTTATTTTATCCATGTTAACAACGATTGTAGTAACGGCGACAGGCTCTGTTTATTTGTATTTTTCAAGTATGAAAGAACTATTTCGTTATGAACAGCCTCATGCTTTTTCCTATGTTGAAAAAGGAATCGGTTCTAGGGAAGTAATGGAAAAAGAAATGGTTGAAAAGCTATTGCGTAAGCACGGTATCAATGATTTTCGTTACGTAACATTTGTCGGAATCCCAGCAGCATTTCAATTGGATTCTGGTAAAGAGTCTTATGCAACTGTAATTGGAGAAGATGAATATAATAGAGAAGCAAAAAGGCAGTCGAAGGAGCAGATTCATCCGAAAGAGGGAACAGTGACATTTATTTATTATAGTAATTTTGATCTTCCTCCTAAGCATCCTAAGAAATATATAGATTTTAAAGTACTAGGGGAACCATATCGCTTTACATATAACGGAGCATATGAAGGAAATGCCTTTAATAGTGATACAAGTCAGCGGAGTGGAAGATTCCTCGTTATGAACAATCAAGATTTTCAAAAGGTTTCTCGTCAAGTTCCGAATCACGAAAAATATGTATACAACGGATATGAAGTAAGAGGTTGGGACAATGCGGAAAGGTTAGGCGAAGAATTACAATCTCTTATTTTAAAAGGGAAAGAGGAAATAACTCGTAATAATGTGTACACATATAAGATGATGAAAGACGGAGGGAATCTAATATTATTTGTCGGTTCGTTCATCAGTGTTCTCTTTTTTCTAGCGTCCTGTAGCACAGTTTATTTTAAATGGTTTCATAATATTGAATATGACCGCCTGCAATATCAAGCTCTTTTGAAATTCGGAATGACAAAGCAAGAAATAGATAAGATTTCACGTTGGCAATTAGGGATTCTATTCTTTTTCCCAGTTCTATTAGGAAGCGTACATAGTGCAGTTGCTTTACATACGTGCCAAAAGGCCTTTTCTATGAAATCATCTGGGGGCGTTTTAGAGGTCATTGCTATTTATCTTATCGCATGTGCACTCTATTTCTTCTTTGCGCAAAAAGAATATATGAAACAGATCGGCTAGCTCTTGCTAGTCTTTTTTGTTGTAATTTTCGAAAAACAAGTAGAAGAATAGAAGTGTTTATGATATAACAGTAAGAAAACGAAAAAGAGGGGATGAGATGACGATTCGAGTTGGCTATTTAGGACCAGAAGCAACATTTACAAATATGGCGGTGAGTCGCTTCTTTCCTGAGGCTGAACATGTACCATATCGAACCATTCCAGATTGTATAGATGCAGCAGCAAATGATGTTGTCGATTTTGCAGTTGTACCGCTTGAAAATGCAATTGAAGGCTCTGTCAATATTACGATTGATTATCTTGTACATGAGCAAACGCTGCCGATTGTTGGCGAAATTACAGTGCCTGTTCAGCAACATTTGCTCGTTCATCCGCAGTACGTACAATGTTGGCAAGATGTATATGCGGTGCATTCTCATCCACATGCGATTGCGCAGTGTCATAAGTTTTTAAATCAAGAATTAAAAGGTGTAACGGTGCGCGATATGACATCAACGAGTGCTGCTGCGCAGTTTGTGATGGAACATCCAGAAGAAAAAATTGCGGCAATTGCTAATGAGGCTGCGGCAGAAAAGTATGGATTATCCATTGTTCAGCGTGATATTCATACGCATAAAAATAATCATACACGTTTTCTCGTATTGCATAAGCATGAACAAGTGAAATTACCAAGAAATGGAGAGCGTCGTGGAAAGAAAACAACGCTTATGATAACGTTACCTTCAGACTATGCAGGAGCATTATATCAAGTGTTATCAGCATTTGCATGGAGGAAATTAAATCTTTCCAAAATTGAGTCTCGTCCAATGAAAACAGGTCTTGGCAATTATTTTTTCTTAATTGATGTCGAAAACGAGTATGATGATGTTCTGCTTCCAGGAGTGAGAATGGAATTAGAAGCACTTGGTTTTTCGGTTACATTACTTGGGAGTTATTCTTCTTATTGGGTGTGAAAAAAGAATCTCATTTCGTATTTTATCCCGCATTAACGGGCAGTAAGACCCCCACATCAAGATTCAGAGAGAAACGAGGAAGATAGGTGGGGGATAACTGCCCGTAAAAGCCCGATTGGTTCAACTAACCATCAGTGGGAGATGAAAAAACTCTCCACTGATGGAAGTTTCACTTTATCAAGATTTAAATGTTAAAAACAAAACAGGCTAACATATTATATACGATTAATATGTTAGCGCGTCATATGTTTCATTTATTTCAGTACAATAAAAGAGTTACTTTAGAAACAATATTTCCCCTATATTTTGTTTCTAACAATCTACTACTATTTTTCTTTATGTTCATTGTATACAATAGTAAGGTTTCGTTTGTATCCATCGACACCTGTCCAGTTGGCATATTCTTTAGGAATATTAGTTGATAAGATTTGTTCTAAGGATTCTCCCTTTTCTAAAGAAGATGCTACTCTCATGTTAAGGTGCTGCAAATATTGTGATATAACTCCAATTTGATCTTTTGTCACTATATTACCGTGACCAGGAATGATTGTTTGTATATCCATCGCATCAACTTTAGATAAGTTGTCAATAAATTGCTGGGAATTAAAAATAGGAGGATGTAGATTCTCTAAGACTAGATCGCCCATAAATACAATTTTCTCCTCTGGTAAATATAGAAATGCATCACTTGGAGTATGACCACCTCCGTAGCAATATAATTCAATTGTTCGGCAAGTTCCATGAATTACAAGTTTATCATTAAAGGTCAAACTTGGAAGTACAATTCGTAATTCAGGTAATGATGCGTGTACTTTTGACATTTCTTTAAATTGACTATCAAGGCTTTCTAATAAGACTGGATCACTTTCAGTCATTATTCTTTGTTCTAGTTGATTCAAGTATAGTTGCATTTCTACTTGCTCTTTATTTAAATCTATAATAACGTTTTGCTCTGCATGTAAATCTCTTGTAAGTGAAGTTGAAATGATTGTTACGTCTTCAAAAATTTGATTACCAAAAGTGTGATCTCCGTGGTAATGGCTATTAAAAACATATTTAATTTTTTTTTGAGTAATATCTTCTGTTACTTTTCGCAAATCTCTAGCAGCGTTAGGAGTTACAAATGTATCAAATATAAGAACCTCGTCCCCTAAATCAATGAAACCAGAATTACTCATTGCCCCTTCACCTTTTTTGGCGATTGCAGCATACACACCTTCAGAAAGTTTTGCTATTGAAAAATAAGATGATGTTGTGTTAATAATTTGCATAGGTGATCACCTCCAAATAATTTGAACGTTTCTCTATTTCATAAATATTATTTTCAACTTACTAGAGTGACTAGTGCTAAATATAGTCTTGTCATGTTTTAACAGATACAATAGCGTTTCTATTTCATACAAACAAGCAGTTAGACTTCGATTGATCAGTGGGAGATGAAAAAACACTGATGGAAGTTTCACTTTATGTTAATTTCCCAAGCCGTGCGGTTAATGATTTTCGCCACTCTTCTGCTAGTTCAGGAACGGCGACAATTTTTTCCATACTCTCTACATCTTTTTGCCCTCGGAAATAGATTTCGTTCGCAAATAGAATGGAAACTTGATGTGGATGACGTTCGAGTAATGTAATTGGTGAATCTTTACGAACCGTTCCTTCTTGCAAAACGCGACATAAATATCCTGTATAGCCAGTTTCAACAATGCGAGGTAAAATGCTAGGAATGCCGAGTCGTTTCGAAATTGTACTGCATGGAACTCTTCCTTGCGTCACTTGAACAATTGCATCTCCGAGCTGATAAATGTCGCCAATACAAACATCTTGCTCTAACATATTTGTAACTGTTACATTCTCTCCAAATGCAGATGAAGGAAGTGATGTATGAAACTCGTTTTCCCACAAATCATAATGTTCATAGGGATAAACACAAACGGCACGATCAGGCCCACCGTGAAAGCGTAAGTCCGCAACACCGTCTCCTTGAAATCCATCTTTTGATAAAAAAGCATCCTTAACAAGCTGTTTACATATACCGCTTGTCATTTCTTTATTTTCTGCATATTGAATCGTTTTTGGTTTCCCGATGCTAAAATGAATGAGTTCGATTACCATATATTTTCTCCTTTCCCATTATTTTTTCTATTGTAGCATGATGAAAATAAAAAACGCACAGAGAAAGTAAAATTCTCTGTACGTTTTTTAATGAACAAGAAATCCTGCCCGGTCTAATGCCTCGCAAGCAGCATTTAACTTTTCAAGCGAATCTGCTTCAATTGTATGCAAATGAATTCCATTTGTAAGCTGTGATAAGTAAGTTGCGTTTGTTTTTTCAATCTTGTTTAAATACTGCTCGACTTCAAAGCGATTACTTACCATAATGGAAGCTGTTAAATCTCCATATACCGGATGCTCCACTTTTACATCTTTAATTGTAACGCCATGGTCCACAAGTAGCGTGAGTTCTTTACGAACTTCATTGGGCTGATGCTGACAAACGATGATACGTTCAAATGTATGTTGTTTTTCTGTCGGTTTTAAATATAAATATCCTTGCGCCGTTGCAATAATGGGTTCGTTTCGTGCTTTTAATAAAGAAATATCTTGTACGATAACTTGACGGCTTACATTTGTTTTCTTTGCTAATTCACTACCGGACAATGGTTTATTTGCAGCGAGGAGCCACTCTAAAATGAGCTGTCTTCTTTCCTCGCCTAAAATCTTTTTTTGTTCATTTTGATTCATGTTCTATTAACCCCTCTATTGAATTGATTTCTAACTGTTGCAATTGCATGAATCGCTGCATCGATATGTTCTGTTGTTGTTTGCTGTCCAAGTGAAAAACGAACATATTGCTTCGCCTCGTCATGTTCTTTTCCAATCGCAAGCATCGTTTTAGAAGGCTCTTGTTTCCCAATTTGACAAGCACTTCCTGTTGAAATAGCAATACCACGACGATTGCACTCTAGCATCGTATACTGACCTTCTATTCCTTTTATTGTAACCCCAATGATATGCGGTAAACAAGAAATAGAATGACCTTCAATTTGTATTTCGGGTGAAAGAGCTTGTAATTGCTTGATAAAGTATGTTCGTAATTCTTGTAAACGTCCCATTTCCTCTTGGCGGTTCTGTAGTATATGCTGCGCTGCTGTAATAAATGAAGCGACGCCAGGGACATTCACGGTGCCGGGGCGAAACCCTCTTTCATGAGAGGTTCCTGGAAACACTTCTCCCCAACGAACTTGCGGGTTTATATAGCATGCGCCGACTCCTTTTGGTCCATAAATTTTATGCGCTGAAACAGAGAGGCTATCAATATTCATTTTTTCTACATCAATCGGCATTTTTCCAAATGATTGTACGCAATCTGTATGAAATAAGACGTTATACTTTTGGAGAATGGCTCCAATTTCAGCAATTGGTTGCAGTGTGCCAATTTCAGAGTTTCCATGTTGAATGCTTGCAAGTACAGTTTGTTTTGTAATGGAACGCTCAAGTATTTCGAGTTGAATCATGCCAAATCGATCCACAGGTATTTCAGTAATTTCATAGCCCTGCTTTTGAAGAAGGCGAAAATAATTTCGGATCGATGCATGTTCAATAGGTGTTGTAATGATATGCGTACCGTTTCGAGTATTTAGTAATGATTGAATCGCAAGATAGTTTGATTCAGATCCGCCGCTCGTAAAAAAAACGCCTTGTTCTTTTCCTCCGATCATCGCAGCAAATGTTTGGCGGCAAGATTGTAACAAAGAGGAGGCAGTCCCACCAATATCGTGTAAGCTTTGCTCGTTTCCAAAATAACGTTCAGCGGCTTTTGTGTATGTTTCTAGCGCTTCTTTACTCATAGGTGTTGTTGCAGCATAATCCATATATATCATAGAACATAGCCCTTTCTGTATAAGATTTTCTTGTCGTTTTCTAAAAAGTTCTTGTTATTATTTTAAATATATGTAAATATAGGTGTCAAGACAGTTGAAAAGTGTAAAGTAGGGGGCAATGAAAATGCCAAATGCAGATGTCTTAATTATCGGAAGCGGGGTTGCAGCGCTGCGCGTTGCACAAACCATTTGCCACGAAAAGAATGTGATGATTATCACAAAGAAAACAGGGCGAAATAACAATACAAATTTAGCACAAGGTGGGATTGCAGCTGCAGTTGCTTCATTTGATCATCCAGACGATCATTATGAAGATACGCTTACAGCAGGCTGCCATTATAACAATACGGAAGCTGTTCGTTATTTAGTAGAGCAAGGGCCGAAAGAAATGAAAATATTATTAGATAACGGTATGAGTTTTGACGGCGATGAACGAGGGCTACACTTTGGAAAAGAAGGGGCGCATCGAAAGCGACGTATTTTACATGCAGGCGGGGATGCAACCGGAAAAAATTTATTAGCGCATCTTGCAGAGCAAGTACTTCCATACGTGACAATTGTTGAACAAGAAATGGTCTTGGATTTTATAATAGAAAATCAGACTTGCCACGGTGTTGTAGCGCGTGATAGTGAAGGGAATATACAAAAGTATGACGCGCAGAGTGTTGTACTAGCAACAGGCGGTATTGGAGAATTATATGCGTTTACCTCCAATGATTGTACTGTTACAGGTGATGGCTTAGCGATGGTATATCGAGCCGGGGGAGAGCTTGTTGATTTAGAATTTGTACAGTTTCATCCAACGATGTTATACGTAAATGGTGCTTGCTGCGGCCTTGTATCAGAAGCGGTGCGCGGAGAAGGAGCTATTCTTCGAAATGGAAAAGGAGAGCGCTTTATGACGAATGTTCATGAACAACAAGACCTCGCGCCGCGTGATGTGGTCGCGCGTGCTATTCATGAACAAATGCTAGCTGGTGAAAAAGTGCACTTAGATATATCATCTATTACAAATTTTGAAGAACGTTTTCCAACCGTCTCTTTTTTATGTGAAAAAAGTGGCGTTAACGTGAAAAGTAAGTGCATTCCAGTAGTGCCAGGTGCGCATTTTCATATGGGCGGCGTAAAAACAAATTGTAACGGGGAAACATCGATCAATCGTCTATATGCAGTTGGCGAAGTGGCATGTAATGGTGTACATGGTGCCAATCGCCTTGCGAGTAATTCATTATTAGAAGGTCTTGTATTTGGAAAACGTGTCGGGGAACACATTTTAGCGAATAGTAGGCCACGAATAGTGAGCACCAATGAAATAATGAAAGGTGATTTACAACAAATAAAATTACCAAAAAAAGAAGAACTACAAGAGATGATGATGAAATACGTTGGAATTGTCCGCACAGAAGAAGGCTTATTGTATGCGAAGCAATGGTTAGAGCAGTATGGAACCTATAATAAAATGCTCCTATATAAAAATTTTACAAATGAGGATATAACAATTATCAATATGTTAACGGTTTGTCAGCTACTAACAAAAGCTGCACTGCAAAGAAAAGAGAGTATTGGCGGTCATTATCGCAGTGACTTTCCAAATCGTAGTAATAAGACACACGAAATTGTAATGAGAAGAAATATGTTGCGATTCGCGTAAGAAAAGAGGGGTACTATGAATGCGTTAAAAGTAAAAGAGGCATTAAAACAATTTTTTCTAGAAGATATCGGGGAGCGAGACGTAACATCGCAGCTTATTTTTCCAAACGACCAGCAAGCAAAGGGAACGTTACTTGTTAAAGATACAGGTGTGTTTGCAGGAGCTGATGTGATTAAGGAAGGTTTTGCATTATTAGATAATCGAATTGAAGTTATACTTCATAAAAAAGACGGGGACATGGTAACAAACGGAGACATCCTTGCTACTATACAAGGGCCGATTGCTTCTTTATTAACAGCAGAGCGTGTTGTGTTAAATGTTATTCAGCGTATGAGCGGCGTAGCGACGATGACAAGAAAAGCAGTTACTGCAATCGGAAGCGATCATACACGCATTTGTGATACGAGAAAAACGATGCCAGGACTTCGTATGTTTGATAAATATGCCGTTGTATGTGGCGGCGGTTATAATCATCGTTTCGGATTATACGATGGTGTCATGATTAAAGATAATCATATTGTATTTGCTGGATCGATTACAAAAGCGGTAACAGTGGTGAAAGAACAGCTTGGACATATGGTGAAAGTAGAAGTAGAAACAGAGACGGAAGAACAAGTATTAGAAGCAATTTCTGCCGGAGCAGACATTATTATGTTTGATAATCGTACACCAGAAGAAGTGCGTGAATATTGTAAGCTCGTTCCAAGCGCAATTGTTACAGAAGCTTCAGGCGGGATTACGATGGAAAATATAGCGAAGTATGGCCAAACAGGTGTGGATTACATTTCGTTAGGATTGGTAACGCATTCTGTTAAAGCGTTAGATATTAGTTTCAATATTGAAGTGTGATTGAGAGAAGAGGGGGACTTCACTGATGGATATTTTAGAGACAGTGCAACCGATTGAAACGATGTTACCAGATCGTTATGAAACAATGTCAATTGAAGAGATGGAAGCGCGTGTTCGTGAAATTAAAGAAAAGTTAGGGGGGAAGCTTTTCATTCCAGGGCATCATTATCAAAAAGATGAGGTTGTCCAATTTTCAGATTCCACGGGAGATTCCTTGCAGCTTGCACAAGTAGCGGCGCGTAATAAAGAGGCAAAGTATATTGTATTTTGTGGTGTTCACTTTATGGCAGAAACAGCTGATATGCTAACAACAGATGAACAAATTGTTATTCTTCCTGATATGCGAGCTGGTTGTTCTATGGCGGATATGGCTGATATTGAACAAACGGAGCGAGCTTGGAAAGAATTGCAGCAATTATTTGGAGATACAATGCTTCCGTTAACCTATGTAAATTCAACAGCTGCGATTAAAGCATTTTGCGGCCGAAATGGCGGTGCGACAGTTACATCTTCTAATGCGAAAAAGATGGTAAAATGGGCGTTTACACAAAAAGAGCGGATTTTATTCTTACCAGATCAGCATTTAGGACGTAATACAGCATATGACCTAGGTGTACCGCTAGAAAAAATGGCAGTTTGGGACCCACACACAGATTCATTGGAATATGACGGGAATATGGAAGATGTTCAAGTTATTTTATGGAAAGGACATTGTTCTGTCCATCAAAATTTTACTGTGAAAAATATTGAAAGTGTAAGGAGAAATCATCCGGATATGAATATTATTGTTCATCCGGAGTGTTGCTATGAAGTTGTTACAGCTTCTGATTATGCAGGCTCAACAAAATATATTATTGATATGATTGAAAAAGCTCCGTCTGGAAGTAAGTGGGCAATCGGTACAGAAATGAATTTAGTTAATCGTATTATTCAGCAGCACCCAGATAAAGAAATTATTTCGTTAAATCCATTTATGTGCCCATGCTTAACGATGAATCGTATTGACTTACCACATTTACTATGGGTACTGGAAGCAACCTTGCGCGGCGAGCATGTAAATGTAATTGAAGTAGATAAAAAAGTAACGGAAGAAGCGGTACTTGCATTAAACAGAATGTTAGAGCGAGTATAAAAGCGGCGGATTTCCGTTGCTTTTTCTTTTGTACATAATTTTACTTTTATGAGCATACATTGTGGTGAAGCAATCATTGTGTTTATATTCGTTTTTATCCCGCTATTTGTGGACAGTAAGACCGTACCTCAAGATTTAGAGAAAAGCGAATAAGATAAGCGGGGGATGAAGAAAATCTCCACTGATGGAAGTTTCACTTTATTATAGATAAGTTATACAGGAGGGGGAAAATTTGAAAATTCATATCGTGCAAAAAGGGGATACCCTTTGGAAAATTGCGAAAAAGTACGGGGTAGATTTTGAAACATTAAAAAAAGCGAATGCACAGCTCAGTAATCCAGACTTAATTATGCCTGGCATGAAAATTAAAGTACCATCCAATAGCATTCCAATTAAAAAAAATCCAGGTGCTGGTTCGGTCCCTCCAAAAGAATATGTAAAAGAAGTACAGCAAAAAGAATTCCCTGTAGCACCGAAAACTCTTGGTATAGAAGAAGAGGAAGAAATGGCTCCACAAGCTGGACCAATTACAGAAAAGCCAGCAGCACAAATGGGACAGAAGGAAATGCAGATAAAACCCCAAAAAGAAGTGCAAAAAGAACAGCCTATACAAAAAGAAGTGCAAAAAGAACAGCCTATACAAAAAGAAGTGCAAAAGGAGCAACCGATACAAAAAGAGAAGCCGGTGGAAAAACAACCTATTATTGAAAAGCAACCGACTGTTAGTAAAGTAGAAAAACAAAAGGAGAGCACAAAATTTTCCGTAAACATTTTACCACAACCACCGCAACCGCCAGTCAAATCAGCGAAAGAATATAAAATTGCAGATATTATAAAAAAAGGGAACGATTTAATTGCTCCGCAAGTAAATAAAATGAAAGGAAGCAATGTCGTTGCACCAGAAGTAAAGAAAGAAAATGTAAGCAATATTATTGCACCGGAAGTGAAGAAAGAAAATGTAAGCAACATTGTTGCACCGGAAGTGAAGAAAGAAAATGTAAGCAACATTGTTGCACCGGAAGTGAAGAAAGAAAATGTAAGCAATATTGTTGCACCGGAAGTGAAGAAAGAGAATGTAAGTGATGTTGTTATGCCAAATGTTACAAAAGAAATTCCGCAAGTACTCCCGCCTAATGTTACGATGCCAATCATGGAAGAGAATCAAATGCCAAACGTGATGCCAATGATGGAAAACAGCCAAATGCCAAACGTGATGCCAATGATGGAAAGTAGTGAAATACCAAACATGATGCCAATGATGGAAAACAGCCAAATGCCAAACGTGATGCCAATGATGGAAAGCAGTGAAATACCAAACATAATGCCGATGATGGAAAACAGCCAAATGCCAAACGTGATGCCGATGATGGAAAGCAGCCCAATGCCAAATATGATGCCAATGATGGAAAGCAATCCAATGCCAAACATGATGCCGATGATGGGAAGCAACCCAATGCCAAATATGATGCCAATGATGGAAAGCAGTGAAATACCAAACATGATGCCGATGATGGGAAGTAACCCAATGCCAAATATGATGCCAATGATGGAAAGCAATCCAATGCCAAATATGATGCCGATGATGGAAAGCAATCCAATGCCAAACATGATGCCGATGATGGAAAATAATCCAATGCCAAACATGATGCCGATGATGGAAAATAATCCAATGCCAAATATGATGCCGATGATGGAAAGCAATCCAATGCCAAACATGATGCCGATGATGGAAAGCAATCCAATGCCAAACATGATGCCGATGATGGAAAGCAATCCAATGCCAAATATGATGCCGATGATGGAAAACAATCAAATGTCACCTTTTGCACCAAGTCCGTATTCGCATCAACCATCATATCCGCAACCGGTGCCATATCAACAAAGTCCATACTACGGTACACCACCGATGCAAGGAATGCCACCGATGCAAGGAATGCCACCGATGCAAGGAATGCCGCCGATGCAAGGAATGCCGCCGATGCAAGGAATGCCGCCGATGCAAGGAATGCCGCCGATGCAAGGAATGCCGCCGATGCAAGGAATGCCGCCAATGCAAGGAATGCCGCCGATGCAAGGAATGCCGCCAATACAAAGAATGCCACAATATGATATGCAATACACTGCTATGTCAAATCCAGATGTCGCATCTGTAACAATGGATAATAATACATCGTCTATTGCGCCGGTACAAGAGGATTGCGGTTGTGATGACGAACCGCAATTGTATAGTCCACAGCCAGGTATGCCCTATTTTTCACGTGAATTTCATCAACAAAATCCATATATTCCGCATGCGCTGCAGCCAGGTACAATGTATTATCAACAAAATTCTCCTTCTGTATTTGGAGCACCTTATCCAGAAGAAGAGGAAGCTTAAAAAGAGTGTTAGGAAGCCGTTCTTTCATGAAGAACGGTTTTTTGTGAGAATTTGTTTGGAAATTCAGCAAAGATTATATAATATAGTCCCATAAGAGTAAATGAACCCTGCTGAGAAAGAAAATAGCAGAAATGGAACAAAAAATTGAAAAACTTGTTGAGAAGCTACAAACGAAGGTAAAAGTAGCAAATGTAAAAGGCCTTATTACTGAGCACCTTCATGCCAGCTCGGAGTATAAGCGTTATTTAGCAGCGGTATCTCCGGAATTTTAAGTAAAATACTTACAGTGTAAAAACCTCTTTTGTGACTCATGATAAGAGGGAGCTTTTCGAATGAAAAGTTCATTCTAACAGAGGGGGTTTTTGCATTGAACAAAAAAATTAAACTTATTGCTGCTTCTTTGTTAGTTACCAGTGCATTAGCTGCATGTGGTACACCTAAAAATAAAAGTGCAATGGATCGTAATGCTACTTATAATTATGAGCGTACATCGTATGAGAATGCTTCTCCGTATAGAGATAATGTAGCACGTACAGACCGTTACACAGATTATGTCACATACCGTAACAATGCAAGAACTGACGATTATGGGAATGTAAAGTATACAAAAATTAATCAAGACATTCACAATCGTCGTGATAACGTTGGATACAATTATTACCGCGATGTAAATTATCATGGACAAATGACGAATCCATATCCAACTCGCAATGTTACGATGAACAACACGTATATAAACAACGATGGTAAAGTAGCTGAAGCAGTTACCAACCGAGTAAAAGGTATGGATAATGTAGATCGTGTTTCTACTGTTGTACGTGGTAATGATGTTGTCATTGCGGTCAAAACTCGCAACAATCCAGACGAAAAAGCGTTAGAAAATGACATTCGCAAAACTGTTGCGCCTCTTGTGAACAATCGTAATGTCTATGTAACAGCGAAAGCAGATATGTTTACTCGCGTTGATACAATGAGTACGCAGCTACGAAATGGAACAATTACAAATGATTTAAATCGTGATGTAACAAATATGTTCCGAGACCTTCGTACGAATGTAACTAACGTGGTGCGATAATGGAAGGAAGGGGAGATATTATTTCCCCTTCTTTTTATTTATGTAATGTATCGCTTTTTCTGTTAATAAATGAATATCTTCTATGCAGTCTAATTGAAGTTCATCTGCTAATAAGTCTGTATTAATTGTACTATAATGTTGTTTTAATTCATGTAAGTCTGTGATGAGTTGATTTGGCTGAGGATTTGTTTTTCGTTCATTTAGTCGACGCGCCCAGACAGATTCATCACTACAAGTACATGAAATAGACGTTAAAATCCCTTTTCGTTGTTCGACCCAAGATTTTAATTTCAGAACATCATCTAAGTGGTTATAACCGAAATCGATAATAATGGTTGCATTGCAAGCAAGAGTGGATTCTAACAATCGGAATAGAATACTAAAGCAAATTTTGTTTCGAATGAAATGATCTGTTATGTGTTCAGCGATAGAGTCATATAGATCGTCTTTATGAATAACCGGTATATGTAGTTGTGTGCCTACAGAATTTGATATTGTTGTTTTACCGGTACATATTTTTCCCCTAAATAAGATTACTTGTGTCATCATTCTATATCCTTTCTTTATAAGTGTTCTCCATATTCGACATTTTGTGAAATGATCCTTTTTTAGAGACAGCGTTTTTGATTATTATTTTTTTCTTGCTTTCTCTTAGCATTAATGTTATATTAACAAAGCGATGAGCTAATTTACGTAAGACGAGAGATATGCTTAAGTGCTAAACACGCGGATGTGGCCGCCTGGTCTCTCGCCGTAAACGCATCAAGACGCCTGCATGACAGGCGTCTTTCTTATTTATATAGAAAATGGTAGCGGAATAGGTTGAAGAGCTTATTCCGCTTTTTTATATTCTTAATCTTGTACACCTCATTCTTTATTGACAAAAAATCTATTCAATACAAATTCATTTTAATGTTTCGACATATCAATTGCTGCTATGCAGAATACGACATAACCGCTACTTGCTTTCTCCTTTTGTTTTAAACCTTGCATGTGGCAGAAAAAGGCCCTGACCGCTTCTATGTATGGCCAGATGCTCTCGCCCACCTAAAAAGCAAGGGGTTTTTAATTTGTATCTATATAATGAGTTAATGCTGCTTTTCGAGATATCTAACTTCGAATCTTCTAAGGGGCATAAAACTTCTACTTTCGGTCAAACTGTAAATAGAAGTTTTTTATTTTCCCTAAAAGAGGTGACAGTATATGAAGTTCATGATCGTTGCTATGCAGATTGTACTAGCTGCGTTTTGTTTGTATCATGAATCGAGTGTAGCATCGGCAGAGAGTTCGGGTAATGAAGCCCAGCAGGAACCTCAAATTACAATCATGTTGCAGCGTATATATTTAGACGGGGAAGTGAGTCAGGAGATTTTTAGAGAAGAAGTTGTGAATTTAGAAAAGCTTTTCGAGCAATATAAAGATTGGCAACTCGTTGATCGAGATGATGTACAAATTGTATTGCAACAGCGCATTGATGATATTTCACCGTTATTAAAAACGAGTGGGTATTTTGGAGTTTCAAAAGAGGGAATTCTCCAAATTTTTAACGGTGTGCCGGAAAATGACAATGCCATTCATTCCTTCTTTCAAATCGATATGAAAAAGATGAAGAGCTATCAGCGTGAACAGCTGAAGCGAGGAATTCGAGTGAAGTCAAAAGAGCGGTTTGTGAAAGTGATGAAAGATATGGAACAATATTCTATGAGAAATGGAAACAGCCGTAGCGTAAGATAGCTACGGCTTGTTTCTTATTTTTGTTTTGCTAAAATCATTTTTCGAGAGCATTCTGTCAATATGAAAATGAAAAATAGGATAGAGAACATTTGTTGGGGGAACCTCGCATTTTTATCGTTATTTATGTTAAAATGGAATACATGATTTGAGAGGGAGAGATACAGTTTTGTTTGAATATATTACAGGTTATGTGGAATATGTAGGACCGGAATATATCGTTCTTGATCATAACGGAATTGGTTATCAGATTTTCACACCAAATCCGTATGTATTCCAAAGAAGTAAACAAGAACTTCGTGTATATACATATCATTATGTAAGAGAAGATATAATGGCCCTTTACGGATTTAAAACACGTGAAGAGCGCTTACTATTTACAAAGCTTTTAGGTGTATCGGGGATTGGACCGAAGGGAGCGCTCGCGATTTTAGCTTCAGGTCAAACGGGGCAGGTTGTACAAGCGATTGAACATGAGGATGAAAAATTTTTAGTGAAGTTCCCTGGCGTCGGGAAGAAAACAGCGCGTCAAATGATTTTAGATTTAAAAGGAAAATTGGCAGATGTTGTGCCTGACGCTTTTGCCGACTTATTCTCAGATGCAGAACGTTTCGATGAGAAGAAAGGAACATCTGCGGAGCTTGATGAAGCACTAGAAGCGCTTAGAGCACTTGGATATGCAGAGCGAGAAGTATCTCGCGTCGTGCCAGAATTATTAAAAGAATCACTTACGACGGATCAATATATTAAAAAGGCACTTAGTCTTTTACTAAATGGTAAGAGGTGAGTAGAATGGACGAACGTCTCGTTTCAGGAGAATCCGCGTATGAAGATGCGGACTTAGAATATTCGTTAAGACCACAAACGCTCCGTCAATATATTGGCCAAGATAAAGCAAAGCATAATCTAGAAGTATTTATTGAGGCGGCGAAAATGCGTGAAGAAACGTTAGATCACGTATTATTATATGGACCGCCAGGACTTGGAAAAACGACATTAGCAAATATTATTGCGAATGAAATGGGCGTGAATATTCGTACAACGTCAGGACCAGCAATTGAACGGCCAGGTGATTTAGCAGCAGTATTAACAGCACTTCAACCAGGTGATGTTTTATTTATTGATGAAATTCACCGTTTACATCGTTCAATTGAAGAGGTGTTGTATCCAGCAATGGAAGATTTTTGTCTTGATATAGTTATTGGAAAAGGCCCGACAGCACGCTCAGTTCGGCTTGATTTACCGCCGTTTACGTTAATTGGGGCAACAACGCGGGCAGGAGCGTTATCTGCACCGCTTCGAGATCGCTTCGGTGTATTATCTCGTTTAGAATATTACACAGTTGATCAGTTGTCAGCTATTGTAAGGCGTACTGCAGAAGTGTTTGAAGTTGAAATCGACTCCTTAGCTGCTTTAGAAATCGCAAGGCGTGCACGAGGTACGCCTCGTATTGCGAATCGTTTATTGCGCCGTGTACGTGATTTTGCACAAGTTCGAGGTGATGGAACGATTACGATAGAAATTGCGCAAATGGCACTTGAACTACTACAAGTAGATAAGCTTGGACTCGATCATATTGACCATAAATTATTGCTTGGTATTATTGAAAAGTTCCGCGGTGGTCCAGTTGGATTAGAAACAGTTTCCGCAACGATTGGAGAAGAATCACACACAATTGAAGATGTGTATGAGCCGTATTTATTACAAATTGGTTTCCTACAAAGAACACCACGAGGCCGTATTGTTACACCGCTTGTATATGAACATTTCGGAATGGAGATGCCACAAGCATGACGGATATGCCAAAGCTGCTCATTACAGTAGGTATTTTCTTCATTGTTGTTGGATTGGCTTGGAAGTTTCACTTTATAGGTAGGCTTCCAGGCGATATTTTTGTGAAAAAGGGGAAAGTTACCTTTTATTTTCCTGTCATTACGTGTATTGTGATAAGTATTGTATTATCTTTTATTATGTATGTAATAAATCGATTTAGATAGAAATAGGTGAACATAAGTTATGGATATTAATCTGTTTGATTTTTATTTACCAGAAGAACTCATTGCACAAATACCACTTGAAGAGCGAGAAACATCAAGGTTAATGGTGCTAGATCGTGAAACTGGCGAGATTCAGCATAAGCATTTTACTGACATTCTTTCTTATTTACATGAAGGTGATTGCTTAGTTTTAAATGAAACGAAAGTAATGCCTGCTCGTTTGCACGGTGTAAAAGAAGATACAGGGGCACATATTGAAGTGCTTTTATTAAAGCAAGAAGATGGCGATACTTGGGAGACACTTGTTAAACCGGCGAAACGTGTGAAAGAAGGAACGGTAATTTCTTTTGGTGAGGGAAAACTAAAAGCAACATGTGTTGGAACTGGCGATCAAGGTGGCCGTCATTTAGAATTTTCGTATGACGGTATTTTCTATGAAATTTTAGATGAACTTGGGGAAATGCCGCTTCCTCCGTATATTAAAGAAACACTTGAAGACCGTGACCGTTATCAGACGGTATTTGCACGTGAAGTTGGTTCAGCAGCAGCGCCAACAGCAGGGCTTCATTTTACAGAAGAGCTGTTAGAAGAACTGAAGAAAAAAGGCATTCATTTAGCGTTTATTACGCTTCATGTTGGTCTTGGGACATTTAGACCGGTTTCTGCAGATACAATTGAAGAACATCATATGCATGCGGAATATTATCATATGTCAGCGGAAACAGCAGACCTTCTAAATCGTGTGAAGCAAGAAGGTGGCCGTATTATTACTGTTGGAACAACATCAACGCGTACGCTTGAAACAATTGCAACAGATAATAATGGCAAGATTTGCGCCGCTTCTGGCTGGACTGATATTTTTATGTATCCAGGATATGAATTTAAAGCGATCGATGGTTTAATTACAAACTTCCATTTGCCAAAGTCAACATTAATTATGCTTGTGAGTGCATTTGCAGGAAGAGAAAATGTTCTTCATGCCTACAATGAAGCGGTAAGAGAAAAGTATCGTTTCTTTAGCTTCGGTGATGCGATGTTTGTTGCATCTCACTCTCAAGTAGAAAAGAAATAAAAAGGAGTAAAGATATGACAGCAATACGTTATGAATTAATTAAAACATGTAAACAAACGGGTGCACGTTTAGGACGTGTTCATACACCGCATGGTTCATTTGAAACGCCGATTTTTATGCCAGTTGGAACACTTGCAACTGTAAAAACAATGTCACCAGAAGAGTTAAAAGCAATGGATGCGGGTATTATTTTAAGTAATACGTATCATTTATGGCTTCGTCCTGGTCATGAAATTGTGCGTGAGGCAGGCGGCTTGCATAAATTTATGAACTGGGATCGGTCGATTTTAACAGATTCTGGCGGCTTCCAAGTATTTAGTTTAAGTGACTTCCGCCGCATTGAAGAAGAAGGTGTTCATTTCCGTAATCACTTAAACGGGGATAAATTGTTCCTATCACCAGAAAAGGCAATGGAAATTCAAAATGCACTTGGTTCTGATATTATGATGGCGTTTGATGAGTGTCCGCCGTTTCCGGCAACATTTGAGTATATGAAAAAATCAGTAGAGCGTACGAGCCGCTGGGCAGAACGTTGCTTAAAAGCACATCAGCGTCCAGAGGATCAAGGTCTATTTGGTATTGTACAGGGCGGAGAGTTTGAAGAGCTTCGTCGTCAAAGTGCACGCGACCTTGTTTCAATGGATTTTCCGGGTTACGCAGTTGGTGGTTTATCCGTTGGGGAACCGAAAGATATTATGAACCGTGTGCTTGAATTTACAACACCGCTTCTTCCTGATAACAAGCCGCGTTATTTAATGGGCGTTGGATCACCAGATTCGTTAATTGATGGTGCAATCCGCGGTATTGATATGTTCGACTGTGTACTTCCAACTCGTATTGCGCGAAACGGTACGTGTATGACAAGTGAAGGCCGCTTAGTTGTAAAAAATGCAAAATTTGCGAAAGACTTTGGTCCGCTTGATCCGAATTGTGATTGTTATACATGTAAAAACTATTCACGTGCGTACATTCGTCACTTAATGAAATGTGATGAAACATTCGGAATTCGTTTAACGTCTTATCACAACCTGCATTTTCTGTTAAAATTAATGGAGCAGGTGAGACAAGCCATTCGTGAAGACCGTCTTGGAGATTTCCGTGATGAGTTCTTTGAACAATATGGTTTTAATAAACCGAATGCTAAAAACTTCTAATACATAATAATTAAGGAGGCATAAAAGATGAATCCAGGTATGATGAATATTATCATGATCGTTGCGATGTTTGCGATTTTCTACTTCTTACTAATTCGTCCACAACAAAAACGTCAAAAGGCTGTAGCGCAAATGCAAAGCGAACTGAAAAAAGGCGATGCAATCGTCACAATTGGCGGCTTACACGGTACAATTGAATCTGTAAACGATACAACAATTGTGATTAAATCTGGTGGTTCACACCTTACATTTGATCGCAGTGCAATTCGCGACGTTGTGAAAAACTAATGAAAAAGCCCTGAAAATACAGGGCTTTTTTTTAATATGTTGTGCGCTTACCGATATTGACTCCAAGTATGCCTCCAATTGTACTTGCCGCAATAAGTACAAGTTGATATAGAAGCTGTACGTTCGATAACGCCGATGAAAAGCCTAAATAATTTACAAGAAATACGAGAATAGCAAATACAACTCCAGTAGATCCACCGACAAACCATCCTTTTCCTTGTGCTTTTACTCCAGCAACAAATCCAGCGATTACTGTCGATACAATTGCGAGGACAAGAAGTGCGATGGATAAAGTTCTTTCATTTATGTTTGTAAACTTCAATAATAAAGCAATGATGATACTTGCTAGGCAAGCAAAAATAAGCAAGGTAACGATGCCGAATCCAACTGCAATTGATAATTTTCTAGTTCCATCCATAGAGCATCTCTCCTTTCTAATACAAGCATATTTCTTCTTTTGCTAAGTTAGACTAGTTTCTTTTTGTGCGGGGAAACTAATATATAGAAATTGCGACGAGGAAGGAAATGAAAGATGGAACTACTTCAAATTATCTTTCGAACAATTCTTTTATACAGTGTGATGTTAATTATTTTTCGGCTGATGGGAAAACGCGAAATTGGTGAATTAAGTGTTTTAGACTTAGTTGTATTTATTATGCTTGGTGAAATGGCGGTTATTGCAATTGAAAATATGGATAAAGCAATTTGGCATCAACTCGTTCCGATGGTGCTGATTATGCTTATTCAAATTGTGTTATCCCTTGTCTCGCTAAAAAGTCAGCGTATTCGTCATATATTAGAAGGGGAGCCGGCTATTATCATACGTGAGGGGAAGATTGATGAGAAGCAAATGCGTAAACAGCGTTATAACATGGATGATTTACTTATGCAATTACGCGAGCAAAGTATCGGTGATATACGTGATATAGAGTATGCGATTTTAGAGCCATCGGGAAGATTATCAGTATTTGAAAAACAAAAAAGTAAAAATGACACACCATTATTTTCAGTTCCACTTATTATTGATGGAGAAATTCAGAAAAAACATTTATACATGATGGAACATACCGATATATGGCTGGAGGATAAGTTAAAGAAACTGGGGCATACAGATATTGAGAAGATTTCATATTGTAGTTTTCAAAACGGTCAGTTTTTTGTTGATTTAAAAGATGAGTAAATATATGCTCCAAACAGGACTTCATAGAACTATGTCGAATATGAAAGTGCAAAGAAGTCTGATTTGGAGTGAATGATATGGGAATCGCACTAGAAAAAGCTGCAGTTTCTGACGCGGAATTGATTTATGCGATGCAAGTAGAGGCTTTTCTGCCGTTATTGGAAACATACCAAGATTATAATACGAATCCTGCAAACGAGAAGCTTGATAGAGTCATTACAAGAATTCATAATCCGCATGGTGGATTTTATAAAATCATGTATAATAAGGCCGTTGTTGGTGCTGTATGTGTAGTTTGGAAAGAAGGGACAACCAAGTTTTGGATCAGTCCTATGTTTATTCTTCCGAAGTATCAAGGAAAAGGAATTGCTCAAAAAGTAATATTGTTACTAGAAGAGATGTTCCCGCAAGCAACAAGTTGGGAGTTAGCCACAATTTTAGAGGAAAAACGGAACTGTTATCTGTATGAAAAAATGGGTTTTGTACAGACTGGTGTTAGTAAACGATTGAATGATTGTACAACACTTGTCTATTACCAAAAGCCATTGCAGCTTATGAAATAAAAATCGCCATCGAAATAAATTCGATAGCTGTTTTTATTTTAAAAAAGAAAATTTGCGAAGAATAGGGAGTCTTAGTAATTCTTCTTTTCGAATAATTCGAAAAAGGATTAACAGGAATACATATAGTATCGTAGTAGATAGTACTTCCCATAATGTTTGCTTGCCAAGTGAAGGAGAAAAGGTAAGATGTTTATGTATGTAGTAACCTACTCCCCCGGAGATGATAATAGCAAGTAAACCGTATACATAATCTTTTATATAAATAGTAAACGTAATTTTTTTTAAGACAGTTGCATAGTGAAGTAAAGTAACTGTAACGATATTGGCTGCAATTGCAAGAGCGACGCCCATCATTTGAAACTGTGGTTGTGAGGCCAGGACGAAAATAACAAGTAATTTTACAATTGCTCCGATAAATGTATTCATCATGGCCGCTCGCGCTAAATTTAGAGCTTGTAATACAGAAGTGAGTGGTCCTTGAAAATAGTGAAATAAAAAGCAAGGTGCAAGCACTTGAATGAAAAGAGTAGCGCTATCGGAACCGTACATAAGCGTTAAAATAGGGGAAGCGAATATATATAAAATGACAACAGACCAGCCGCCTGTGATAAGAGAGATGCGTAGCGCTTGCTGTAGTCTATGCTCTACTAAACGACGTTGTTTTTTTGCGTTTGCTTCGCTAATAGAAGGAACAAGTGCCGTAGAAAGAGCATATGTAATAAAGGCTGGCAGAGACAAAAGTGGAAAGGCATATCCATTTAAGATACCGTATTGCTGCGTTGCGATAGAAGCTGCAACTCCGGCAATTGCTAAACTTTGCATAACAACAATTGGTTCGAAAAAGTAAGAAATAGATCCAATTAAGCGGCTTCCTGTTGTAGGAAGCGCAATATCCATTAAAGAATAAAAGGTACTTTTACTTTCTTTTACAGTACTTATAAAATGAGAACGTATGGAAAGATGTTTTTCTCTTTGAAACAATGTTAATAGAAATAACAGAGAAGCAATTTCTCCAAGTACAGCTGAGAGCATGGCACCTGCTGCTGCGTATTCCACTCCATATGGTAAGAAAAAGCGAATGCATACAGCAATAATAGTAATGCGAACGACTTGTTCTAGTACTTGTGCATAGGCACTCGGCTTCATGTTTTGTCTCCCTTGGAAATAACCGCGCAGCACAGAGGAAACAGCAATAACAGGCACAACCGGTAAAATAGCGATTAATGGATAGTAGGTTCGTTTATCAGTTAGTAATGTTTCTGCTAATAAAGGAGCAAGAAGCATAATTCCGATTGTTAATAGAATACTAATGACCGAGGTAATGGCCAATGAAACGGTTAATATTCTTTTAACTTGTTGTTTATCATGTGTCGCCTCTGCTTCAGCGATTAGTTTTGCAATGGCAACTGGAAGACCGATTTGTGTAATGGTAATAGCTAATATAAATGTTGGCACAGCCATCATATATAACCCAACACCTTCTTCGCCTAAAATACGCGCCATCACAATGCGATTAATAAAGCCTAATATTTTTGTAATAAAGCCGGCGAACATTAAAATAAAAGCACCTCGTAAAAAGGTTTGTTTCGTCATTGTTTTCTCCTACCTTCTCAAAATCAGTGGAATGATTTACAATAATTTATATGCATGAATAAGATAAGCATGACAAGCTTTTGAAATGAGAAATCTGTGACCAGAGGGAGATGAGATAGAAGTGGCTGAGAAAGAGGGATTAATAGAAGTGTACCGTGAACAATTACAAATTGTTTTAGACAGTAAAGTGGAAGAGTTTCACATGCTCGGCTATGAACGTGTTACACTAGAAGACGTATGGAAATGTTTAAAGGACAAAAAGTGGAAAAAAGTAGGGCCCGATGTCAGATTGTATGAGCTTGTAAATGATGTGTTAACGTTAACAGCTAGCGATTATATGACATATTTAACGCTGAAGGCGTATCAAGCACCGCTTTGGTCGTTTGATGAATATGAAAATAAATAATAAGGTTGTAATTGGTTTGTTCTTCCTCTTGCAGTATAATAATGAGTATTGATAAAGAGGTAATTTTGGAACAAGCGCTTTTGTTCAAAGGAGGAACAAGAAACATATGGCAAAGCGAAGCAGCAGAATCGTTGCCTTTTTCCTCGTTGTGTTATTAATTGGAGGAATCATTGGAGCAACGACAAAAAACATTACAAAAGGAATTAACCTCGGACTTGATCTTCGAGGCGGCTTTGAAATTTTATATGAAGTAAAGCCAGCGAAAAAAGGGGATAAAGTTACCAGGGATACTCTTGTGAGTACGGTTGGTGCACTCGAAAAACGTGTAAACGTTCTTGGTGTAAGCGAACCGAATATCCAAATTGAAGGAAATGATCGCATTCGTGTGCAGCTTGCTGGCATCAAAGATCAACAGCAAGCGCGAGATGTATTATCAACTCAAGCGAAATTAACGTTCCGTGATGTGAATGATAACATTCTAATGGACGGTGCGGATTTAGCAACGGATGGTGCAAAGCAAACATTTGATGAGCAAGGACGACCAAGTGTTAGCTTAAAATTAAAGAGTGCTGATAAATTCCGTCAAGTGACTGAGAAAATATTAAGCATGAAGCCGAATAATTTAATGGTAATTTGGCTTGACTTTGAAGAAGGAAAAGATTCTTACAAGGCAGAAGCAGCAAAACCAAAACCGAAATATTTATCAGCAGCTACTGTGAATCAAGTGTTTAATCAAGCGGAAGTATCTATTGTTGGTGGAAACTTTACAGTAGAGAGCGCGAAACAACTTTCAGAGTTGTTAAATGCCGGAGCGCTTCCTGTTGATTTAAAAGAAATTTACTCTACTTCTGTTGGAGCAAAATTTGGTGAGCAAGCACTACAAAAAACAATTTTTGCGAGTGCAATCGGTATAGCTCTTATTTTCTTGTTTATGATTGTGTTCTATCGTCTACCTGGTTTTGTAGCGATAATTATGCTTGGTCTATATATTTACATAACGTTACTCGTATTCAATTGGATGCACGCGGTTCTCACATTGCCGGGTATAGCAGCACTTGTGCTCGGGGTCGGAATTGCGGTTGATGCCAACGTTATTACGTATGAAAGGCTGAAAGAAGAACTGCGCATCGGAAAATCGATGTTATCAGCATATCGTGCAGGTAATCAGCGTTCGTTATCAACCATTTTAGATGCGAATGTTACAACACTTGCAGCAGCGGCTGTCTTATTTGCATATGGTAATAGCTCTGTTAAAGGGTTTGCGACAAGTTTAATTGTAAGTATTTTAGTCGGCTTCATTACCAATGTATATGGTACACGTTTTTTACTGAGTTTACTTGTTAAGAGCCGTTACTTTGATAAAAAATATTCTTACTTTGGTGTAAAACCGAAGGAAGTTATTCCGTTATCAAAAGGTGTAGAACATGCACCGACGAAATTTGACCGTATTAACTTTGTTAGTATCGGACATAAATTTTTCTGGTTCTCTGTTGTTGTCATGATTGCAGGTTCAATTATTTTACCAATTTTTAAATTAAACCTTGGGATTGATTTTGCAAGTGGTACGCGCATGGATATTAAAACAAATCAAGCGATAACAGTATCACAAGTACAAAAAGAATTGCATGATTTGAAAATAGATGTGAAGCCAGAAGATATCGTGCCAACAGGTAACGATAATAAAGGATTTGCTGTTCGTACAATTGGTGTACTATCAAAAGATGATATTACGAAAGTAAAAACAGTCTTCCACGATAAATATGGTACAGAGCCAAACGTAAGTACAGTTTCTCCAACAATTGGGAAAGAAATTGCACGAAATGCGTTTATTGCTGTACTGATTGCATCAGTTGTTATCATTTTATATGTGAGCATCCGTTTCCGCTTTACATATGCATTATCAGCAGTATTAGCACTTCTGCACGATGCATTCTTCATTATCGTTGTGTTCAGTTTACTTCACTTAGAAGTCGATCTAACGTTTATCGCAGCAGTGCTAACAATTATCGGTTATTCTATTAACGATTCGATTGTTACGTTTGACCGAAATCGTGAGTTGTACAAACAGAAACAAAAAATTCGCACATTAAGCGATTTAGAAGAGATTGTGAATGCGAGTATTCGTCAAACAATCGGTCGTTCTATCAATACAGTTATGACAGTGTTACTACCTGTTATTACATTATTAATTTTCGGCAGTGAGTCATTGCGTAACTTCTCAATTGCATTATTTGTCGGTTTAATTGTTGGTACTTACTCTTCTGTTTTCGTTGCATCCCAAATTTGGCTGATGCTTGAAAACCGCCGTTTGAAAAAAGGAAAAGGTCAGAAGAAAGTGGAAGTAAAGACATCTGAACCGCAAGTATAAGAAAAATCACTTGAATTTGAACGAAAAGAGATGCCTCTTTGCAGGCATTTCTTTTTTTGTTCTGGGATAGAATAAAGTGAAGGTTAGTGCGGGCTTTTACGGACAGTTATCCCCACCTATCTTCTTTAGAAAAGCGGAAGCGGCTCGCTCAGAATCATAGGACGCCCGCGCCCCTGACGGAGAGGCGTTTTTTGCCTCGTCCGAGGGGGCGAAACGACCGGAGATTCTAGCCGCTAGAGCTGGACAACGTTTTTCGCGGAATCTTGAGGTGGGGGTCTTACTGTCCACGAGTAGCGGGATAACGTGTACGTTGATGAAAGAAAGGGTTTCGATTATGGAAAAAGATGAACGTTTTAAACAAGCGGAGTTTGGGGCAATTATTGGAATTGTCGGCAATATTGTGCTTGCGATTGTCAAAGCAGTCATTGGATATATTGGAAATAGTAAGGCGCTTATGGCGGATGCGGTTCATTCTGGTTCGGATGTGATTGGCTCATTAGCAGTCTTTTTTGGACTGCGTGCAGCAAAGCAACCGCCTGATGAGGATCATCCATATGGGCACGGAAAAGCGGAATCTATTTCTGCAATTATTGTAGCTGTTCTTTTATTTATTGTCGGAATTGAAATTGTTATTTCTTCTGTTAAAGCTCTTACACAAGTGCTTGAGCCTCCGCGCTGGATTACTGTGATTGCTGTACTTCTTTCTATTGTTGTGAAAGAAGGGATGTTTCGATACAAATATCAGTTAGGCAAAAGAATAAATAGTGATGCTATTATTGCAAACGCGTATGAGCATCGTTCAGATGTGTTTTCATCAATTGCAGCTTTAATTGGTATTGGAGCGGCGATTATAGGCGATAAACTGGGAATGGAGTGGCTTGTATATGCTGATCCAGTTGCTGGTTTATTTGTATCTTTACTCGTTATAAAAATGGCTTGGGATATTGGAAAAGAAGCGATTCATACAACGTTGGATCATGTGCTTCATGAGGAAGATATCATTCCGATGAGAGAAGCGGTTATGCAAGTAGAAGGAATTAAGAAAATAGGCTCGCTATATGCAAGAGAGCATGGACACTATGTCATTGTTGATATTAAAGTGTCTGTTGATCCATACATTACGGTAGAAGAGGGGCATCGCATTGGTAAACGTGTGAAAGAGATGCTCATGCAGCAAGATCATGTGCAAAATGTTTTCGTTCACATTAATCCATATTCTCCTGATTAATGTAGGAGAAGGGCTACCTGTAAGAGCCTAATTGGTTAGTCAAACCTCATTGTCACCCCTTAGTCTGTCTAGTATAATAGACAAGTTAAGGGGTGATGTCGTGTTACAACCGAAGACGCGTTGGAAAGAAAAGGATAATAATGAGGAGCTTGTAGGACAATTGGCAAATAAACTTCAATTGTCATCTCTTGTTACTTCGTTATTATTAAATAGAGGTTTAGATACAGAAGAAAAGATTGTGGATTTTTTAAATACAGAGCAGCAAGAATTTCACGATCCTTTTTTACTTAAAGGTATGGATCGTACTGTAGAGCGCGTTCGCCAAGCGATTCAAAACGGTGAACAAATTTTAATTTTCGGTGACTATGATGCGGACGGTGTTAGTAGTACAACCATTTTATTTCTAGCATTGCAAGAACTCGGGGCGGATGTAGAGTTTTATATTCCGAACCGGTTTACAGAAGGGTATGGACCGAATGAAGAAGCGTTTCGCTGGGCGCACCGTGCTGGTTTCTCGCTTATCATTACGGTTGATACAGGGATTGCAGCCGTTCATGAGGCGCAGGTTGCGAAGGAGCTCGGCATTGATTTAATTATTACTGACCATCATGAGCCGCCGCCAGAATTACCGGAAGCTTTGGCTATCATTCATCCGAAGTTAGAGGGTGGCGTATATCCATTTCACTATTTAGCAGGTGTTGGTGTTGCGTTTAAAGTTGCTCATGCATTGCTTGGGAGTGTACCAGAACATTTATTAGAAATTGCTGTTATTGGTACAGTAGCCGATTTAGTGCCTCTTTATGGTGAAAACCGTCTGCTTGTGCAGCGCGGATTGAAAAAATTGCGAACAACGCAGCGAGTGGGACTACAGGCGCTGTTTAAAGTTGCTAATATTTCGCAAGGTGAAATTACAGAAGAAAGTGTAGGGTTTGCAATTGGACCACGCATTAATGCGGTTGGACGATTAGAAGATGCAGCGCCAGCTGTCCATTTATTATTATCAGAAGACATAGAAGAAGCAAAAGAACTCGCACAAGAAATTGATGAATTGAACAAATTACGAAAAGATATTGTAAAGCAAATTACAGAAGAAGCGATTGCAGAAGTAGAAACACATTATCCACCAGAAGAGAATGCAGTATTAGTTTTGGCAAAAGAAGGGTGGAATCCCGGCGTAATTGGGATTGTTGCTTCAAAGCTCGTAGATCGCTTTTACCGTCCGACAATTGTGCTAAGTATTGATCCTGAAAAAGGTACGGCAAAAGGATCAGCTCGTAGTATTGAAGGGTTTGATTTGTACGCGAATTTATCAGATTGCCGGGATATTTTACCGCATTTTGGCGGGCATCCAATGGCTGCTGGTATGACCCTTAGTATAGATGATGTCGATGAATTGCGCCGACGCTTAAACGAGCAAGCTACTGCATTGCTATCAGATGAGGATTTTATCCCGGTTACTACGGTAGATGTAGTGTGTAAAGTGGAAGATGTCACACTTGCTGCAATAGAAGAAATGCAAAAGCTTGCTCCGTTCGGTGTTGGGAATCCAAAGCCGCGCATCGCTGTGAAAGATGCAAGTCTGGAAAGTATTCGTGCTATTGGTTCCGATGGTTCACATTTGAAAATGACACTTCGTGATGGACAAGCGACATTAGATAGCATTGGCTTTGGTTTCGGGACATTGGCAAAAGAAATTTCTCCTGTTGCGCACGTATCGATTGTTGGAGAAGCTTCTATTAATGAATGGAATAATTTCCGTAAACCACAAATTATGGTTCAAGACATTGCTGTAGAAGCTTGGCAATTATTTGATTGGCGTAGTATGCGTAATGTAGAAACGAATTTAGCTGATCTTTCGAGTGATAAATTGATAATCGTCTATTTTAAGGAAGAAGCACTGCAAAAATTTTCTTTAGAAGCATATAACGATTATGTTGTACACGCTAAAGATGTGATAACATTAGAAGATCGTTATGTTGTTGTTCTTGATTTACCAGATGTAACAGAAGATTTAAAGCACATATGTGAAAAAGGATTCCCGGCCCGCATCTATACTGTTTTTTATCAAGAAAACAATCATTTATTTAGTACGGTTCCGACGAGAGAACATTTTAAATGGTACTATTCATTCCTACATCAAAAAGCACCATTTTCGCTTCGTCAATATGGTGAGCAGCTTTGCCGTCATAAAGGGTGGTCAAAAGATACAGTAAATTTCATGACACAGGTGTTTTTTGAGTTAGAATTTGTTACAATAAAAGACGGTGTCATTTTTATGGCGGAAGAAATGAAAAAGCGTGATTTAACGGAATCAAACACGTATCGTGAGAAAATAAACCAATTACAATTAGAAAAGGAACTGGTTTATAGCACATATCAGCAGTTATATGCATGGTTTGAAACGATTCGTAATCATAAAGAAGTAGAACAGTTAGGATAAAGGACTTGTATTTACAACTCTTTTAAATTCGAGGAGGATTCATAAATATGGATTTCAAGCAACATATTGCAATCGTACCAGATTATCCGAAAGAAGGTATTGTCTTTAAAGACATCACACCTTTAATGAACGATGGAAAAGCATATAAAGCAGCAACAGATGCAATCGTTGTGTATGCAAAAGAAAGAAGTATCGACCTTGTAGTAGGACCAGAAGCACGTGGTTTTATTATCGGATGTCCAGTTTCTTACGCATTAGAAGTAGGCTTTGCACCGGTTCGTAAATTAGGTAAATTACCACGCGAAGTAATCAAAGTAGATTACGGTAAAGAGTATGGTAAAGATGTGTTAACAATTCATAAAGATGCAATCAAACCAGGTCAACGTGTATTAATTACAGATGACTTATTAGCTACAGGCGGAACAATCGAAGCGACAATTAAGCTGGTAGAAGAACTTGGCGGTGTTGTTGCAGGTATCGCATTTTTAGTAGAGCTTACTTACTTAGATGGCCGTAAAATGTTAGATGGCTATGACGTATTAGTATTAGAAAAATATTAATCGTAAACAGGACAACATGCGGAGTACCCGTGAATCTCTTTGAGAGGATCGGGTATTTTTATATATGTATTGAAAAAAAGTAAAGTGAAATGTCTCTGAAATCTTTTCCTTTTCACAATTCACACTCATTACGTTATAATGGTAAGATAAAAATTATTCTAATTGGCAAGGAAAAAGATTATGAATCTTCAATAAAAGGTGATTAGATGGCGAATGAACAAGTACTAACAGCTGAGCAGGTACTGGAGAAAGCAGGGCAATATTTACACGATGATGATATCGATCTTGTTGCGCGCGCTTATGAATTTGCACGTGCAGCGCATAGCGAGCAATACCGAAAATCAGGTGAACCATATATTATCCATCCTATTCAAGTAGCAGGAATTTTAGTGGATTTACACATGGATCCGTCTACTGTATCAGCAGGTTTTTTACATGATGTAGTAGAAGATACAGATGTAACATTAGAAGATATTGAACGTGAATTTACAAAAGAGATTGCGATGCTTGTTGATGGTGTAACGAAGCTTGGAAAAATTAAATACAAATCTCATGAACAGCAGCAGGCAGAAAATCATCGAAAAATGTTTATCGCAATGGCGCAAGATATCCGTGTTATTTTAATTAAGCTTGCAGACCGACTTCACAATATGCGAACATTGAAACATTTACCGCAAGAAAAACAGCGCCGCATTGCAAATGAAACATTAGAAATTTTCGCCCCATTAGCACATAGGCTCGGAATTAATACGATTAAGTGGGAATTAGAAGATACGTCGCTTCGTTATTTAAATCCGCAGCAATATTATCGTATTGTCAACTTAATGAAACGTAAGCGTGCAGAACGCGAAGAATATTTAGATGAAGTTATGACGGAAATTCGTGACAAATTAAAAGAAGTCGCGATTCAACCAGAGATTTCTGGTCGTCCAAAGCATATTTATAGTATTTACCGAAAAATGGCGATGCAAAATAAACAATTCAATGAAATTTACGATTTGTTAGCTGTTCGTGTTGTCGTAAATAGTATTAAAGATTGTTATGCCGTTCTGGGTATTATTCATACGTGCTGGAAGCCAATGCCGGGACGTTTTAAAGATTATATCGCAATGCCAAAAGCGAACTTATATCAGTCGCTGCATACGACAGTAATTGGACCGAAAGGCGATCCGCTTGAAGTGCAAATTCGTACGAAAGAAATGCATGAAATTGCTGAATACGGAATTGCAGCACACTGGGCATATAAAGAAGGAAAAACGGCTGAAACAACAGGTACGCTTGAGAAAAAATTAACATGGTTCCGTCAAATTTTAGAATGGCAAAATGAAGCATCGAATGCAGAAGAGTTTATGGAATCATTAAAAATTGATTTATTCTCTGATATGGTGTTCGTTTTTACACCAAAAGGAGATGTCATGGAACTGCCACTTGGCTCTGTTCCAATTGACTTTGCTTACCGCGTTCACTCTGAAATCGGGAATAAAACGATTGGTGCAAAAGTAAACGGTAAAATGGTTACTCTAGATTACAAGTTAAAAACAGGTGACATCATTGAAATTTTAACATCTAAACATTCATACGGTCCGAGTCAGGATTGGGTGAAATTAGCGCAAACATCGCATGCGAAAAATAAAATTCGTCAATTTTTCAAAAAGCAGCGCCGTGATGAGAATATTGAAAAAGGACGCGAGCTTGTTGAAAAAGAGGCGCGAGGCCTTGAGTATGAGATGAAAGAAGTATTAGCATCTGATAACTTAAAGCGCGTTGCTGAGAAATTTAATTTTGCAAACGAAGAAGATATGTTTGCAGCTGTTGGGTATAATGGCATTACTGCATCGCAAATTGTCACACGTCTAACAGATAAATTCCGTAAACAACGCGAAGAGGAAGAGTTAACAGAAGTAAAAGAAGTTCGAAAACCGATGAAAATTCGCAAATGGGATTCTGGTGTGAAAGTAAGCGGAGCGGATAATTTACTTATTCGTTTATCAAAGTGCTGTAATCCAGTTCCAGGTGATGATATCATTGGCTATATTACGAAGGGCCGTGGTGTATCCATTCATCGTACTGACTGTGTAAATATTCATACAGAAGAAGCGCAGGTTAGGTTGTTAGAAGTAGAATGGGAAGGCAGCCCAGAAAAAGAAATTGAATACAACGTTGATATTGAAATTTCAGGATATGACCGCCGTGGTTTATTAAATGAAGTATTGCAAGCTGTAACAGAAACGAAAACATATATTTCGGCTGTTTCAGGAAGAAGCGACCGCAACAAAATGGCGACGATTCATATGTCTATTTCGATTCGTAACTTACAGCATTTGAAAAAAGTTGTCGAGCGTATTAAACGAGTTCCAGAAATTTATGCGGTGCGCCGCATGATGCATTAATAAGGAGTGAAGAGAAATGAGAGTTGTCTTACAACGATCAAAAGAAGCATCTGTAACAGTAAAAGGTGAAGTTGTAGGACAAATTCCTTTCGGCTTAACACTATTAGTTGGCATTACCCATGAAGATACAGAAAAAGATGCAACGTATATCGCTGAAAAAATTGCAAACTTACGCATTTTTGAAGACGAAAATGAAAAAATGAACCATTCTGTATTAGATGTTGGGGGACAAGTTCTTTCCATTTCACAGTTCACGTTATACGGAGATTGCCGGAAAGGAAGAAGACCAAACTTTATGGATGCAGCAAAACCTGAATACGCAGAACGTTTATACGACTTCTTTAACGAAGAACTTCGCAAGCGAGGACTGCACGTAGAAACAGGACAATTCGGGGCGATGATGGACGTTCAGCTTATTAATGATGGTCCGGTGACATTGATTGTAGAGAGTAAATAATGATGATGGAAGAGAGGGGATGTGTTCTCCTCTCTTTTTTGCTTTGTTTAAAACATATGCATAACTTGCCTGTTGTATAATGCAAAGGGAGAGTGATGCTATGAATAACGAATATGAAAAGTTAATCGTAAAAAATTTCTTTAAATGATATTTCCATTTATTGTCGTTATCGATTAGATTATATAGAAGGTGTTCGATATGATGAAGTATTCCTACAAAGAATTTTCACCAAGTTTATTAGCACAGATAAAGGAGATAGAAGAGTCTTTAAAAGAACCCATTGCTTTATTGTTAAAAAAATATAAATCCGTGTTCGCAGAAAAAAATATAGATTTCGGTGTAGGACTTGAGATAGAGGGAGAAAATCATTTTACTCCTGGATACAATTCTGTTGTTGTTATAGGAATAATAGAAGAAGATGATGAATTACTTGATTTATATATGATTACAATTTGGAAATGCGAACGAACGTGGCTTGGTATGCCTGTTTCTAAAAACATACCTGGATGTAAAATTACGGGAGAATTAGTGGAGGAATCGGTCAAGGAAGTTTTGCTAGAGTTGGAAGAGCATATAGAAGAGATATGGAAAGAGGATTAATTGGAAAGTGAACGAAATGAGACGTACGTGTTTGAAAAGTCATCGAACTTAGCCGATGACTTTTATTTTTCAAAAATCTGCTGAAGGACTCAAAGATTTTTCATGACTACAACTATATCGGCGATTCGACACGAAATAAAGATCCTTCGACCATATTCGACACAAGAAAAGCCACCTCATCATCAAAATGAGGTGGCTTTATTAGTACGCTTATAGCCAATCCATAATTTTTTCGTGCCAATGTAAATGCTGTAGCCGATTAATGCGCCGCTAGTGTTCAGAATAATATCATCCACATCAAAGATGCCAGTAAAAATTAGTAATTGCAGTAATTCGATAAAGTGAAACTTCCATCAGTGGGGGTTTTCTTTATCTCCCACTGATGGAAAGCCCACCCAATCGGGCTCTTATGGGCAGTTATCCCCCACCTATTTTCTTTAGAAAAGCGGAAGCGGCTCGCTCAGAAGCGCAGGACGCCCACGTCCCTGACAAAGAGGCGCTTTTTGCCTCGTCGAAGGGGGCGAAACGAACGGAGGTTCTAGTCGCTAGAGCTGGACAACGTCTTTCTCTGAATCTTGAGGTGGGGGTCTTACTGCCCGTTAGTGCGGGATAAAGAAAACGATTTTGATAAAACGCTTGCAAGTTAATTTCCAGCTGTTTACTTTGAAAAAGTGGCATATGTATTCTCTCAAAATAGGCGGGCATTCAGTTAGGGAATAGGCGATGATTCCTTTTGGCAATAGTGTATAACCTCCACATCAATATGGAACACTAGTCATTAGAATTCCACTATTTGAATGTGAGGGATATACGTATGCGTATGAATGAAAAGGGAAACTCTGCTACTAACGGAGCAAACCAATTGTTTAATGTGAATTTTCATGAGTTTATTTCAAAGGAACAGCAAAATACATCGCTAGAACTTGCTTCTGAATTTGGAATTTCTTTAAAAGATGTGAAAACTTTAAAGAAACACCTTGGACGTTCTTGAGAATCTTGACAACAATTGTGAATAACCGTATAGTAGTAAACAAATTCATTTTTTTACAGTTACATATGTTATAAACCGATGATAGAGAAGAGTAGATGAGAGACACATGAAAAGAGAGGAAATGTCCAGGGCTGAAAACATTTCTGCATGATGACTGATCGAATGACACTCTGTAGGTTTCGTCTTGAACGGCATAGTGCTTAGTAGAGGTCGAACGCAATTTAAGCGTTATTAAAAAAGTGGAAGCATACGTGCTTCAATTAGGGTGGCACCACGGGTATTATACTCTCGTCCCTACTGTAAAATCAGTAGAGGCGGGAGTTTTTTTATTTTTATTATTATTGAGAAAATGAGGAGGAACTGAATATGTCTATTCAAATCCCACGCGGAACGCAAGATATCCTTCCTGGTACTGTGGAACTATGGCAGTATATTGAAGGGCAAGCACGTGAAATTTGTCGTCGTTACAACTATAAAGAAATTCGTACACCGATTTTTGAGCACACAGAATTATTTTTACGCGGTGTTGGGGATACGACAGATATCGTACAAAAAGAAATGTACACATTCGAAGATCGCGGAGAACGCAGCTTAACACTTCGTCCAGAAGGAACAGCACCAGTTGTACGTTCTTATGTAGAAAATAAAATGTTTGGCGACGCTACGCAGCCGACAAAATTATATTATATCGGGCAGATGTTCCGTTATGAAAGACCACAAGCAGGACGCTATCGTCAATTTGTTCAGTTTGGTATTGAAGCGATTGGCAGTAATGACCCAGCAATTGATGCAGAAGTGATTGCGCTTGCTGTTGAGTTTTATCGCGGGATGGGCTTAAAGAATATTAAAGTTGTGTTAAATAGCTTAGGTGATGCAGCGAGCCGTAAAGCGCATCGCGATGCATTAATTGCACACTTTGAGCCTCGCATCGGTGAGTTCTGTTCAGATTGCCAATCTCGTTTAGAGAAAAACCCACTTCGTATTTTAGATTGCAAAAAAGATCGCAATCATGAATTGATGAACACAGCGCCATCTATTACAGAATACTTAAACGTAGAATCAAGCGCGTACTATGAAAAAGTACAAGAACTATTAACAATGATGGGTATTCCATTTGAGAAAGATCCAAACCTTGTGCGCGGTTTAGATTATTATCAGCACACTGTATTTGAAATTATGAGCGAGGCAGAAGGTTTTGGTGCGATTACGACGTTAAGCGGCGGCGGTCGTTACAACGGACTTGTACAAGAAATTGGTGGACCAGAAATGCCTGGTATTGGTTTTGCGATGAGTATCGAACGTTTAATCATGGCGCTGAAGGCTGAGAATATTGAATTACCAATTGCTCATCATATTGATTGTTATGTTGTAGCACTTGGTGAAAAAGCGAAAGATCATGCTGCCAAAATTGTCTTTGACCTTCGTAAGGCTGGATTAGCAGTTGAGAAAGATTACTTAGATCGTAAAATGAAGGCGCAGTTTAAATCAGCGGATCGTCTAAGTGCAAAATATGTAGCTGTATTAGGTGATGATGAATTAGAAAAAGGTATTATCAATTTAAAAGATATGGCAACGGGCGAACAAGAAGAAGTTGCGTTAGATGTATTTGCTTCTTATGTAGCAGAAAAATCACTATAGGGGGAAAAAGAAATGGCTGAAAGAACGCATGCATGCGGAAAAGTAACAGTAGAAGCTGTGGGACAAACGGTTCAATTAAAGGGTTGGGTACAAAAGCGCCGTGATTTAGGCGGATTAATTTTCATTGACTTACGTGACCGTACAGGTATTGTACAAGTCGTATTTAGTCCAGAAACTTCAAAGGAAGCGTTAGAAATAGCAGAAACAATTCGCGGTGAATACGTACTGCACGTAGAAGGTACAGTTGTTGAGCGCGCAGCTGGTGCAATTAATGAAAATATGGCGACAGGTCGTATTGAAGTACAAGCGATAAAAGTAAACGTACTAAATGCAGCAAAAACAACACCAATTATGATTACAGATGATACGGATGCATCAGAAGATGTACGTCTAAAATATCGTTATTTAGATTTACGTCGCCCTGTTATGTACAACACATTTAAAATGCGTCACGACGTAACGAAAACAATTCGTAACTTCTTAGATAGCGAAGATTTCTTAGAAGTAGAAACACCAATTTTAACGAAAAGTACACCAGAAGGAGCTCGTGATTACTTAGTACCAAGCCGTGTACATGAAGGCGAATTTTATGCGTTGCCGCAATCTCCGCAGTTATTTAAGCAGCTTCTTATGGTCGGCGGATTTGAGCGTTATTATCAAGTAGCACGTTGCTTCCGTGATGAAGACTTACGTGCAGACCGTCAGCCAGAATTTACACAAATCGACATTGAGACATCATTCTTAACGCAAGAAGAAATTCTAGAAATGATGGAACGTATGATGGTAAAAGTGATGAAAGAAGCAAAAGATGTAGAGATTAACGCACCATTCCCGCGCATGACATATGCCGATGCAATGGCTCGCTACGGCTCTGATAAGCCGGATACACGCTTTGCGATGGAACTGATTGATCTATCAGAATTTGCGGCAGGCTGCGGATTTAAAGTGTTCACAAGCGCTGTAGAGAGCGGCGGACAAGTAAAGGCAATCAATGCAAAAGGTGCAGCGAGCAAATATTCTCGTAAAGATATCGATGCATTAACAGAATTCGTTAAAGTATACGGAGCAAAAGGATTAGCTTGGTTAAAAGTTGAAGAAGACGGCTTAAAAGGACCAATCGCGAAATTCTTTAACGAAGAAGATGCAAATGCGCTTATGAGCACGTTAGAAGCAAATACTGGTGATTTATTATTATTCGTTGCGGATAAGAAGAGCGTTGTTGCAGATAGCTTAGGGGCACTTCGTTTACGCTTAGGTAAAGAACTGGAGTTAATTGATGAAAGTAAGTTTAACTTCCTATGGGTAACAGATTGGCCGCTTCTTGAGTATGATGAGGATGCTGATCGTTACTTCGCGGCGCATCATCCATTCACAATGCCATTCCGTGAGGATGTAGAGCTATTAGAAACAGCACCGGAAAAAGCGCGTGCACAAGCATATGACCTTGTATTAAATGGTTATGAGCTTGGCGGCGGATCACTTCGTATTTACGAGCGTGATGTACAAGAAAAAATGTTCAAAGCACTTGGTTTCTCACAAGAAGAAGCACAAGAGCAGTTCGGATTCTTATTAGAAGCATTTGAATACGGTACACCGCCGCATGGAGGAATTGCATTAGGTTTAGACCGCCTTGTAATGTTACTTGCAGGTCGTACAAACCTTCGTGATACAATTGCCTTCCCGAAAACAGCAAGCGCAAGCTGCTTATTAACAGAAGCGCCAAGCCCAGTTGCAGATGCACAGCTTGAAGAGCTTTACTTACAATTAAAAGTAAAAGAAGAGAAGTAAGAACGAATCCTAGATGGACATACTAATTCCATCTAGGATTTTTTAATTGAGTATATAACTTTTTCGTAACGGCCCAGTTACTTTATGAAAAAAAGAAGAAAAGCATCTTTTTTAAATGGTCGAGAGGGACTGGCCATGTATGGTAGCGGTCAGGGCCTATTTCTGCCACGGGCAACGTTTTAAAACAAAGAGAGGTAGCAAGGCGCATTGCCATTTGTATTGTCATGGCAGCAATCTATATGTTGAAAAATGAAATGTATGGCTGAGTAATTATACTTTTTCTATACAAATAGTCAGAAAAGCGCTAGAATACATGGTAGACCATTTTGTAAATAGAAGGTATTATACTTATGAACAATATCTTTCGTATAAAGGGATTCGCAAGAAACATAACGATAGAAGATCATCTACACAAGATTTTCAACTTCTAATCAAAAAGATGATTTAAAAAATCAAGTTGACTTTCTTAGACAATATGCTAATGCAAAAGGAATAATAGTTGATGAAATAATTGAGGACTATGGAAGTGGATTAAACTATAATCGTAAAAAATGGAACAAATGAATTGATAGTTGTATGGTGAACGAAGTAGACACAATTCTCATTACTCATAAAGATAGATTTATTCGCTTTGGATACGGTTGGTTTGAGAGGTTATTAGCTATATTCAACGTAGAGATTATAGTTGTCAACAACGAAAGTCTTTCTCTTCAAGAAGAATTAGTCCAAGACATAGTTTCTATCCTACACATTTTTAGCTGTCATATATAGGGGTTAAGAAAGTACAAGAAAAAAATCATAAAGGATGAGGAAGTTGAAAAAATCCTACAAGATAGAAATTAACCCTACGCAAGAACAAAAATCCAAGATACATCAAACAATTGGAGTGAGTAGGTTTATCTACAACTTCTACATTTCTCACAATAAAGAGGTTTATGAAAAAGAAGGTAGATTTGTAAGTGGTATGGATTTTTCCAAATGGTTAAACAACGAATATATACCTAATAATGAGGATAAAGCATGGATAAAAAAATGTGTCTTCTAAAGCCACCAAGCAAGCTATTATGAATGGAGAAAAAGCGTTTAAAAACTTTTTCAAAGGACTTAGTGGATTCCCTAAGTTTAAGAAAAAGAAAAAGCAAGATGTAAAATGTTACTTTCCTAAAAATAACAAAACAGACTGGACGGTTGAAAGACATCGAGTAAAAATACCTACGCTTGGCTTTGTAAGGTTGAAAGAGTACGGTTATATCCCTAAAAACGCCATTGTGACAAGCGGGACAGTTTCTAAAAAGGCAGGGAGATATTATGTATCCATACTTTGTGAAGTAGAGGGAACGCAAGTAAAACCAAAGTTAGAAGAAACAGGATTAGGGATTGATTTAGGGATTAAAGATTTTGCTATTTGTAGTACTGGGGAAGTTCACGAAAACATCAACAAAACAGGAAGAGTAAGAAAGCTAGAAAGAAAACTAAAACGTGAGCAGCGCTCTTTATCACGAAAGTATGAAAATCTAAAAAAGAGAGGTGAAAAATCTGCTACTAACAAAAGAGCAAATATAGACAAAAATATTCTTAGCGTACAAAAACTACATGTTCGTTTAGTAAATATTAGACTAGAGTATGTAAAGTCTGTTGTGAATAAGTTAGTGAAAACCAAACCAACGTATATCACAATAGAGGACTTGAATATAAAAGGGATGATGAAGAATAAGCATCTATCTAAAGCGGTCGCACAGCAATGTTTTTATACGTTTCAAACATGGTTATTAGCAAAGTGTAAAGAATATGGCATTGAATTACGCCAAGTAGGCAGATTCTATCCTTCTTCTAAGTTATGCTCATGTTGTGGCCATAAGAAAGTGGATTTAAAACTGTCTGACAGAGTATATACATGCGAGTGTGGAAATGAAATAGATAGAGATTTAAACGCATCCATCAACCTTTTACAAGCAAAAGAATATACCATACTAACTTAAACTAGTGGGTATATATGTACGGTGGGCTACATCGGAATTAACGCCTGTGGAGAGCCATATAAACCAAAGTAGCAAGATAGTGGCGAAATGGGGTTCGTAGAAGCAGGAAAACTCTAAGAGTATACATTTGTATATGTTTTTAGTAGCAGTGTAGACCGCATGTTACATCAATTTTCACGTAATGAATTAGCCTTCGGAAAAGAAGGTATTGAAATATTAAAAAATAGTACAGTTGGTATTTTAGGAATTGGCGGCGTTGGTTCGTTTGCTGCAGAAGCGTTAGCGCGTTCTGGCGTAGGTCGTCTTGTATTAGTTGATAAAGACGTTGTCGATATTACAAATGTTAACCGTCAAATCCATGCGTTACTTTCTACTGTAGGTCGTTCAAAAGTAGAACTAATGAAAGAGCGTATTGCTGATATTAATCCGGACTGCGAAGTTATTGCATTAGAAATGTTTTATACAGATGAAACATACGAAGAGTTCTTTAAACATGGTTTAGATTTCGTAGTGGATGCATCTGATACAATTACGTTCAAAATTCATTTAATTAAACAGTGCTTGCGCCGTAAAATTAAAATCATTTCAAGTATGGGTGCAGCAAATAAAATGGACCCAACTCGTTTCCGGATTGCGGATATTTCTAAAACACATACAGATCCAATTGCGAAAGTTATTCGTACGAAACTTCGTAAAGAAGGTATTAAAAAAGGCGTGAAAGTTGTATTCTCTGATGAAAATCCAATTGTGATTCGTGAAGATATTCGTAAAGAAATCGTTCCAGATGAAAATGCAAAAATTCGCAAAGCGAAATTACCACCGTCCTCTAACGCATTCGTTCCGTCTGTAGCAGGCTTAATTATGGCAAGTCATGTTGTGCGTGAACGTTTGAAGGCTATCGAAGTAAAACGTGTCGGACAAGACTAAAAGAAGAGAGGTGCTCATGCATCTCTCTTCTTCATTGTGAAACAATATCTAAATTTCCGTTCTGATCCATTTTAAAAATCGGTGCCATCTGTTCTTTCGGCTCATCTAGTAGGACGAGCTTGCGGGCACGGTCCATAATTCTAACGAGTGTTTCATAATCTTCTTGTACAGATTGCTGTTGTTTCTGCAGTGCTTCAAGCTTTTTCTCTAATTGATGATTTGTTTTTTGCAGTGTTTCAAGCTGACTATGTAATGTTTCATTTTCAGTTTGTAATTTTTCTATATGTGGATTGTTTTGTTCTATATTTTGTAAAAATGAAATAATATCTTGCATCGTAAGTGACGGCTCAGTTGCGATAACATCTTCCGAAAACTCAGCCTCAATTACGACCTTTTTTTTCGGTTCCACTCGTGATACTTGCGTTTTCGGTTTCACTGCTTGTTCCCTCTTTAGTTCTTTTCGTTGTTTTCTCGCAATTTGCACAGCTTCTTCATAACTTTGCCGAACTTCTGCATTCCAACGAAAGCCGCAAGCAGCAGATGTTCTATTTAATTGATCGCCAACTTCATCAAACGCTTTTAATTGTGTGCTGCCTTCGCGAATGTGACGTAAAACGGTTTCTGCGAGAAGTAAATCTTCTTCTCCAGTCCATGCATCCTGGCGCATTTTCATTATGAAACCTCCATATTTCATGTCGTTTTTGCTTATGTTGCCCTTTTGCTTTATTTTTATACGAATGCTATCGTTTTTCAGGATAAATTCTGTTGCTTCTTTTTTGGTAATTTGAAGTGGAAAGAAATGGTTTCATAACTTATAGTTAGAAGAACAGGTAAAATTGCTATTATGTGGAGAATTGAAAATGTAAGCTTTTAAATGGAGATCGAATATAGTAGGAAAAAGAGGCTAGTAGTTTATTGAAACTTACTATAGTTTGGAGTGAAGTACATGTACGCACTAATATTAGGACTACTTATAGTCGGAGTTCTTTTTACCGCTATTCCCATATCTAGAGCTATACAGGAAGTTAAACAAGAAAAATCAGTAGCAGATAAATGGAAGTTAGGGTTCGGTTTTATTATTGATATGTGCATAATGAATCCTCTTTCTGGATTATTTTTCTCTCTAATGATTGGTATTCCAGCACTCTTAGGAGGAATCATATTAATTTTACTCATTGTATTGGACATACCGATTTAAAATAATTAAAAAATGAAACTGAAAATAGATCGCTTGTATATGATATAGAATAAAAAATTTTAATTTTTTAACGGAAGCAGCAGGAGGAAAGATGGGGAAGGTAATAGGATTATTTTTAATTTTGGCTGGATGCATCCCTTTAGTATATTTAATAATATCAATTTTCAAAGGGTGGAGAGAAAAGGGAAGTAAATTTGTCGTTAAGTCATTGGTGATGGTTGCCATTAGTATTATTTTAAACACGGGTGGAATTGTAGTCTGTATAGGAATAATCATATTAGGTTTTGCTTTCGTTTTATATGGATAAGCAATAATTGGGGATTTTTTGAACATAATATCTTTCTTTATTTGTATTTAATAGGAGAGAGGGGTATATATGCTAAAAATGATACGAAATAGATTACCTTTAATTGGAGCGATTTGTTTATTGTTACTTACTCTATTTAATTATTTTTTAGAAAATGATGTTTGGAGAAATTGTATAAGCATAGGGTTATTTTTGTTTGTTTTATTTTTATATTTGATATCTAGGGAGCGTAAAGAATAGTTGGATTTTTAAAGGGGTATTTTTGGACAGTCTAATATACTAGAGGAATATTGGGGCCCGGAAGGTTATGGTTTTGAAGATACCCTCTTTATATTATTGCCTAATAAAAGTAAAAGAATATAAGATTAATAATCAATACAGCTATAGTAGATTTTGAAACATTTATGAATGGCTTATACATCCATAAAGATTAGGAAACCTTTTTCGTTAAGGTTTCCTAATCTCTTATTTGAATAGTAACATTATCATTTTGATTTACTTTGATGCGAATTTTGCAGTCGTTCGTATACAGTAGCAAGTGCTTGCTCGAATTTACCAGTCGTTTTTGGTTTATAGTATTGCTTGTTTTTTATTTTATCTGGTAAGTATTGTTGCTGAACCCATCCATTTGGATAATCGTGCGGATAGAGGTAGCCAATTCCTCTGCCGAGCGATTCGGCCCCTTTATAGTGACTATCTTTTAAATGAGCTGGAACATCACCTGTTTGTCCATTTCGTAAGTCGTGAAGTGCTGCATCGAGCGCTTTATATGCTGAATTTGATTTTGGTGATAAGCATAGTTCAATGACCGCATTTGCTAGTGGAATGCGAGCTTCTGGAAAGCCAACGCGTTCTGCGGATTCGATGGCTGCAAGTGTACGAGGCCCAGCCTGAGGGTTTGCAAGTCCAACATCTTCGTATGCCATAATCAGTAATCGTCTGCCAATGCTTTGCATGTCACCAGCTTCAATAAGGCGAGCTAAATAATGAAGAGCGGCATTCACATCACTTCCGCGCACTGATTTTTGGAAAGCCGATAATACATCGTAATGAGCGTCGCCGCCTTTGTCGTGTACAAAGCTTTTCTTTTGTAAACATTCTTCAGCGATTTCAAGTGAGATTTCTACTGTTTCTTCATTTGTTGAAAAGCTAGATAAGACAGCAAGCTCAAGTGCATTATAAGCAGAGCGCATATCACCGCCATTTGCGTTTGCAAAGTGACGTAGAGCTTCATCGGTTACGATTATGTTATATTCTCCTAGCCCCTTTTCCTTATCTGTTAAAGCGCGTTTTAATCCTTGTAAAAGGTTTTCTTCTGTTAAAGCGTGTAGTTCAAAAATTTGACAACGGCTCCGAATAGCGGAATTAATCGCGTGAAATGGATTGCTTGTCGTTGCCCCAATTAATGTAATGAGCCCGCTTTCTAGGTGAGGAAGCAGGAAATCTTGTTTTCCTTTATCTAACCGATGCACCTCATCTAAAATTAAGATGAGATGACGATGCATTTTTGCCTCTTGGACAACAACTTCCATATCTTTTTTATTATGAGTAACGGCATTTAATAGACGAAAAGGCATACCGATGCTGCCGGCAATGGCGCTTGCAATTGATGTTTTTCCTGTTCCGGGAGGTCCGTATAAAATCATTGATTGTAGATGCTTTGCTTGTACCATCCGCCATAAAATTTTGCCTTCGCCCACTAAATGTTCCTGTCCGATCACTTCTGTAATATTGGTCGGACGCATTCGATGTGCGAGTGGTTGTTTCATATGTTCTCTCTCCTTAAGTGACTGTTCCCGTTATATATAAATTCATTGTAACTACTCAGCCATACATTTAATTTAGAAGTTTGATAAGGGGCATTATTCCAGTGAAAATATGTCCCTTATTACCTATAGAAAGTTATTTTCATTTTTCGGCATATAGATTACTGCCATGAAGATAAAAATGGGCCTGCACCTTGCTGTCTTTCTTTGTTTTCAAACTTTGCATGTGGCAGGAAAAGGCCCTGACCGCTCCTATACATAGCCAGTCCCTCCCTGGCCATTTAAAAAAATGCTTTTCTGCCGGTTTTCAATTTGTATTTATATAAATTCCGAGTTATTTGGTATATTTATATGTTATCATTTCTGTTAGAAAAGTTGAAATTCCTTATCATACTATATTATGCTATAATTTCAAAGGATTTTGATTTCAGAGAGTGTTTTTCCTATTAAATAAAAGAATAACGAACCAAGTAGAAGCGAAAGACTTGAAAAGAGGTGCTACATATATGAAAATCTCAACAAAAGGCCGTTACGGTTTAACAATTATGATCGATCTTGCGAAAAAGTTTGGAGAAGGCCCTATTTCATTAAAATCGATTGCGCAGGCGCACGATTTATCTGAGCATTATTTAGAGCAATTAATTTCTCCGCTTCGTAATGCTCGCCTTGTAAAAAGTACACGCGGTGCATATGGTGGTTATGTATTATCAGACCAACCGATTAACATTACGGCAGGTGATGTAATCCGCGTATTAGAAGGTCCGATTAACGTAGTAGAAATGTTGGATGAAGAAGAACCAGCACAGCGTCAACTTTGGATACGTGTTCGTGATGCGGTGCAAGAAGTTCTTGATAGTACAACGTTAGAAGATTTAGTACGCTATGAAGAAGAAAACAACGGCGGTTATATGTTTTATATCTAATTCCGTGTGTAACGATTTGGAAAGAAGGAGATATTATGGAACGCATTTACTTAGATCATGCTGCGACATCTCCGGCTCACCCAGAAGTAGTCGAAAAGATGATTCCATATATGACAGAAGCATTTGGTAACCCGTCAAGCATCCATTTCTTTGGGCGCCAAGGCCGTCATGCAGTGGATGAAGCAAGACGTGCGTGTGCGCGCAGCATTCATGCAAATCCAAATGAAATTATTTTTACAAGCGGCGGTACAGAGGCTGATAATTTAGCACTTTTAGGCGTAGCTCGTGCGAATCGTAAAAAAGGAAATCATATTATTACGACAGCAATTGAGCATCATGCGATTTTGCATACATGTAATGTGCTAGAACGGGAAGGGTTTGAAGTGACGTATTTACCTGTTGATGAAACAGGGCGTATTCGCATTTCAGATTTGCAAGCGGCATTAACAGAGCAAACGATTCTTGTCTCTATTATGTTTGGAAATAATGAAGTTGGTACAGTGCAACCGGTAGCGAAAATTGGTGCTCTATTAAAAGAACACAGCGCTTACTTTCATACAGACGCAGTACAAGCATACGGTTTAACAGCAATTGATGTGAAAGAGCTTGGCATTGATCTATTGTCAATTTCGGGACATAAAATTAATGGTCCAAAGGGTGTGGGCTTTTTATATGCAGGGCAGCATGTAAAGTTTGAACCGCTATTAACAGGCGGAGAGCAAGAGCGGAAACGCCGCGCTGGTACAGAGAATGTGCCGGGAATTGTTGGGCTTTGGCAAGCTATTTTATTAGCAGAACAAACTCGTGAGCAAAAAATTGCCCAGTACAAGGGATTTAAAGATATAATAATATCTGTCTTTAAAGACGAAAACATTACTTTCGAGGTAAACGGAAGCTTCGAACATAGCCTGCCACATGTGTTAAATGTAAGTTTTGCAGGAATGCATATTGAGTCATTTTTAATGAATTTAGATTTAGCAGGAATTGCAGTTTCAAGTGGATCTGCTTGTACAGCCGGCTCTATTGATCCGTCACATGTGCTTGTAGCGATGTTCGGAAAAGAATCCGATAAAATACGTTCATCCGTACGTTTTAGCTTCGGTTTTGGAAATACGAAAGAACAAGTCGAAAAAGCAGCGTACGAAACAGTGAAGATCGTGAAGCGATTAACACAAAATGAATATAGGGGGTGACATGATGAACAAACTACCTCACGAAACACGCGTTGTCATCGGGATGTCCGGTGGCGTCGATTCATCTGTAGCAGCAATGTTATTAAAGAAACAAGGCTATGATGTAATCGGAATCTTTATGAAAAACTGGGATGATACGGACGAAAACGGCGTATGTACAGCAACAGAAGACTATAACGATGTCATTGAAGTATGTAACCAAATTGGAATCCCGTATTATGCAGTCAATTTTGAAAAGCAATATTGGGAAAAAGTATTTACGTACTTTTTAGATGAGTACCGCGCTGGTCGTACACCGAACCCAGATGTAATGTGCAATAAAGAAATTAAATTTAAAGCATTTTTAGAACATGCAATGGCGCTTGGCGCAGATTATGTAGCGACAGGACACTATGCACGTGTAGCGTATATAGATGGTGAATATAAAATGCTGCGCGGCGTTGATGATAATAAGGACCAAACATATTTCTTAAATCAACTTGGTCAAGACCAATTATCAAAAACAATGTTCCCGCTTGGTGAGCTAAAGAAGCCGCAAATTCGTGAAATGGCGAAGGAAGCTGGTTTAGCAACAGCAGCGAAAAAAGATAGCACAGGTATTTGCTTTATCGGCGAGCGTAACTTTAAAGACTTTTTAAGCAATTACTTGCCGGCACAGCCAGGTAAGATGCAAACATTATCTGGTGAAGTGAAAGGGAAACATGACGGGTTAATGTATTATACAATTGGACAACGTCATGGCCTTGGTATTGGCGGCAATGGTGATCCATGGTTTGCTGTTGGGAAGAACTTGAAAGAAAACATTTTATATGTAGAGCAAGGATTCCATAATGAACTGTTATATGGTGACGAAGTATTTGCTACAAATGTAAGTTGGGTAAGCGATAAGCCGAAAGAAAAAGAATTTGCATGCACAGCGAAATTCCGCTATCGTCAAGCGGATAACGGTGTAACGGTTCAAATCGTGGATGAGAATACAATTCGCATTCTTTGTGATGAACCAATTCGTGCGATTACGCCAGGACAAGCAGTTGTTTTTTATGATGGAGATGAGTGCTTAGGCGGTGCGACAATTGATGACGTATATCGTAATGGTAAGAAACTTGATTATTTAGGATAAGAAAGAAGAACCTCTGCCTTGTATCGGTCAGAGGTTTCTTTTTAGATAAACGCGAATTTTTGTTCGCTCGGAAAATGGATTCTTTGTTATAATTTGTTGTAGAGGTGAAGGATAAATGTCAAACAAGCTTGAAACAGGCATTCAATATATGCAAGAAGGAAACTGGGAAGAAGCAGCAAAGAATTTTACTGAGGCGATTGAGGAAAATCCAAAAGATGCACTTGGTTATATTAACTTTGCAAATTTATTAGATGCATTAGGAGACAGTGAGCGTGCCATTGCTTTTTATAAACGTGCGATTGAATTAGATGAGAAATCTGCTACAGCATACTATGGACTAGGAAATATATATTATCAGCAAGAACTTTTTGCAGAGGCGAAAGAAGCGTTTGAGAAGGCGATGCAAGCGGGACTACAGACAGGAGATGTATCGTTTATGCTTGGCATTACATATGTGCAGCTTGGAAACGACCGTTTAGCACTGCCGTTTTTCCAACGTGCAGCTGAGTTAGATGGAAATGACGTTGAAGCCATTTTCCAATGCGGATTATGCTTTGCGCGTCTAGAGCATGTAAAAGAAGCAAAACCTTATTTTGAACAAGTTGTAGCGCTTGATGAAGAACATGCAGATGCATATTATAATTTAGGTGTTGTGTATGCGTTTGAAGAAAATCGTGAGAAGGCGCTTGCGATGTTTAAGAAAGCTGTAGCGATTCAGCCAGATCACTTTTTAGCAGGTAATGGCATTCGTTTACTAGAGCAAGACGCATAAAATGGAAGGAGGGGGCAAAATGGGAAATCAACATGCAATGGATTTGTTTGAGGAAGAGCAAAAGTTTATAAAAGCGCAAGTTCTTCATACCATTTTCCACAACGAAGAAAACCTCTATTCCGTTGTCAGTATGAAAATTATTGAAACGAATGAAACATATGACGAAAAAAAGGTCATGATAACAGGTCACTTTCCCCGAATGCATGAAGATGAAGTGTTTACACTAACGGGTCATTTTAAAGATCATCAAAAGTACGGGAAACAATATCATATTGAAACGTTTAAAAAGGAATTGCCACAAACAAAAGCAGGAATGGTGCAATATTTAGCGAGTGATTTATTTAAAGGAATCGGGAAACGAACAGCAGAAAAGATTGTTGATCATCTTGGTGAACATGCGATTTCAAAAATTATGGATGATCCCGCAGCTTTGGACGGGATTGTAAATAAGCAAAAAGCACAAGAAATATACGAGACGATTATTGAACATCAAGGTCTTGAAAAAGTGATGAGCTTTCTAAATGGTTATGGGTTTGGAACGAAGCTTTCTATTAAAATTTATCAACAGTATAAAGAAATGACACTGGAAGTCATTCGCAATAATCCGTATCAGCTTATTGAAGAGGTAGATGGTATTGGTTTTGGCCGGGCTGATGATATTGGACGAGCGCTTGGTATCTCTGGTAATCATGCTGATCGTGTACGAGCAGGATGCTTTTATACATTAGAGCACGTGTCGCTGCAAGAAGGTCATGTATATATGAAAAGAGAGCAGTTAGTGCAGCAAACAATGGAGTTATTAAATAACCAGGAAATGGCTGTTACAGAAGAAGATGTTTTGCAATGTGCGGAAATGATGCAAGGAGAAGGTAAAATTATTATAGAAGATGAGCGTGTATATTTAGCCTCCTTGTACTATTCTGAAAAAGGTGTTGTAGCCTCCATTAATCGTTTACTTGGCCAAGAAGAACTTCCTTCCTTTCCTGAATCAGAGCTGTTGTTAACACTCGGAAAAATTGAAGAACAACTTGGCGTGCAATACGCACCGCTTCAGCAAGAAGGTATTCAAACAGCTCTTTATAAGCCAATGATGATTTTAACAGGTGGACCTGGTACAGGAAAGACGACTGTTATTAAAGGGATTGTTGAAATGTATGCTTCTCTTCACGGTTTATCATTAGACCCGAAGGATTATAGTGATGACAATCCGTTCCCTATTCTATTAACAGCACCGACAGGAAGAGCGGCAAAGCGTATGAGTGAATCAACAGGATTGCCTGCTTGTACGATCCATCGTTTGCTTGGATGGACACCGGAAGGATCGTTTCAACGTAATGAGCACGATCCTGTTAAAGGGAAACTGCTTATTATTGATGAGTTTTCCATGGTTGATATTTGGCTTGCGAATCAATTGTTCAAATCATTGCCATCTACGATTCAGGTCATCATTGTTGGAGATGAAGATCAATTGCCATCTGTTGGTCCTGGACAAGTGTTGAAAGATTTATTAGAAGCGGGCGTTATTCCGACGGTAAAGCTTACGGAAATCTATAGACAAGCAGAAGATTCATCTGTCATTCAGCTTGCTCATGCGATTAAAAAAGGTGTACTACCTTCTGATGTAACCCAAAACAAGAAAGATCGTTCGTTTATTACATGTACAGGAACTCAAATTGTGGATGTTGTGAAGCAAGTGTGTGAAAACGCAAAAACAAAAGGATTTAGTGCGCGAGATGTACAAGTGTTAGCTCCGATGTACAAGGGACCAGCGGGTATTAATACGTTAAATGAAGCGCTGCAAGAAGTATTTAATCCGAGAAAAGAAAAAAGAAAAGAAATCGCATATGGCGAAGTTGTGTATAGGAATGGAGATAAAGTGCTTCAACTTGTCAATCAACCGGAAAGTCAAGTGTTTAACGGTGATATTGGTGAGATTGTGTCGGTGTTTTATGCGAAAGAAAACGTGGAACAACAAGATATGGTTGTTGTTTCTTTTGACGGTATCGAAGTGACCTATACAAAAGCAGATTTAAATCAAATTACACACGCATATTGCTGTTCGATCCATAAATCACAAGGAAGCGAATTTCCAATTGTAATCATGCCTGTTGTGAAAAGTTATTATCGTATGCTGCGCCGTAATTTAATTTATACAGGGATTACACGCAGTAAAAAGTTTTTAATTATTTGCGGCGAAGAATCGGCGTTTCAATCTGGCGTAAGTCGCCTTGATGACGCGCTTCGTCAAACTACATTATGCAACCGCCTGCAAGGAAAGACAGAAGTAACGGAGGTTATAACTGCGGAAGGTCTCGATGTGGAAAACATTTCACCGTATGATTTTATGTGATGAGGTGAAATTATATAGTGTAATGCAGTTCTTCTCGTGTATAAACATATACAGTTTGGACATAATGGCGTAATAGAATACGGGAGATTGTAAGGAGATGAACGCCATATGTTTAGTTGTCCAAACTGTAAAGGGAAAGATATTGGAAAAATCGGTGTGAATCAATATTATTGCTGGAACTGTTTTATTGAATTATCGATTTCAAAGGGGAAAATTCATACACATCAAGTCGAAGAAGATGGTTCATTAAGTTCTTTAGATGATTTGTTTGATGAGAATGAACGAACAATCGGCTAATAAGGAGAGTGTTAACTTTGAAATTGCGTTCATCATTAATTGCATTAGGTATAGGAGCAGCAGCATATCAATATGCACGTAAGCAAGATGTATTTTCAAGACGAAATATGAAAAGAGCACGTAAAATGCTTCGGTCCTATTTATAATTCACATTATACATGCGAAAAAGCTTCCTAATTTTAGGGAGCTTTTTTTTCGCTATTTGCGGGCAGTAATACTCCCGCCTCAAAATTCAGCGAAAGCAAAGAAGTTACTTCCCGTAAAAGCCCGATTGGTGAGGGCTGATAATCAATGGAAAGAAAACCCCCACTGATTAAAGTTTCACTTTATCATATCTAGCGAGAAGACCCCCATCTCAAGCGCGAAACTGTAGGTGGGGGTAGTTCAATATGTACTTGTATGGAGATAAAACAGTCCGATTTGGGAGAAGAGATGGGAAAGTCCGTAGCAGCCAAGTCCTAAAATGCCATAATGCCAGAGATGCCTGGCACGTTCTTGATTTGAAGAGGGAATGAAAAATCCCTTCCAAATGCCAAGACAAATACATACCCATTCTAATAGCATACAAAGTGCGGAAAGACCTAGCATCAACCAAACCATCGTATTCCCCCTAACTTTGTGGAACGAATTGGGATATTACTGCCCATCCATGCGTAATAGCGCATGAAATGGTGCTTGTTATTTTAAGTATATGTATTCTTCTACAAAACAATAAGAATACCTACAAAAATATTGCAACGCGGCAAGGTTTTTTAATTTTTACACATAACCTTCTCCATTTCTTTTCAAACTAAGAAATAGAGGAGGTTTTTCTGTTGAAGAATCTTAAAATTATTTGGATCTATCGGTTAGGATTATTATTGCTGATTTTTTTATGTTTACTTGTCTTTTTGAAAATTAAGCCGCTTTGGGCACCGATTTTATTTGTGTTTAAGGTTGCTATTACACCATTTCTCATCGCTTGCTTTATTGCTTATTTGCTGCACCCGCTTATTGAAAAATTGCATGAAAAAGGTATGCCGCGTACAATTGCCATTTTACTCATTTATATTCTTTTCTTTGGGGGCCTTGGGTACGGTGTGTATAAAGGAACACCAGCCGTTATTGCACAGCTCCAAGAAATGAACGAACAATTCCCGCAAATTGTAAATATGTATGAAACGTGGACGGATGGAGTAACAGAGCAAACTGAAAATTTTCCTGAGTTCGTGAATGAGAAAGTGAAGCAAATATTTACAGGGATTGAAGGGAAGATACAAGCGCTTTTAAATAAAGTAATGAGTACAGCAAGAGGAATACTTGATTCGCTTCTTATTATTTTTTTAATTCCATTTATCGTATTTTATATATTGAAAGACTACGCAGAGTTTTATTGTATTTTTTGGAAGATTATACCGACCAAATGGCGTAAGGATGGGCAACAGTTAGCAAAAGAAATTGATAAGTCTCTTGGGAATTATATTCGCGGCCAATTATTTGTTTGTTTAATTTTGGGAGGGGTTTCTGCACTAGCCTTTTGGTTTATCGGGATGAAATATCCACTGCTTTTAGGAATTATTGTTGGAGTTACTGATATTATTCCGTATTTCGGCCCTATTTTAGGGGCGATTCCAACATTAATGATTGCTGCAACAGTATCGACGAATTTAGTCATTAAAGCTGGCATTGCGCTTGCGATTTTACAATTTGTTGAGAGTAATATACTATCTCCGTATATTGTGGGAAGATCGCTGCGAATGCACCCAGTTGTTATTATGCTTGCGCTACTTATTGGGGGAGAAGTTGGCGGCATTGTCGGGCTTTTATTATCCGTTCCCCTTCTAGCAATTCTTCGTACGATCATTGTGCATACTAAGCCATTTTGGAAACATTGACAAATGGAAATGGATTCGCTACAATTTGGGCATATAGTATATGTTAAATTGATGACGGAACGAGTATGTTACAGTCCATTTTGCAGAGAGAGGCTTCCTTAGGCTGTAAGAAGCTTCAAATGAAGGGTAACAGAACGCTATTCCTGAGAGCAGCTAATTCCTGCCGTCTTGCCACGTTACGGCAACTTGAGGTGATGAAATATATGCATATTGTTATGATATGCAATTTAGCTGTCGTGTCTAAAAATGAGACACTTCCGCTTTTTATTTCATAATCAGGGTGGTAACGCGAGTCAACTCTCGTCCCTGTTATAGGGGACGGGAGTTTTTTGTTTTTTATCCCGCATTAACGAGCAGTAAATCCCCCACCTCAAGATTAAGAAAATGCGAGGGAGATAGGTGGGGGCTAATGATAAGTGGAGGAAGAAGCCCCCCACTTATCAAAGTTTCACTTTAATTGATTTTAATGAAGGAGGAAATACATATGAAACACTTAACAGGCGCACAAATTCGTCAAATGTTTTTAGATTTTTTCCAGGAAAAAGGACATGCAGTAGAACCGAGTGCATCATTAGTTCCGCATGAAGATCCATCACTTTTATGGATTAACAGTGGTGTTGCAACGCTGAAAAAATATTTTGATGGTCGCGTAATTCCGCAAAACCCACGCATTACAAATGCGCAAAAATCAATTCGTACAAACGATATTGAAAACGTAGGAAAAACAGCTCGTCACCATACATTCTTTGAAATGTTAGGAAACTTCTCAATTGGTGATTACTTCAAAGAAGAAGCAATCACATGGGCTTGGGAGTTTTTAACGAGCGACAAATGGATTGGATTCGATAAAGAATTACTATCTGTTACCATTCATCCAGAAGATGAAGAAGCATTTACGATTTGGCATGAAAAAATGGGTGTACCAAAAGAGCGCATTATTCGCTTAGAAGAAAACTTTTGGGATATCGGTGAAGGCCCAAGTGGACCGAACACAGAAATTTTCTACGATCGCGGAGAAGCTTACGGTAATGATTTTAGCGATCCAGAATTATATCCAGGCGGAGAAAATGAGCGTTATTTAGAAGTATGGAACCTTGTATTCTCACAATTTAACCATAACCCTGACGGTACATATACGCCGCTTCCAAAGAAAAACATTGATACAGGGATGGGTCTTGAGCGTATGGCATCTGTTGTACAAAACGTGCCAACGAACTTTGACACAGACTTATTTATGCCAATTATCGGTGCAACAGAAGTTATTTCTGGTGAAAAATACCGTGCTGGTAACCATGAACAAGATACAGCATTTAAAGTAATCGCTGACCATATTCGTACAGTAACATTTGCAGTTGGAGATGGAGCTCTTCCTTCAAACGAAGGTCGAGGTTATGTATTACGTCGTTTATTACGCCGCGCTGTACGTTATGCGAAGAAATTAAACGTTAACCGTCCATTTATGTACGAATTAGTACCAGTAGTTGGTGAAGTAATGAAAGACTTCTATCCAGAGGTCCTGGAAAAGAAAGATTTCATTGCACGCGTTGTGAAAAATGAAGAGGAGCGTTTCCATGAAACACTTCATGACGGCGAGGCAATTTTAGCTGAAGTGATTGGAAAAGCAAAAGAAGAAAAATCAACTGTTATTTCTGGCGAAGATGCATTCCGTCTATATGACACATACGGATTCCCGGTTGAGTTAACAGAAGAATATGCAGAAGAAGCTGGCATGACAGTTGATCATGAAGGTTTTGAAGCAGAAATGGAAAAACAACGTGAGCGCGCACGTGCAGCTCGTCAAGATGTTGATTCTATGCAAGTACAAGGCGGCGTTCTTGGTGAAATTAAAGTAGCGAGCGAATTTGTTGGTTACAATACAGTTGGGACAGAAAGTAATGTTGTTGCACTTGTGAAGAATGGTGAGTTCACAGATAGCCTGCAAGTTGGTGAAGAAGGACAATTAATGTTAGATGTAACGCCATTCTATGCTGAGAGCGGTGGTCAAATTGCGGACCGTGGTTACATTCTTGCTGATGGCGTAAAAGTACTTGTAAAAGATGTGCAAAAAGCGCCAAATGGCCAAAACTTACACAAAGTAGTTGTAGAAGAAGGAACATTAACGAAAGATGCGGCAGTAAAAACGGTAATTGATACGAAAAACCGTGGGGAGGTAGTGAAGAACCATACAGCAACCCATCTTCTGCATCAAGCATTAAAAGATGTTCTTGGTGGACATGTAAACCAAGCGGGATCTCTAGTAACATCAGAACGTTTACGTTTCGACTTCTCTCATTTTGGTCAAGTACAAGCTGATGAACTTGAAAAAATTGAGCGTATTGTAAACGAGAAAATTTGGGAAAGTATCACAGTAGATATTTCTCAAAAAGCAATTGAAGAAGCAAAAGCGATGGGTGCAATGGCCCTATTCGGTGAAAAATACGGAGATGTTGTACGTGTTGTACAAGTAGGCGATTATAGCTTAGAGCTTTGCGGCGGTTGCCACGTAGATAACACAGCATCTATCGGTATTTTCAAAATTGTTGCTGAATCTGGTATTGGAGCAGGAACGCGTCGTATTGAAGCAGTAACAGGAAAAGCTGCATATGAATTAATGAACGAACAAGTAAGTTTATTAAAAGAAGCAGCAAACAAAATGAAAACAAATCCGAAAGACATTTTAACAAGAGTGGATGGCTTATTTACTGAAGTAAAACAACTGCAAAAAGAAAACGAATCTCTTGCAGCAAAACTAAGTAACATTGAAGCTGGTAACTTAACAGATGCAGTGCGTACAATTGCTGGTGTAAATGTACTTGCGACAAAAGTTAATGTTGCAGATATGAACAACTTACGTACGATGATGGATGATTTAAAGAATAAATTACAATCCGCAGTTATTGTACTTACAGCTGTAAATGATGATAAAGTTAACATTCTTGCTGGTGTAACGAAAGATTTAATTGAAAAAGGATACCATGCTGGTAAACTTGTGAAAGAAGTGGCATCTCGCTGCGGCGGTGGCGGCGGTGGTCGTCCTGATATGGCACAAGCTGGCGGTAAAAACCCAGCACAAGTAGAGGATGCACTTGTATTTGTAGAAGAGTACGTTAAATCTGTTTCAAAATAAAGAGATAGTAGTGTACAATAGTAGGGAGAAGGAATATTTTTCTCCCTATACCTAGTAAAGTGAGGTGCTTAAAATGGACGGATTCGATAAAACGATGAAGTTTAACTTCCAAGAAGAAAAACAAAATGTCCATGTCAATGACGTACTATTAACTGTGTATGATGCACTTCAAGAAAAAGGATACAATCCGATTAATCAAATCGTCGGTTATTTATTAAGCGGCGATCCGGCATACATACCTCGTCATAAAGATGCTCGCAATATTATTCGTAAGCTAGAACGTGATGAATTGATTGAGGAGCTCGTAAAGTCTTACTTGAAACATCATCGTGAGGAGTAGTTTATGCGTATATTAGGTTTAGATGTTGGTACAAAAACAGTTGGTGTTGCAATAAGCGATGAGATGGGCTGGACGGCGCAAGGTTTAGAAACGATTAAAATTAACGAAGAAAGAGGAGAATTTGGTTTTAATCGTATTTCTGAATTAGTAAAACAGTACAATGTGGACAAGATAGTAGTAGGATTGCCAAAGAACATGAATGGAACAATCGGTCCGCGCGGCGAAGCTTGTCAGCAATTTGCAGAAAAATTGCATGAGCTTGTGCAATTAGAAGTTGTACTGTGGGACGAACGCTTGTCAACAATGGCAGCAGAGCGCCTGCTCATTTCGGCAGATGTGAGCCGAAAAAAACGAAAGCAAGTCATTGATAAAATGGCAGCTGTCGTGATTTTACAAGGATATTTAGATAGCAAATAAGAGGTGACCATAATGGAAGAAAATCAAATTACAATTGTTGACGAAAAAGGTAACGAACATCTATGTGAAATTATTTTCACTTTTGATGCTGAGAAATTCGGTAAAAAATCTTACGTAGTATTCTCACCAATCGGTGAAGTTGACGAAGATGGAGACCCAATTTACGATGCTATGGCTTACGAGCAAAATGACGATGAGTCTGGCGGTACATTACTTCCAATCGAATCAGAAGAAGAGTGGGAAATGGTACAAGAAATGTTTAACACTCTTGCTGATGAAGAAGAAGGCGAAGAAGAGTAATATGGTAAGTACAAACAAACTGATTTCATATTGAAATCAGTTTGTTTGATTTGTAAGGTAAATGAAAGATTTTTTTATCGAAAGCATACCGTTCTTTGTAGTATAATAGTACAGATTGTAGAAAAAAGAAAAAACATGTCTAACGGTAGACATGTTTTTTAATATTCCGTAGATTTTGTATAGGGTAGGCCCGTGCAGTCTATAATTGGGAGTAAGGAGGAAGTACGGTAGTGGATCAAAGGAAAACAAAAAAACGAATACGAGTAGTTGCGGTCATTTTCATTGCATTGCTTGTTGTGTGCGGTGGTGCATATGCGTATGTTACATCAGCTTTAAAACCACTAAATACAGCAAGTAAACAGGAAATTGAAGTGGAAATTCCAAAAGGTTCTTCTACAAGTAAGATTGGAGAGATTTTGGAAGACAAAGGAATTGTGAAAAACGGGACTATATTTAGTTTTTATGCAAAAATGAAATCAAAAAATTTACAAGCCGGTACATATTTGTTAAACCCATCGATGAATGTAGAGGAAATAATGGGACAAATGTCATCAGGTAATGTACATCGTCCAGTTGTTTATAAAGTGACAGTTAAAGAAGGCGCACAAGTTGTTGAAATTGCAGATACAATTGCAAAGGAATTGAAATGGAATAAAGAAGATGTTATTCGCCAACTAAACGATAAAGCGTTTGTACAAAAATTACAACAGAAATACCCTGTTTTATTAACAAATAAAATTTTTGATGCAAATATTAAATATCCATTAGAAGGATATTTATATCCAGCAACGTATTCTTTTTATAAAAAAGACCTAACGTTAGAAGAAATTATTATTTCAATGTTAGAGAAAACAAACAAGCTCATTGTTGAAAATGAACAGAAGATGAAAGAGAAAAAGTGGGATGTTCATCAATTATTAACTTTATCTTCACTTATTGAAGAAGAAGCAACAGGTTATACAGATCGTCAAAAAATTGCAAGCGTGTTCTATAATCGTTTAGCGAAAGGAATGCCTTTGCAAACAGATCCAACAGTGTTATATGCATTAGGTAAACATAAAGAGCGTGTATTATATAATGATTTAAAAGTAAACTCTCCGTATAATACATACGTTATAAAAGGGTTACCAGTTGGACCAATTTCGAATTCTGGTGTAAAATCAGTACAGGCAGCACTTGAACCTGCACAAACAGACTATTATTATTTCTTGGCGGCACCAGATGGCCAAGTGTACTACGCTAAGACATTAGAAGAACATAACGCGTTAAAACAAAAATATATTACACAAAAGCAATCGTAAATTTTTTGAGGGAAGCGAGAAAAATTCGCATATCCCTCTTTTTTATGATAAAATATACCGGGTTAAAAACTGGTAGAAGAATCGTTTTTAATATAGAAACGGGACGTACAAGCTAAGGATAGAGCGGGCTTGTATTTTTCTGTCCACATAGAGACAATATTCTTTTTTACTTCTCCATGCGATAAGGAGGACTATCTATGGAGCAACAAGATGTAGTTTGTGAATATTTGCTGTCTTTTATCGATCCAAAAGATGAGCTCATTCTTGAGATGGAACAGTATGCACGTGAGCATCACGTACCAATTATGGATCGCCTTGGCATGGAATTTATGTTGCAATTTTTGCGTTTAATTGGGCCAAAGAGCATATTAGAACTTGGTACAGCAATTGGATATTCTAGCATCCGCATGATGCAAGCCATTCCAAATTCAAGCATTGTGACAGTAGAGCGAAACACAGATCGATATGAAAAAGCACTTGAATATATAAATCGTTCCCCAGTAAAAGAGCGCATTTCTGTTATTTTTGGAGATGCTTTAGAAACAGGGGAGAAAGTAAAAGAACATGGCACATTTGATGTTATCTTTATTGATGCAGCAAAAGGACAATATCGTCGCTTTTTCGATATATATGAGCCGTTATTAAATCCTGGCGGCGTCATTATTTCAGATAATGTATTATATCACGGTCTTGTGACGACAAAGGAACACATTGAAAATAGACGTACACGGGGTTTAATTAGACGAATTAAAACGTATAACGAGTGGCTCATGAATCATGAAGGATATGATACAACCATCTTCCCAATTGGTGACGGAGTAGCAGTGAGTAAAAAGAAAGGGTGACAGGCAATGAAAAAACCTGAGTTGTTAGTAACGCCAAGAACAGTGGCGGATATCGAATCACTTGCAAAAGCAGGCGCAGATGCAGTGATGATTGGTGAACAAAAGTTTGGCTTACGTTTAGCCGGCGAATTTTCTCGCGAAGATGTAAAAGAAGCGGTAGCGATTGCACATGAAAATAATATGAAAGTATATGTCGCAATGAATGCAATGTTCCACAATGAGAAAGTAGAGGCTTTAAAAGATTACGTTTCATTTTTACAAGAAGTAAACGTAGATGCGGTTGTATTTGGAGATCCAGCTGTATTAATGACGGTGCGTGAAGTTGCTCCAAATATGAAAATGCATTGGAATACAGAAACAACGGCAACGAACTGGTTTACATGTAATTACTGGGGACGTAAAGGTGCAAAGCGCGCTGTGTTAGCTCGTGAATTAAGCTTAGATGCAATTGTTGAGTTAAAAGAACATGCAGAAGTAGAAATAGAAGTACAAATTCACGGTATGACATGTATGTTCCAGTCGAAGCGTTCTTTAGTAGGAAACTACTTCGAATATCAAGGTCGTGAAATGGAAATCGAGAAGAAGAAATACGAAGAAAACATGTTCTTGCATGATGCAGAGCGTAACAATAAGTACCCAATTTATGAAGATGAAAACGGTACGCACATTATGAGTCCAAATGACATTTGCTTCATCGACGAGCTAGAAGAGTTAATTGATGCAGAAATTGATAGTTTAAAAATTGAGGGTGTATTAAAAAGCTCTGAGTATATCATTGAAGTGACAAAGAAATATCGTAAGGCGATTGATTTATGTGTAGAAAATCGCGACGCATATTACGATGTGAAAGACGACTTATATAAAGAGATTGAGGAATTACAACCAGTAAATCGTCCGTTAGATACAGGGTTCTTCTTTAAAGAAACGGTTTATTAAAATAGGAGGTAACGCACATGAGTTTTCAAGAAATTTCACGCGTCATTAACGGAAAGCGTGTTATTGTAAAAAAACCTGAGTTATTAATGCCCGCAGGAAACCTAGAAAAATTAAAAATAGCTATTCATTACGGCGCAGATGCTGTATTTTTAGGAGGACAAGAATTTGGTCTTCGTTCGAATGCAGGGAACTTCACGTTAGAAGATATGGCTGAAGGCGTTGAATTTGCAAAGAAGTACGGTGCAAAAATATATGTTACAACAAATATCTTTGCTCATAATGAAAACATGGATGGGTTAGAAGAATATTTAAGAGGGATTGAAAAAGCAGGTGTAACAGGTATAATCGTTGCAGACCCTCTTATCATCGAAACATGTAAGCGCGTAGCTCCTTCTGTGGAAATTCATTTAAGTACACAGCAATCATTATCAAACTGGAAAGCGTCCCAGTATTGGAAAGAAGAAGGATTGCACCGCCTTGTACTTGCTCGTGAAGTAAGCTATGAGGAAATGAAAGAAATTAAAGAAAAAGTGGATATTGAAATTGAAGCATTTATTCATGGTGCGATGTGCATTGCTTACTCTGGAAGATGTACATTAAGTAATCATATGACAGCGCGTGACTCAAACCGCGGTGGTTGCTGTCAGTCTTGTCGCTGGGATTATGATTTAATTCAAACAGTATCGCAACATAAAGAAGCACAAGAACTTCCTCTATTCCAGGAAGAGGATGCTCCGTTTGCAATGAGTCCAAAAGACTTAAATCTTATTTTATCAATTCCGAAGATGATTGAAATCGGAATTGACAGCTTGAAAGTTGAAGGCCGCATGAAATCTATTCACTATATTGCAACTGTGGCAACTGTATACCGCAAAGTAATTGATACGTATTGCGGGGATCCAGACAACTTCGAGTTTAAACAAGAATGGTTAGAAGAGCTTGATAAATGCGCAAATCGTGATACAGCTCCTGCATTCTTTGAAGGAGTTCCAGGGCACTTAGAACAAATGTATGGAAATCATAGTAAGAAAACAACGTATGATTTTGCTGGTTTAGTGTTAGATTATAATGAAGAAACAGGCATTGTGACAGTTGAGCAGCGTAACTACTTCAAGCCAGGTCAGGAAGTTGAGTTTTTTGGACCAGAAATTGAAAACTTTACACAAACGGTGGAAAAAATTTGGGATGAGGATGGAAACGAATTAGACGCAGCGAGACATCCGTTGCAAATCGTGAAATTCAAAGTGGATCGACCAGTGTATGTGAACAACATGATGCGAAAAAGCATACTTCAATAAGAAAGAGTGATAGTTGAATGGGGACGAACAAGCCTGTTGTAATTGGAATTGCTGGTGGTTCAGGATCAGGTAAAACGAGTGTAACAAAAGCAATCTTTGATCATTTTCAAGGTCATTCGATTTTAATTTTGGAGCAAGATTATTATTACAAAGATCAAAGCCATTTGCCAATGGAAGAGCGTTTAAAAACAAATTATGATCATCCATTAGCATTTGATAATGACTTGTTAATTGAGCACTTGCAGCAGTTGCTGGAGTATAAGTCAATTGAGAAGCCAGTATATGATTATACATTGCATACACGTTCGGAAGAAATTATTCCAGTTGCACCGAAAGATGTAATTATTTTAGAGGGAATTCTTATTTTAGAAGATCCGCGTCTTTGCGATTTAATGGACATTAAAGTGTTTGTTGATACAGATGCTGACCTTCGCATCTTACGTCGTATGCAACGCGATATTAAAGAACGCGGCCGTACGATGGACTCTGTTATTGAACAATATGTAAATGTTGTGCGTCCAATGCACAATCAATTTATTGAGCCTTCTAAGAAATTCGCGGATATTATTATCCCAGAAGGTGGACAAAATCACGTTGCAATCGATATTATGGCCACAAAAATTGCAACAATTCTTGAAGAAAAAGTGAATTTGTAATAGCATAGTAAAAGATATCCGATAGGAAGGGATTTTCTCCCTTTCTATCGAATACAATGAAACATGCAACCTCACCCGCATTTAGGTGAGGGCATATTTATATTACCTTTCCATACATATCTTTTGGATATAAGGAAGAATTAAGGAAATACGGGGTTGTATGTGACAACTCCGCTAGTGCTGTGTGTACTAGAAACCTTCGCTATTTTATAAGGCGGGGGAGTTTTCATATGGAACTCCTCTTTTTTCGGGGGATCGGTATATAAAAGGAGTGGAAAACATGGCAACAGAAAAAACATACCCTATGACACTTGAGGGAAAACAAAAATTAGAACATGAGCTTGAACAATTAAAAACAGTAAGACGTAAAGAAGTTGTAGAACGTATTAAAATTGCGCGCAGCTTTGGTGATCTTTCTGAGAACTCTGAGTACGATGCAGCAAAAGATGAGCAAGCTTTTGTGGAAGGTCGTATTACACAACTTGAAAACATGATTCGCAATGCAGTTATTATTGAAGATAACGGCGAAGATTCTACAGTTGTAACACTAGGTAAGACTGTAACATTCAAGGAATTACCAGATGGAGAAGAAGAAGCATATACAATCGTTGGTAGCGCGGAAGCAGATCCATTTGAAGGTAGAATTTCTAACGATTCTCCAATCGCGAAAAGCTTATTAGGTAAGCAAATTGGTGAAAAAGTAGCGATTCAAACACCAGGTGGAGAAATGCAAGTAGAGATCGTCTCTGTAAAATAATAAAAAAGGTTCACTCCTAAGAGTGAACCTTTTTTATTTATCTCACATTAACGGACAATAAGACTCTCGTCCCAAGATTCACAATGCCCAATTTTATATTAAATTGTCCATATAGTGTAGTGTGATCAATAAAGAAGAAGGTGGAACTATCCTTGAAGGAATTTTCATTTTATTCGACAGAATATGACAATACAGGGGTTTTAATTTTGATATTATAGTTGAAGAATTTCTTTACGTTTTGAAGTGCAAAAGAATTTTAAAGGGGATAGGAAAGAGGGAAAATTTATGAACAAGAAATTATTTGTCGCACTTACTTGCGGTATTATGATGACAGGATTAGCTGCATGTGGATCAAGTGATAAAACAAGTGCATCAAATGAATCAAAACCGAAACAAGAAGAAAAAAAGGAAGAGGCGTCTGCATCTTCAAAAAATTCGACTAGCGAAAAGGGAAAACAAGAATTAGGAAAAGAACAAAAGAGAGAGAAATTTGAAGATTTCGATCCAGCATATCAGTTAGCTATTGTAATGAGAATGTTTCAAGATGTAACGATCAAGTATGATTATGCGATTGGTAATCCAGAGTATTTGTTAAAGGGTACAATGGATCAAAAGACAATAGATGATATGAAGGAGATGTTACAAGAACAGGCAAAGAATAATGATAAGCTGTTCAAAGATGAAGTGAATCAAGCGTTTACTTTCTTAAAACAATCTAAAATAAGTAATAAAGGTGAAATCCAAAAGCTAATTGACGCAGAAAATGATTATTTAAAGATAGTAGACAAGATGATTGTATGTATTGATTCTGTAACAGTTGAAAATGCAAGTGAAAAAAGAAATGAAATGAATGCTTTACATTCGGAATATTTAAAAGCGGCAACTCAAGTAACAACTGCTTCAATTGAGACTGCAAAAAATTCAGGAATAGATGAAGAGGACTATAAAACGATTCTTAAAAAATTTTTAAAGATGCCAAAAGATCAATAAAAACTATACAAGAAAAATATAAACGCTAATAATAGCTTGCTTTGTATAAAAGGAATGACACCTCGTCTAAACTGAAAAGACGAGGTGTTTTTTTTATGAAAATCAAGCGGAGAATAATCTTCATCTTATTATGTTTTATGTCCATTATATTATTACTAATTGGCAGATTGGTGCAAATACAGCTTATAGCTACTGAGTCATTTACAGATAGACATATTAATTTAATAGAAAAGAGTGTCACTCAGCGTACACAAGCAGTCACAGTGGACGACGGTAGGGGACGTTTTATTGATCGAAATGGAGAAGATCTTGGAGAAGAAAGATATCCAGTTTTAGTTGTTTTTCCATTTGTACAAATAAACAATGATATGTTAGAGAAAATAGCTCATATAATTGGTGTGTCTCGCAAAGATATTCAAGTGCAGATGAAAAGTAGAAGTAAACCATTTGTATTTCAAAAAGATAATCGTTCATTTCCATTAACAAAAGAACAAATGGAAAAGGTGAACCGTACCGGTATGTTAGGTATGGTAGCAACCGAAGTAAGAATGCAACGAAGCCGAGAAGCAGAGCACTTAATCGGTGTAGTCGGAGAAAATGAGAAAGAATTTAAAACGCGTTATGAGAAATTAAAAAAGTTATCTAGCAAAACTCCCATCGGTATTTCTGGATTACAACAGTCATTTGATGAATTTTTAATAACTGACGGTGAAACGAAAGTGTTGTATCAAATAGATAGGCAAGGGGAGCCGATTTTTGGAGAACGTGCGAAATATATAGCGCCTGGAAACCCCTTTTATCCAGTTACGGTTCAAACAACAATAGACAAATGGTTGCAGCTAAAAGCAGAAGAGCTTATGAAAAAGCATGGATTGCAAAAGGGTGGATTAGTATTATTGGATGTACAGGCGAGTGAAATTGTAGCAATGGTGAGTAAACCATCATTGCAGATGAACAATCAACATACATATAAACAGAGACTGGAAAATCAGATGCTAACACCGCATTTTCCTGGTTCTGTCTTTAAAACAGTTATTGCAACGGCAGTAATTGATAACGGAATGATTCAATCTCATCGTATGTTTAACTGCGATACAGATTTATATGGCGAACATGCTCCGCAGGTTATGATGGGGAAATTAAGCTTTACAGATAGTTTTTCTAGGAGTTGTAATAGAACATTTGCGTTACTTGGTGACGAATTGATGCGAAAAGATAAACATATCATGGAAACGTATTTAGGGGCGCTAGGAGCGAGTGAGACAGTAGGATGGGAAGGTCAATTGTTTCATACGCCTCGATTTAAACAATTGCTAGAAGAAAAGAAAGCAATTGTTTGGAATGAAGAAGAAACTAAGAGGAGTCATAAGGCAATTGCTCAAACAGCAATTGGACAAAAGGATGTGAAGATCTCTCCTTTAGCGATTGCCAATATGATGGCAACAATTGCGAGGGGAGGCGAAAAGAAAGAAGTAAAAGCTGTTCGAGATATTACATATAAAAATGGAACGAATTTATTTCATTTTGAAGATCATATGTTGGGAGGGAAAACACTCTCAAGAAGCACGATAAAGAGAGTACAGCAGCTGTTAAGAAGCGTTGTAACGGCACCGAACGGTACCGGCTCTGCATATCAATCATTGCCATTTACAGTAGCGGGAAAATCAGGAACCGCACAAACAGGGAAAGAAAATCGTGAGAATCGTTGGTTTGCTGGTTATTTTCCGTATGAAAACCCTCGCTATGCGTTAGTTGTTGTTGATTTGGAGACGAATCGCCAAGAAAATGCTGTCACACACATTTTTGCTGATTATGTAGACGCTATTTATAAGTGGGAACAGCAGAGAAAGTAGTAAGAAATATAGTGATAGTTCTTCACCCTTTTGGCATTTGATGTTACAATAACAAGTATGAAAATCGTCATGGAGGTTTGAATGATGGCAGGTGGATCTAGATTTCAGCAAAAACAAGAAAAACGTCGTCAAAATGGTGTATTGAATATTGCAATTGCTATCGTACTATTAGCAGTAGTAATTGTAGCATATCAACTATTCTTTACTTCTGATAATACAGAGCAGGTTGCTTCTAGTGATAAAAAAGTAACGCAGCAAACTGAAAAAGAAAAAGAAGCCGCAAAAAAGAAAGAAAAAGAAGAATCTGCTAAGAAGAAAGAAGAAGCAAAAGCAGCGGAACAAAAGAAAAAAGAAGAAGCAGCAAAGAAGAAAGAGGAAGAAGAAGCGAAAGCAAAAGAGAATGAAAAAGTATCCGCAGAGAAAACAATTGCACAAGCAAAAGAAGCATATACAAAATCAGCTTGGAAACCAGTTGGTACTCAGCAAGGGCAATCACCAGCAATGACGTTCCAGCAAGGAAGCGTAGATTGGAATGAGATGAAAAAAGCGATTGCGTATGCAATTGATATCCCAGAAGATCAGTTGGTGATTAACCGAATTGGAAATAGCGGAAAACAGAAAGCATACGGTAGAGTAACAGATAAACAAACTGGAAACAAATATTATGTAAATATTGATTGGGTAGAGGATGAGGGCTGGAAACCAACGCTTGTTCAAACCCTGAATTAAAAAAGGAGAGAGGTGATAGAGCCTCTCTCCTTTTTTAGCGCAATTTTTTTAATTTAAAGTGGACAACAGCGCTATAATATGGCCGTTTGCTTTCAGGATCCATTATCATTTGATGCAAAACGTGATGCACTTCTAGCATAAGTGCCTTATTATTATCAATTTGTTCATTGATTTTCTTTTCTAGCAATGCTAAGTTAGCTGCCTCGAAAAACTCAACTTTATCTTCTATCATTTCGAATGTAAACGACATGAAGAGCACCTCTTTCTGCGTGTTCATAGTTTAGTTTATCAAAGAAAATTAAGAAATACCATGTGCATTTTTGTTGACTTTTTAACGAATAAGGCATATTATACTGATAAATCCGATAAGAAAAAGGGGAATTTTCTATGGGAACAGAATTTAATGAACTATTTGATCAATGGGCTCATACGTACGATTCTTTCGTACAGGGTGAAGATATACAATATAAAGAAGTTTTCGCTCATTATGAGGAGATTTTAGAGGATGTAGTAAAAAAATCTTTTGGCAATGTTTTAGAATTTGGTGTTGGTACTGGCAATTTAACAAATAGATTATTAGCTGCTGGTCGCGCTGTCTACGGTATAGAGCCATCAAAAGAAATGCGTACAATTGCGAAGCAAAAGCTTCCAAAAGAAGTATCGATTACAGAAGGTGATTTCTTGAACTTTGTCACTCCTTCGCATGTGGATACAATCGTCAGCACATATGCGTTTCACCACTTGCTTGATGAAGAAAAAAATGTAGCAATTGCGAAGTATAGTCAATTGCTAAACAAAGGTGGTAAAATAGTGTTTGCTGACACGATATTTGTAGATCAGGAAGCATATGATAAAACTATTGAATATGCACAAGAGCGAGGGTTTTATGAGTTAGCAAATGATTTACAAACGGAATATTATACGCGTATTCCAGTCATGCAATCTATTTTTGAAAACAATGGCTTTCATGTCACATTTACTCGTATGAATCATTATGTTTGGGTAATGGAGGCAACGAAGCAATAGAAAGAGGGATTCGATTGAGAATAGCTGTAATTGGAGCAATGGAAGAAGAAGTACGTATTTTACGTGACAAGTTAGAACAAGCAGAAACAGAAACAGTTGCGGGTTGTGAATTTACGAAAGGTACATTAGCAGGGCATGAAGTGGTCTTGTTAAAATCTGGTATCGGTAAAGTGAATGCAGCGATGTCCACGACGATTTTATTAGAACGTTATCAGCCGGAAAAAATTATTAATACAGGTTCAGCTGGTGGATTCCATCATTCTTTAAACGTAGGCGATGTTGTCATTTCAACAGAAGTTCGTCATCATGACGTAGATGTAACAGCATTTAACTATGAATACGGTCAAGTACCAGGAATGCCAGCAGGATTTCCAGCAGATGAAGAACTTGTTGCATTAGCTGAAAAATGTATGCAAACAGCAGACGGAATTCAAGTTGTTAAAGGTATGATTGCAACAGGAGATTCTTTCATGAGCGATCCAAACCGCGTTTCATTTATTCGTGAGAAGTTTACTGATCTGTATGCAGTAGAAATGGAAGCTGCGGCAGTTGCACAAGTATGTTATCAATATAAAGTGCCATTTGTTATCATTCGTGCACTTTCTGATATTGCTGGTAAAGAATCAGATGTTTCGTTTGAACAGTTTTTAGATCAAGCAGCTCTTCATTCTACAAACTTTATTGTAAAAGTATTAGAAGAGTTACAATAATGTAGCAAAAAGGCAACTGTTTCATATATAGAAACTACATACAGTTGCCTTTTCTTTTGAGGGGTTAGGTAAGGAGGAAATACGATGAAAGTGTATCACAGTGTTCATGACCTAATCGGACATACACCGCTCGTTGAGATTACGCGCTTTTTACTTCCAGAAGGTGTTCGAATTTTTGCAAAGCTTGAATTTTTCAATCCAGGCGGAAGTGTGAAAGATCGGTTAGGTCGAGAATTAATTGAGGATGCTCTTACGAAAGGGCTTGTAAAGCCAGGGGGAACCATTATTGAACCGACAGCTGGCAATACAGGAATCGGACTGGCACTGGCAGCACTTGAGCATGATTTACATGTTATCGTTTGCGTTCCGGAAAAATTTAGTATTGAAAAACAAGAACTTATGAAAGCTCTTGGTGCAACAATTGTTCATACACCAACGTCACAAGGGATGACAGGTGCTATTGAAAAAGCAGCAGAACTTCTGAAAGAAATTCCAAATTCGTATTCTCCATGTCAATTTGCAAATGAAGCAAATCCACGTGCATATTATAAAACGTTAGGGCCTGAACTGTGGGAGGCACTAGATGGACATATTGATATATTTGTCGCTGGTGCTGGTACCGGTGGAACATTTATGGGAACGGCATCATATTTGAAAGAGCAAAATCAACAAATTAAAACAGTAATTGTTGAACCAGAAGGCTCTATTTTAAATGGGGGCGAAGCCGGTTCTCATGAGACAGAAGGAATTGGGCTTGAGTTTATACCACCATTTCTTAATCCAACATATTTTGATGCCATTCATACGATTTCGGATCGTGATGCGTTTTCAAGCGTTAAACACCTGGCGCAAAAAGAAGGGCTCCTCGTTGGCAGTTCTTCGGGGGCAGTACTTCATGCAAGCTTATTAGAAGCTGAGAAAGCAAAGCCAGGAACAAATATTGTAACCATTTTTCCAGATAGCAGCGAACGCTATTTGAGTAAGCATATATACAAAGGATGGGAATAAAATGAGAACAAAAACAAAGTTAATTCATGGTATTCATATCGGAGAACCTTCAACTGGATCTGTAACAGTACCGATTTATCAAACGAGTACGTACAAACAAGAAGGTGTAGGAAATCATAAAGGGTATGAATATTCACGTACAGGAAATCCAACTCGTTCAGCTCTTGAAGAAACAATTGCTGTTCTTGAAAATGGCCATGCGGGTTTTGCTTTTGGATCAGGTATGGCAGCAATTACAGCAGTAATGATGCTTTTCTCTAAAGGAGATCACGTTGTTTTAACAGATGATGTGTACGGCGGAACGTACCGCGTAATGGCAAAAGTATTGAATCGCTTTGGGATTGAACATACATTTGCTGATACAACAAACTTAGAAGAAGTAAAAGCAGCGATTCTTCCAAATACAAAAGCGATTTATGTTGAGACACCGACGAACCCGCTATTAAAAATTACGGATATTAAACAAATTGCAGCACTTGCTAAAGAACGAGGCTTATTAACAATTGTCGACAATACATTTATGACACCGTATTGGCAAACGCCAATCTCTCTTGGTGCAGATATTGTCCTTCATAGTGCAACAAAATATTTAGGCGGTCATAGTGATGTTGTTGCGGGTGTAGTAGCTGTAAATAACGAAGAGTTAGCAGAAGATCTTCACTTTGTACAAAACTCAACAGGTGGTATTTTAGGACCGCAAGATAGCTTTTTATTACTACGTGGTTTAAAAACATTAGGAGTGCGCATGGAAGAGCATGAAGCAAATGCTCGTGCAATTGCTGAGTTTTTACAAAATCATCCGAAAGTAAATAAAGTGTATTATCCAGGACTTAGCACTCATCATAACCATAACTTGGCAGCAAAACAAGCAAATGGCTTCGGTGCAATTATTTCATTTGATGTAGATAGTCAAGAAACATTAAACACTATTCTTGAAAAGGTACAATATTTTACACTTGCTGAAAGTTTAGGAGCAGTAGAAAGCTTAATTTCTATTCCTTCGCAAATGACACATGCTTCTATTCCAGCAGAGCGCCGTGCGGAACTAGGAATTACAGATACATTAATTCGTATTTCAGTTGGCATTGAAGATGGAGAAGATTTAGTTGAAGATTTAGCACGAGCGTTAGCATAAGGGAATAAGCACTATATGTATATAAATTAAAAAACGACATAAAAACCTCTTTCTTTTTTAGGGGAGGACGAGAGCATCTGGCCGTGGATAGGAGCGGTCAGGGCCTTTTCCTACCACATGCCATGGTTTAAAACAAAAGAAGCAAGCTAGTAGCGGTCGTTTATTCTATCTTAAATTTGTGAAACTTTTCACAAATTAGACACACACATATATAAATATCTAGTGTATAGTAAAAACATAAAGCGAGATGCTTCACACATAATTATGTGAAACATTTCACAAATAATAAAATTCATGTAGAAAAGGTAGTTCTATTTTTTTAAGCTAATAGGGACATATTTAGACCCCTAGGGACTTTATGAGTCCAACAGCAGAATAGGAGGAAATTACATGGTAGTCAAAGAGAAAATTGTAAATGAAGCGCAAGAAGTTACAGGCATGATTGAGACGTTAGTAAAGAAAGGTCAAAAAGCTTTACAAGCATTAGAAGGTTTTACACAGGAACAAATTGATAAAATTGTACATGAAATGGCACTTGCGGGTGTGGATCAACATATGCCGCTTGCAAAAATGGCTGTTGAAGAAACGGGCCGCGGTGTGTATGAGGATAAATGTATTAAAAATATTTTTGCAACTGAATATATTTGGAATAGTATAAAAAATGATAAAACAGTGGGAGTTATTCGTGAGGATCCACATGAGGAAGTAATAGAAATTGCAGAGCCGGTTGGTGTAGTTGCTGGGGTAACGCCAGTAACAAATCCAACATCAACAACAATGTTTAAAGCAATCATTGCGATGAAAACGAGAAACCCAATTATTTTTGCATTCCACCCTTCAGCACAGCAATGTTCTATCGCAGCTGCAAAAACAGTGCGCGATGCTGCAGTGAAAGCTGGTGCACCAGAGAACTGTATTCAATGGATTGAAAAGCCTTCTGTTGAGGCAACAAAACAATTAATGAATCATGAAGGTGTAGCGCTTGTTTTAGCAACTGGAGGAGCAGGAATGGTGAAATCAGCATATTCTACTGGTAAACCGGCCCTAGGGGTAGGCCCAGGTAACGTTCCATGCTATATGGAAAAATCAGCGAACGTGAAACGTGCTGTAAATGATGTGATTTTATCGAAAACGTTTGATAACGGTATGATTTGTGCTTCTGAACAAGCGATTATTGTGGACAAAGAAATCTATAATGATGTGAAACAAGAAATGATCGCAAATAATTGTTACTTTGTGACAGAAGAGGAACGAAAAAAATTAGAAAAGCTTGTTATTAATGAGAATACATGTGCAGTAAATAGTGATATTGTTGGGAAATCCGCACATTACATTGCAGCATTAGCAGGGATTACAGTGCCTGAAGACACAAAGATGCTTGTAGCTGAAATTAAAGGAGTCGGTGCAGCTTATCCGTTATCTCGTGAAAAATTAAGTCCAGTATTAGCTTGTATAAAAGCGAGTTCATTAGAAGATGGATTACAGCATTGTGAAAATATGTTAGAGCTTGGCGGATTAGGGCATTCTGCTGTAATTCATTCTACAAATAAAGAAGTACAAAAACAGTTTGGACTACGTATGAAAGCATGTCGTCTTATTATAAATGCTCCGTCAGCACAAGGCGGAATTGGTGATATATATAATGCTTTCATTCCATCGCTTACACTTGGATGCGGATCATACGGAAAGAACTCTGTTTCTCAAAACGTAACGGCAACACATTTAATGAACGTAAAGAGACTTGCAAATAGAAAAAAGAATATGCAGTGGTTCAAGTTGCCGCCAAAAATTTATTTTGAAAAACACGCTACGCAATATTTAGCAAGTATGCCGAACATTTCACGCGCATTCATTGTAACAGATCCTGGAATGGTGCAGCTTGGGTATATTGATGTAGTGACGCATTATTTAGCTCAACATAGAAATGATGTAAAAGTAGAAATATTCTCTGAAGTAGAACCAGATCCGTCAGATGAAACTGTATTTAAAGGTGCAGAAATGATGAGAAGCTTCAAACCAGACGTTATTATTGCTCTTGGTGGCGGATCAGCGATGGATGCAGCAAAAGGAATGTGGCTATTTTATGAGCACCCAGAAACAGAATTCTTTGGTATAAAACAAAAGTTTTTAGATATTAGAAAACGTACATGTAAATATCCAAAACTAGGAGACAAGGCGCAGTTTGTTGCGATTCCGACAACATCTGGAACAGGTTCAGAAGTGACACCATTTGCGGTTATTACAGATAAAAAGAACAATATCAAATATCCGCTCGCTGATTATGAATTAACACCAGATGTTGCCATTGTGGATCCGCAGTTTGTTATGACAGTACCGCCGCATATCACTGCTGATACAGGAATGGATGTTTTAACACATGCGATTGAAGCGTACGTATCAATTATGGCAAATGATTACACAGATGGATTAGCTTTAAAAGCAATGGAACTTGTGTTTAAATATTTACCACGCGCATATAAAGATGGCAATGATGAAGAAGCTCGTGAAAAAATGCATAATGCATCAGCAATGGCTGGTATGGCATTTGCAAATGCATTTCTTGGTATTAACCATAGCTTAGCACATAAATTGGGACCGGAATTCCATATTCCGCACGGACGTGCCAATGCCATTTTAATGCCGCATGTCATTCGCTATAATGCAATTAAACCAAGAAAACATGCACTATTCCCAAAATATGAGCACTTTGTTGCAGATGAGCGCTATGCACATATTGCAAGAGTGCTTGGACTTCCAGCACGTACAGTGGAAGAAGGAGTAGAATCATTAGTACAAGCTATTATCGCTCTTGGAAAAGAATTAAATATTAATATGAGCATTGCTGGCCAAGGTGTTGAAAAAGAAGCATTTGAAGCGGTTGTTGATGTACTTTCTGAACGAGCATTTGAAGATCAATGTACAACAGCAAATCCGAAATTACCGCTTATTTCAGAATTAAAAGAAGTATATAAGCAAGCATATAAAGGTGTATAAAAAAGAAAGAGCCGTACTGATTACGGCTCTTTCTTTTTGATCTTTCAACATGTAAGTCACTTAGTGACCGCTACTTGCTTTCTCTCTTTGTTTTCATATGGCACGTGGCATGAAAAGGCTCTGACCGCTTCTATGCATGGCCAAATACTCTCGCTCCCCCTTAAAAAGAAAAGGATTTTTATCCTACTTTTTCAATTTGTGTTTAAATAGTATGGAAAACTTCTCCCTCATTGGCTGTATTTACTTGCCTACGAAACGATGAAAATATGATACAGTGAAAAGGAGGAGTGATTAAAGAATGAAAGAATTACAGCAAAAAATTGCTGATTATATTCGTTTCGGTCAAGTCATGTTAGCACTAGGTGCATTTTTAATGCTCGGTTTATTACTCCCAAATGGACAAAAAGAAACGGTGCAAATATTTGCCATGATGGGTGTGATTGCTGCTTTTTTAGGCGGCTCATTTTATTTTTTCTACCGTGCAAGAGAGCTGCGTGACAAACTAGAGGAGAACGAACATGAACAGTCGCTATAAATAGAAACGTTACTTAAAGAATGTGTATCTTTGAGTAACGTTTTTTTATTTATATAAATCCACTTTAATGTTTCGACATATAGATTGCTGCTATCTCTTGTTTTCACTGCGCATGTGGCAGAAAAAGGCCCTGATCGCTTCTACGCATGACCAGATGCTCTCGCCCACCTAAAAAAATGGTTTTATGTCGGTTTTTTAATTTGGATATATATATAGTTATGATACGAATACAGTAGAGTAGACAGTTGTTCCTACTGCGTTTTTTTAGCTAAAACTTGAATGTCAGTGTAAGCTGTAATAATAAAATCAGCATACGGTGTTAACTCTTCTATTGCATGTTCGTGATTTGCAATCCCTACAGCAATACTACCTGCGTCTTTAGCCATTTTCACATCAACAACAGTATCTCCTATCATAATGAGCTCCTTTGTTTGAATTCCAAGTTGTGTACATGTTTTTATAATCATCTCTGGGTTTGGCTTTCCGCATGTTACATCTTCTGGAGTAAGCAGAAAATGCAGAGGTGGCACGCGAAGAAGTTCGATACACTTTTTTGTTCGTAATTTATTGTCTGATGTTAAAATACCTGTATAAATTCCTTCGCTTTGCAAGGAACTTATACAATTAGCTGCTCCTTGAATCGGATGAAAAGCATTTTCGATACATAACTCTTCATCGCTTTCTTTAAAAATCGCAGCGGCAAGTTCTTTACAGTGATGCCATGGATATTTTGTAATTTGGTATAACAAGCTCGCAGTAACAATGATTTCATCTTCTTCAGGTGCAACTGCTAATAATCCTTTAAAATCAACCTGATCAGGATGTACGAAACCAACTGCTTTTTCCCAAAGTGACTCGTATTCCTCTCCGACAATTTGTGAAAATTTATATTTTCGCAGTCTATCAATTTCATACCAAAACGGGATAGCTTGAAATAATGTACCATCCTTATCGAAAGCAACAGCTTTTGCACTAATAATTTCTCCTGAAATTTGAATTTTCCCCATATTTAAGTTCACTCCATTTATAATAGATATATAACTTACTATATACTGTACATTCTGAAATGCGTTACAGGTCAAGGGGGAGAGTCAAAATTTCTACAATTGAAGATATCGCCAAATTAGCTGGAGTTTCGAAAGCGACCGTTTCTCGTGTAATCAATCATCATCCGTATGTTCGATCAGAATTAAGAGAAAGAGTGCAAGCGATTATTGATGAAAAAAATTATGTCCCTGTAGCGGTAGCAAAAGATTTACGTCGTCTTCAAACGAATTTAATCGGTGTAGTAGTACCAAATTTACATCATCCATTTTTCGGTAAATTAATTCAAGAAATCAGTAATATTTTAAAAGAAGATTGTTATGATGTTGTGATATTACAATCCAATTATGCTCCAGAGAGAGAAAGGGAATTTATCCATTACGTAAGAACGAAGAAGCTAGATGGGCTTATTTTTACGACACTTTCTTTGTCAATAGAGGAGGTTGAATGTGTAAGTACCTCAGGTATGATTGTTATATGCAATGAACATGTAGAAACAGAATTGATATCAACAGTTCAATTTGACGAAGAACGGGCAGGGTATTTAGGAACAAAGCATCTTTTAGAAAAAGGGTATACACGCATTGCATTTTGTTACGACACATTAAAAAGTAAGGCGCAGCGAAAAAGATATAAAGGATATAAAAAAGCTTTATGTGAGCATCATTTATCATTGCAACAGGAATGGATATTTCGCAATTGTTATGGATTAAAGGATGGAAAACGGATGATACAGATGATGCAATCCATGAAAAATGCCCCTGATGCAATGTTTACAGGTAGTGACGAAATAGCTGCTGGAATGATTATGGAAGCACAGCGAATGGGGATTTGTATTCCAAAAGATTTTGGTGTGATTGGATTTGATAATCAGGAGCTGTCAGTGATGATGAGTCCTAGTATAACGACAGTTTCCACCTCGATTGCAAGTATGGCAAAGCATTCTATTATTTTATTACATAAACAATCACAAGGTGAAGGTGTGCAAAGGATACAATTACCTATTTCGGTTATAGAAAGAGAATCGACAAGAAGGGAGGAAGGACATGTTTCATACAGACCGCTTACAGTTTCGTAAATATACAATGGATGATTTAGATTTTTACGCTTCTTTATGGGGGAACGATCAAGTAATTCGTTATATCGGGAAAGGAACACCAAAAACGTATGAACAATGTAAAAAAAGTCTTGAAAGCTGGGTCTTACCGGGATACGAACGTGGACTTGGTTTATTTCTAATGTTGCATAGAGAAACGGGAGAACCAATGGGACATGCGGGACTTGTTCGGCAACGCGTTGAGGGAAAAGAAGAGATTGAAGTTGGCTACTGGCTACTCCCAGAGTATTGGGGAAACGGATTTGCGAAAGAAGCGGCGGCGGCTTTTCGAGATTATGGCTTTCAAGTACTTAAGCTTCAGAAACTTATTTCTCTTATTAATCCGAATCACCCAGCTTCTATTTTTGTAGCAAGAAAAACAGGTATGGTTTATGAGAAGACAGTTTTATTCCACGATATGGATGTTCTCGTATATGCAATGAAACGAGCAGGAGAGTGAAGTAACGATCTGCTCGTTTTATTTTATTATACATGTTTTCGATTTTCAGTATGGCTTGAAATAAGAAGAAGTGCAGCTTCATCACCAATATTACGAACGATATGTGGTACACATGCGCTCCAAGAAAACGAATCTCCTTCTTCTACAATGGCAATATCTTCTCCGTGTTGTACTTCTAATTTTCCGCGTAAGACAAGATGACATTCTTCACCTTCATGAGCATTTGGTGTGTTTTCTTTCGGAAAGCCGACAGGAATTTCTACTAATGATAAACGCAGTCCGCCTTGCTCGGCTACATGTTCAATTTTTTGTTGATCTTTTCCGTAAATACTATATTTCCGTTCTTCTTTTTTTATAATTTTCATCCGATCTTTTTGCTCTAACAATAAATAAGGAAGAGGAACATTTAAAAAATGAGCGATTGTTTCAAGAGTAAGAATAGATGGAGAGGTTTTATTGTTTTCCACTTGACTCATAAATCCTTTAGAAAGCCCTGTTCCTTCACAAATTTGCGCAATTGTAATTCCTCTGCGCTGGCGAATTTCACGTATTGTCGAACCGATATTCATAATGACCCTGCTCCTTTTTATTAACAGATAGTTGTATCATAGCAAATCTTTTTTATATTTTCTCAATAAAAATAAATTGACGGATAAAAATTTTTAGTGTATGTTTTGTAATGTTAATAAAAGTTTTGTATTACAAAACAAAAAGGAGAGAAAAGATGAATCAATATATTGGTAATTTAATTATTCGAGTTGTATTAGGAATTATATTTTTTGCTCATGGTTTAAAGAAATTTCAAGCAGGAATCGATAATATTGCAGGTTGGTTTACAAGTATTGGTTTACCAGGTGGTCTTGCTTATGGTGTTGCAACAGTAGAAGTAGTTGGCGGTGCGTTATTAATTATCGGTTTAGGTGTAAGATACGTAGGATTATTATTTGCACTTATTTTAGTTGGAGCAATTGTAAAGGTAAACGGACCGTTTGGTTTATTAGGAGATGGAAAACATCCTGGATATGAATTAGACTTAGCGTTATTAACAATGGGTCTGTATTTATTTGTTGTAAAAGCAGAAGGGTTTGTAGATCGTTTCTTAAAAGCTACGATTTTGAAGAAAGACTAATTTAACATAAAATGAAAGGAACCAGCAGAAAAGTTTCTGTCTGGTTCACTGTAAATTATCGTACTATTGCTTTTTCATTCTGTAAAAACATCTCATCAAACTGCTTTGCCATTTCAAAATCGAGTTTTGTTAATCCTTTTGCATTCCATGATGACAATGTAATAATCACTGCTTTATACTGGATAAGGATAAATGGATGGTGATTGCGTTCTTCTGATAGTTTGGCCGCTTCAGAAACAAATTCTACACCTTTTAAGTAGTCGGAGAACATGTATTTTCGTTCAATCCATTTTTCGTCTTTTACTGTCCATTTATCCAACTTCATTAACTCTTCTTGTACCTCTTCATTGGTTAGTCGTTGCATTATTTGTCACATCCTTTATGGGAAGTAAAGCAAGTCCATTATTGATTAAACGCTGCACAGCTTCATTATCTGTAAAGGATGAAAGTTGTTGGACCAATGTTGCACGTTCTGGCTTCTCCACTTTATGTTCTTGTAACAACTCTAAAATTTCAAGGCGCAGTAACCATTCTTTTTTATAAAATCGTTCTAGTACGTGATAAATCGCGACAAGCTGTTCTATGTGCTGTTCATGTAGTGAACCTTCACCACGAATGTTACGAACTGCTTCGTACATGTTTTCTAGTTCTGATTGAATACGCGGTGCAGGTGTTGTTTCTTCTTCGTCATCCGCCTGGAAGAATGCTGCTGGATCTGCTGCCCCGGGGAATACAGAAGTAATAGCCGAGCCAACTGCCATGTCAAATGTACCCCATGATGCATCAAATAATAAGCGGTCTTTTAGCGTTACTGTACAGTTTGTAAACGAAATGACAGCGACTTTTTCTTTATTTCTAATCATATCACTTACTAGTCCTATTACATGTACACCACTTTTAAAAATAAGCTCAGCCTTATTACCAATAACGATTCCTAATGTGCGTAATTCTTCATCCGTACAAGACTCTAATGCGATATCATTTTGTAATAAACCAATTGGTGTACCGAAACCGTCTTGATGTACAGCTGTAGAATGATTTTGTAATTGTATATGGTGAATTGCTAATGCCGTCGGGCTATTTGTTTTCATATAAATTGCTTCGCCGTTTTTATTTTTTACGATTTCAGCGAGCGTACCTGTAATTTGTAATCCGCTGTTTAGCTCTACTGTTGCTGTATTTTCAGAGCGCAGTGCTTTATCTAAACCTTCTGCATTGCCTAATTTGAATGCCATTGTTTCTGAGAATGCTTCAAGGGAGTCAATAAGCTCTTCAAACGATTGACAAATAAACAGTTGCGGTTGCATTTTCGTTACATCATAAGTTGTTTGAATACATGCTTCAATAGAGAAAGGTACTTTTTTGACTGCATCAGTTAAACAATGCTTACTTTCACCAACAGAGGAAAGGAGACCGGCACCGTAAATTTTCGGGTTTTGTAGATCCCCAATTAGCCCGTATTCTACTGTCCACCAGAATAGACGCGAAATTTGTTCTGCTTCTGATAGGCCGGAAATATGTTTTTGTTTTTCTTCCACTTCTTTTTCTGCTGCTATAACTTCTTCTGGTGTAGACGTCCGGCTTTCTTTTACAATCGTTAATTGGCGAACTGCTTCAAATAATTCGTGTTCTTCTTTTGTCGAGAAAGCTTTTGCTCCAATCTTCCCAAATAATTTCACGTACTTTGCATATGTAGGATCAAGTAAGATTGGAGCATGACCAGCAGCTTCATGAACGATATCCGGAGCGGGTGTATATTCAATATTTTCTACTTTGCGAATATCTGTCGCAATGGGCAGAAGCCCATGTCCTTGAAAATCAAAGAATGCGACGCCAGGAATCAATCCGTCAATTGTCACAGCACCCCAACCGCTTGGTGCTAAACAATCATTCATTTCTTCTACTTTTGGAATGGCATCTATGTTAATCCCGGAAGATTGCAATCCATTTACATAAGCTGGATGTGCAACGTCTTTTAAAAAGTTATGATTTTGTCTCATAATGTAGCGCCATACAGCATGATCAACTGGTGTGTATTGATCGTAATGCTGCTTTGATACATACGGTTTTAAATGTGATGGAATTTCTGTTTTTTTGGTCATATATACATCCTCCTTTTAAGTGAAAAAATAAGATGTTACATGTGGTATACGCGCAGCTCCTTTCAGAATAATGTAAGCGCTTTTAATTTTATCACAAGATTCCGAATTGTTTAACATTTCTTTTGGTGCAAATAGAAAAAAATTGTAGTACTAACCTACTTGTAGTTTTTTAGGTAAACGTGATAAAGATTTGTTTTTAATAAATTTTGCATACTCTTCGTTTGAGTAGCGAAATGCTATAAGAAAAAAGTAGGGGATAATTGTGGCAATGGAGCAAGAGATATTATCATTATTAATACACGGGGCAACAATCTTTTTAATGTTGTCTTTTGTTATTGCTGCACTGCTATGGTGGAAAACAAAATGTAGTGTATATGGATGGTTTTTTAGTCATCTTATATTTCTAAGTTTTGGGATTGCAGCTTGGGTATATATTTTACAAGAACCGCCTGTTGGAGAGGGGATGGAGTCGGAATATAATTCGCTTTATATTGGACTTGCCGGCTCATCATGGGGAATTAGCATGCTATTTTTTATAAAAGGAATGCAGAGAATTGCAAAGCTTATAAAGTGAGGTATTTATATGCTTAAAAGTATGTTTCAGTTTTTCATGTTTGTTTGTGTTTTCTTTAGCGCAGTTTCAAGTAGTTATGCGGAAAGTGTACCAGTACAAGTTGCTTTTATTCGTAATCATCAACTATAGATAGAAATAAATGGAAAAGAAAAGCAGGTAACAAAAGGAGAACATATTGTGAATCGAAAGTGGTCATATGATGGGAAGTGGCTTACTTATGCAAAAGGGAAAGACGCAAACCAGCTTGAATTATACCGAATTTCAGATGGGAAAAAGGTCACACCCTTCCGAGCGGATGCGATAAACTATCAATGGTCACCTGATAGAAAATGGATTCACAATATAGATGAAGCAGCAAACTATTATGAGAAACGAGATTGGGAACATGTTGTATCGGTACAAGAATAAAATATGCGTTCTCTGTTTGAAGAGACGCATATTAAAAGAGTGTATAGTTTGTCATAGATTTTTCGGCATTTATGCAGCGTTGTATCCATTGAACTTCATATTGTGAATGAGGTAAAATCCGATGCTGTAAATGACTGATATGAAAAATATTTTCTGATAGACACCAATCTACACATAATTTATATAAGTCATAATGTAATGGGTCGTCATCCCAATGGACAGGAATCTCTTTTATATTTGCTTGCCAATATAAATATGCACGGGTATGACCATCTGTAAAAATAATTTTATCGTCTAATTGTTTGATAGGTAATGGTGTATGAAAAGCAAACGCAGATGGTCAAAAGGTCTGTTGCAGTCTCATTATTTTGTCATTGCTTAGAAACAATTGACTTGGCTGTACTTTACATATATCAATAAAAAAAGGGTTCATTTTGCATCACCTAAGTCTTTTATAAAATCTTCGCCATATAATATTCATTTCTTGGCTGTCCATCAACAATCACACCATGCACTGCTTCACCTTCAATAACAAATCCCATCTTTTTATATAACGCAATGGCTATTTCGTTATGAGACATGACTGTTAATTCTAGACGAAGTAATTGTTGTGTGCGGGCCCACTGTTCAATTTCATGTAGTAATTGTTTGCCGATTCCTTGGCCTGAATACTCTTGAAGCACGCCGATGACTAAATATGCAGTATGTTGTTTTCGCTTTACTGCTCCGCCGCGAGCCATTATATATCCAACAAGTTGCTCGTCTTTCTCAGCTACTAGAAGTGTTGAATTATACGGAGAGAGAAGAGTTTGAATTATAGATTTTTGCTTCTCAATCGTAAAGTTTCGCTCATTAGGCTCAAATAACAAAAAATTTGTTTCCTGATCAATCGTTTGACATAGTTTCAAAAAGGGAGCTGCATCTGCTTCTGTAATTTCGCGAATCATTGTTATCACTCATTTCTATTTTTATGTAACGAATTACATTCGTTGTATAGATGGTAAACTCCTGTAAGAATGGAACGATCTTACTATGTTTCCCCCTTAAATTTATATATACGTTGCTCCTCTCTTTTATATAAAGAGAGGATTTTTTTGTAAAGAGGAGAAGGATAACGGTGAAGAAGAGAGTTCATTTCAATACGAGAAAGGGATTTTAATATGAATCTTATTTTTGTAAGGCACGGAGAAGGAGAGCATACAAACAATTTACCAGATAGCTTGCGAATGGAGCATCCATCCCTGACTAATAAGGGGAGAGAGCAGGCATTAGCGCTGCGGGAACAACTTCCTTTACGTGAGAGTGATATATTGATTGCAAGTCCGGCAGTCCGAACATTACAGACAGCTGCGCTATGGAGTGAGCAAGTTGCTTGTAGAAAGTTTGTTCATCCGTATATTTCACCACGTATTTTTCCGTATCGAGAAGGCGCAAGAACGTTGCCTTGTGACAAGATATTAAGTCAAAAGGATGTTCAACAGTTATTTTCACAATTTTTATTAGCTGAAGAACAGAATGAAATGTTATGGAGAAATGGGGTTAATACGATTGCAGGGCCTGCATTTTGTAAAGCTGCTAGTAGCTTCATAGAATGGTGTAAAACGTTAGAAGCATCACGTGTGGTTATTGTTTCTCATGACGGAACGATTACGGCATATAGGCAATATGTAATGAAACAAGTGTTAACGAGGGAAGACTTTTTAGAGGAAACAGGGGTGTATGAAATTCAATTATAGTAAGAAATAAATGTTTCATGAACAAGAGGAGATAATGGTGTTTTATATTTGCGTTATCTTCTCTAAGGGGTAGTAAGACTTCGATCTCAAAATATGCTTTTTCATAGAATAAGTACATTTCATATTGAGAAAATATTTTTTTGAATAATAATGAAAATCATTATCGTTTGTGTTATTATAGGTTCAAGTTTTTATTTGCAAATAAAAGTGGTTATATAACGTACGTTAAAAGTATTTTGTCAAAGTTGATAAAAAGCAATCATAATGAATGAAACAAAAAGTGGTTACGAATGTTGTTGTATTCATGTAACTTATTAAATTACAAAAATCAGGAGGACTGTATGGTTATTCAGTTTTTAAGAGAGAACAAAGCCGTTTCCTTTTTACTAGCAGTAGTGCGCATTTATGTTGGATATACGTGGCTTATGGCAGGGATGAAAAAGCTAACAGGTGGTGGATTTGACGCAACAGGTTATTTAAAAGGAGCAATTGAAAAAGCATCAGGAGCTCAGCCAGCGGTGCAATCATGGTGGGCATCCTTTTTAAAAGAAGTAGCAATTCCAAATGTAGAGCTATTTAATTTTTTAGTTACATGGGGAGAAATTTTAGTTGGAATAGGATTAATTGTTGGTTGTTTAACAAAAACAGCTGTATTTTTTGGCCTTTTAATGAACTTTTCCTATATGTTTAGTGGGTCAACAGGCGTGAATCCACAATTAGTAATTTTGTCTATGTTGATTCTAGTTGCAGGTTATAATGCTGGCAAATTTGGTGTAGATGGATTTATTTTATCAAAAATTTTCAATAAAAAATCACGCAATTATAAAAATCAAGCTGCTTAGTGTATAAAAGGGGTATCTCATCATGAGATACCCCTTTTAAGGAATTTGAAGTGATTTTCTGTGAAAAATTACGACTTAGTAGGATGTTTCTTGAAAAACTCATCAACATACTGTATAAACTCTTTCGGCTGTTGACGAAATGGTGCATGTTCGCCTTCTTCGATAATATGAAATGTACTGTTTTTTAAGAACTGATGATACGTTTCGCCTTTTTGCCAGGAAACGCTTTGATCATGTCTTCCCCAAATAAGTAACGTTGGTAGTTGAATTTCATCAGCGTTAATGCGTAAACGGCGTGGCCACATTTTACCCAGCTCATCATGATGTGCTGTATCTTCACGTTTATTCTTTACCTCTTCCTCGCGAAATTCTTTCGGAGTAGAGACTGTACTTAAATCATTTGATAATTTTGGTTTTGGAGATCCTTTCCCGTGCTGTAAAGTTTCTGCACCTATGGCATCCGTTAAAATAAGGTGGGTTACTGCATCAGGATACAAGTATGTTAAATTTAAAGAAATTTCTCCGCCCATAGAGTGTCCTAATATAGCGAATGTATCATAGCCTAATTTTTTCATTAATTTATAATATAAGTTTGCTTGGTTTGGAAAGGAGTAGCGAAAATCCATCGGCTTTGAAGAATGGCCGAAGCCTAAAATATCGACAGCGATAACGGTATGATTTTTTGCTAAATCGGGATAAAGATCACTAAATCCATTTGATGAACCTCCAAAGCCATGAAGCATAAGTAAAGGAGGTTTATTTTTCCCGATTTGTTTGAAGTAAATGGTTTGTCCATCAATTTCAATCATTTTTTCTTTTGTCTCTAGTTTTGTTTCAATTGTTTCTTTTACTTGCGTTGCTTTTTCTGTTTGTTTTTCGATTGTACTGCAGCCCGATAATGTTGTGAGAACAAAGCAGCTGAGCATGTAAAGCTTCCATCGTTTCAAAATGTTTTCCCCTTTCTAGCATAGTGCTGCATCCATCATAGTAAATATAAAATCGCGCTTACCAGGGAGATTTTCTCCGTTTTTTATCATGAAAGGAGAAAGCAGCGTTTCTTCAAACTCAAATGATAGGAGTTTATCTCTAAAGCTTTTTTGTGTATGTGGAACATCGATACGAACAGTTCCATTCCATTGGTTACATATGGATAGCAGTAAATGCAAGGCATCCTCTTCATTGCTAGCGATAAGGGGAGTAACAGATAAGGTATCTCCTTTTCGGATACATAATGCGAAAGCTTCGAGTCTATCATTTTTTTCGATTTTTAATGCAAGGTGTGCTCTATGTAACAGTATTGAATACAGCTTAGAACGATGAGCGCCGCTTGCTATGTAATCGAATTGAATGAGTGTGTTAAGATCCTGACTTTTGATTGTACGAGTAGCAAAGGAACCGAGTTTTGTTGTTGTTTTATTTCGTTCAAATCGATGAATAGAAGTAACTGTATGAAATCCATATGCATGATATAAAGGCGCGCCAGCATCCGTTGCAATGAGTGTAACAGGTTGTAATGGCGGAGAATTTTTCATACAAATATCTAGCAAAGAACGCCCTAATCCTCTGCGCTGAAAATCTGGATGGACAATAAGCATACCAAGAGAAGTAAATCCTGTTTTATATGGAAAAACAGCAATACAAGAGACGAGCTGACCTTCGTTATCATGACCAAATAAAGTACCGACAGAAAGGTATGTCTCGAATTGCTCCTTCATAAATGACATATCGTGTAACCATCCTACATCATTACAAAGAGATAATAGCTGTGATATATCAGATCTATTTAATATTTTTACTTCCATATATTATCCCCCTTAAATTTCCATATGCTAATCCATTTTAGCATATGCATTTAAAACATTCAGTTTGACATGAAAAAAATAATGTTAGGTCAAGAAATAAAACGACAAAGAAATGCACATTGTAACGATAATCATCAACAATTAACAAAACATTTACATTTTTCTCATTTTACCTTAACAGTTTTCTATTACATTGGGTAATGGGAATTGAATTAATAATTTAGGGGGGACTTATAAAGTGAAAAAATTTATGAAGAAAGCATGGCCATTTGCAGTTGTTTCATCGTTAGCACTTACTTCAATTGTTACATGGAATATGACGCGTTCAGATGTTATTAAAGCAGACGAAAAAGAGAATGATACAAAGATTAAAAATGTAATTGTCTTAATAGGGGATGGTATGGGACCTTCTTATATGACAGCACATCGTTATATGAAAGATAACCCAAAAACATTTGAGATGGAGCAAACGGAATTTGATAAACACCTTGTAGGAACACAAGTTACATATCCAGAAGATGAGCATCAAAATATTACAGACTCAGCTTCTGCTGCTACTGCAATGTCATCAGGGATTAAAACATATAATGCAGCTATAGCAGTGGATAATGACAAAACAAACGTAAAGACGGTATTAGAGCAAGCGAAAGAACGCGGGAAATCTACAGGTTTAGTTGCAACTTCTGAAATTACGCATGCAACACCAGCGGCTTTCGGTGCACACGATGTTAGTAGGAAAAATATGGATGCGATTGCAAATGATTACTTCGATGAAAAAATTAATGGTAAGCATAAAGTAGACGTTCTTCTTGGCGGCGGCGTAAATAACTTTGTAAGAAAAGATCGCAATCTTACAGAAGAATTTAAAAAAGATGGTTATAGCTATGTAACAGATCGTCAGCAATTATTAAATGATAAGAGTGACCAAATTCTTGGTTTATTTGCACCAGGCGGTTTTGATAAAATGATTGATCGCAATGATAAAGCGCCTTCTTTAGCAGAAATGACGAACGCAGCGATTGATCGCTTAAATAAAAACAAAAATGGTTTCTTCTTAATGGTAGAGGGTAGCCAAATTGACTGGGCTGGTCATGATAATGATGTTGTCGCAGCGATGAGTGAAATGGAAGACTTTGAAAGAGCATTTAAGGCAGCAATTGAGTTTGCGAAAAAAGATAAACATACATTAGTTGTAGCAACTGCTGACCATTCTACTGGCGGCTTCTCTCTTGGAACAAAAGGCGAGTACAATTTTGATGTAAAACCAATTAAAGCAGCAAAACGTACACCTGACTTTATGGCGGCTGAAATTGCTAAAGGGGCAAATGTTGAAGAAACATTGAAAAAGTATATTGATTTAGAATTAACACCAGAAGAAATGAAGTCTGTAAATGATGTTGCACCGTCAAAAGATGTAACAAAAATTGATAATGCAATTGAATCCATCTTTAACAAGCGCTCTTATACAGGATGGACGACGGATGGTCATACTGGTGAAGATGTTGGTGTCTATGCATTTGGACCAGGAAAATATTTATTTGCTGGCGTTCAAGAAAATACAAACTTAGCAAAACGTGTATTTGATATTGTTGGCGGCGGTGACCCAAATAAAGGTAAACGCTAATATGGAGAAAAAGCGGGGCTGCTTTGCCTTGCTTTTTCTTTTTCAGTTTGGAGGGGAGATATATGAAACGAGTACTAAAAAAATTGGGGATTGTAGGAATCATAAGTCTTCAATTATGCGGATGCAGTTCACAAGAAAAAGTGCAAAACGATACAATGAAAAAGGAAGAAACGGTATATAAAAAAGAGAAAAATAAAAAGATGACAAAGCCTATACCGGAGAAAGAAGAACAAACAATTAAAAAGTTAATAGACTCATATATTCAAACAATAAATGAGAAAAACTTTGAGGGGCATATGGCACTTTTTTCGACAAAGTCATTAGGGTTAGAGGATACAAAAGCCCAAAAACAAGCAGAGTTTAAAAATAAGAATAAAAAAATCGACCTATTGGATTTTCATGTAGAAAATTTTGAAGGAGAGTATGCTGTTGTAGAAACAAAAGAGAAAGAAGAATCTGTTCAAAAGAAAGTGCGTTACACCGTAGGGAAAGAAAATGATGTATGGAAGGTAGAAGAGGTGCGTGTGATTGGGAAAGGATAAAAAGAAGTTCTCTAAAATAGAGAACTTCTTTTACACAGGTAATAAAATGCGCTCTGAACACGCTCCAATTTCATCAATATCTTGGCGGATAGATGCCATCTTATCATCAAGTTCTTCAGCTTTCATCGCAGCATCATGTAATTCGTTTTTTAAATACTCAGGGATATTTCCTTCATATTTATAATACATTTTATGTTCTAAACTTGCCCAGAAATCCATTGCTAACGTACGTAATTGAATCTCCGCAAAAACATCTTGTGTTCCTGAATTTAATGCTAATGGGTACTTAATAATCATATGGAGACTTTTATAGCCGTTTGGTTTTGGTACTTTAATATAATCTTTAACTTCTACGATTTCCATATCTGTTCGTTTTTCTATCAATTTTCTTAAATAATAAATATCTTCCACGAAACAACATGTAATTCGAATCCCAATAATATCGAATAAATGTTGTTGGGCGTTTTCGACAGTTGGTGCTAAGTTTTTTCGTTCTAGCTTTTTGATAATACTTTTTGGTTGTTTTAATCGTGTTTTTATATGTTCAAACGGGTTGTAGTCATCTAGAAACTGCGCTTCCCGGTTCATAATTTCGAATTTTGTTTTCAGTTCTTCAAGAGCAAATGTATAAGGCAATACAAATGCTTTCCAGTAATTAACTGTTGTTTGGTTATACTCCATTTTATACACACCTTTTTCTTATTTGGAAAGTAAGGTTGCTTAAACTAAATACCAAATCATATACGCACATGCTGCGAATGATGAGATCATAAAGCGATAACGTGTTTTCATTAGATGTTCCTCCTTTATATGTGGGATTTATTGTATGTAAAATCTGTACACTCTTTATACTAATCGATTGATGTGAATTTCGTATGAACAAATTGTTTCAGTTTGTTGTCTTTTTTGTATTCTCTTTAGTTGGTCCGCAAAATGGTAAAGACAAAATGGTTTTGTGGGGTTCCAGTATAGTGCTAATAGTGATTATGATATTTTTTGTAATGGGGACTTTTTTTGGAATCAGCCATAATTTTATAAATTTCTACTAACCCCATTTATACAAAATAAAGATAATTTTGTGTAATATGAAATAGATATATTTTTTGTCATAGGGGGGATATGATGAATCAAGTAGATAGAAAGAGAGTGCAACAGGTAGCACATATTCTTGAAATTCCACATGATTATAAACTTGTTGTTGATGATGAAAAAGTAAATGAAGATGTTCATTTATTATGGTGGGAGAAACAGGAGAATCCTGAAGAATACATTCAAGTCTGTTTACAAAAAGAAACAGGAGAGTTAATGGAATTATCCATACATAAAGAGTGTGCCCCAAAGCAGCTAAGTGTAAGTAAAGAGCAAGGAAAAAGCATTGCGGATGCATTCTTGCAGCAACATGCATCGCATACATATAAAGAATGTACAGCTATTTATATGAATGAAAGAAAAGAGAGTGTTTCTATTGAATATAGGCAGGAAGTAAATGGGTATTCGTTGCCTCGAACAGGTTGTGTAGTTGAAGTTGATGTATATGGGAGTGTTATTAAATTTAGAAACGAGGGCATAAAGGAAAAACCATTGTGGCCGTGTTCTATTGTAGAGAAAGAAGTTGTTACAAAACAGTTGAAGCAAAGACAGAGTATGGAGCCTATCTTTATACATCTTTCCAATTCGTTGTTTGAATGGGAGGATGGCGAAATAGAAGAAGGTTATTATCTTGTATATGAACCGATTCCTTCACATGCTTTTATTCATGTACATACTGGGGAAGACTTGCATGATCGTAGTCATTATGTGATTGAAACAAGGGAATTGCCAGCTTTAAGTGAGAAACCACAACTGGAAGTAAATATTGATCATTTATTTAATATTGATAAAAACGTCATGAAGAAAGTACGTGAAGAAGAGGGGGAAACAGAGAAGACAATTGTTTGGGCAAAGTTACCAGATAAACAAGGTGATACAGAAGAATATGACAAATCTTTCGATGCGTACTGGAAGCAACATTTTCATATGTTGCAGTATGAAACGTCAATTATCGTGAAAATAGATAAAGAAACAAATGAATTGCTTGAATATTATGAGCAAGGAAGTCACGGAGGAAAACCTGTATTAACTCGTGAACAATGTTTTGCAAAAGCACTACAATTTTTAGGAAAGGTATTTCCAAATTACGAACAATATCTTCGGGTTTGGAGCAATCAAGACGATCGGAATGAGGAAGATCCAGGACACTTTTATTTTTACGTATATGTAAATGGTATTCGGATAGAAGGTGAGTTGGTGCGCGTCGTTGTGGATGGAGAAACCGGCCGAATAAGAATGTATAGTGGTACATCGCAAAGTCTTATTCAAAAGCTGCTCACTTATGACAAGGAAGTGAAAGTGAGTAAAGAGCAAGCGTTAGAGCGGTATTGTCAATCGCTTCGTGCAGAATTAAGGTGGTTTGAAGAAGGTGAACAAGAGTCTCCTCGGTATCAACTTATTTATAGCCAAACAACGGCAGAAATCAATGAGAAATATAATGGAGATTATAGCGGTAGACGAGAAATTCGCTATATAGATGCGAGTACGGGAAAAGCAATTTGGTGGAAAGTTTGAAATGATTGTATCTAGAAAATGAATAAACAAAAAACAAACTATTAAGGAATGTTTTTCGCCTTGTCCATAAAGCTGTACAGACACAAACAATCACTCGCTCACATACAAATAGTAAAGACCACTATTTTTGCGGGGGTGAAGAGGTTGAGTCTGTTCGCCGCAATTGGATATATGATTCGTGAAATGTTTGTTTTCGTATCGTATGTCAAAAATAATGCATTTCCACAGCCGTTGTCGCCTGATGAGGAAAGGAAGTACTTAGAGCTTATGGAGCAAGGGGATGCGCATGCAAGAAATCTCCTCATCGAGCATAATTTACGTCTTGTGGCACATATTGTGAAGAAATTTGAAAATACAGGAGAAGATGCAGAAGATTTAATTTCCATTGGCACGATAGGTTTAATTAAGGCAATTGAAAGCTATTCGCAAGGAAAAGGAACGAAACTAGCAACATATGCGGCTCGTTGCATTGAAAATGAAATTTTAATGCATTTACGTGTATTAAAGAAAACGAAAAAAGACGTTTCTCTTCATGACCCAATTGGACAGGACAAGGAAGGGAATGAGATTTCCTTAATCGATATTTTAAAGTCAGAATCAGAAGATGTAATTGATACGATTCAACTGAGTATGGAGCTTGAGAAAATTAAAGAGTATATCGACATATTAGATGAACGGGAAAAAGAAGTGATTGTAAACCGATTTGGTCTTGGTATGGAGAAAGAAAAAACGCAGCGGGAGATTGCGAAAGCACTTGGTATATCGCGGAGCTATGTATCACGTATTGAGAAGCGGGCATTAATGAAGATGTTTCATGAATTTGTTCGTGCGGAGAAGGAAAAGAAAGGGAAACATTAAAGAAGAAAAGTGCTTGCTTTTATTCGAAAGCAGGCACTTTTCTTCTTTAAATAAAATGAAGCTTCTATGATAAATCTATGTTCACGGTTGAAAATGATGGGTTCTATCTGTAATATTAAAAGGTGCTAATAATTTATGATATAGAAACAAGAATAGGAAAAACTATATGTAAGGGTCTTATTCCAACATTATATATCATAGTAGGGGGTTTCGCAGTTTGCGACGTACGTTATATCGATTATTGATTGAACTTACAAACGGTCGTTTTACGTCCTATATATTGCGTAAATTTGCACAGTCTCGTTTAAGCTCAACTATTATTCCATCTTATGCGAAAGTATTTCAAATTAAACAAGATGAGATGGAGAAGGATTTAAAAGAGTATCGAACGCTTCATGAATTATTTACGCGTAAATTAAAAGAGGGTAAACGATCAATTGATACAGAAGAGTCTACTATTGTGAGTCCGGTTGATGGCGTTTTTGCAGATCATGGTCCCATTAATGAGGCAAAAATGTTTGAAATCAAAGGAAAACAGTATTCTATTGTAGACATGCTTGGTACGGACGAAAGGGCAACGCGTTACGCAGGTGGTACATACATGGTTATTTATTTAAGTCCAAGCCACTACCATCGTATTCACAGTCCACTTTCTGGTACAGTGACAGAGCGCTTTGTACTTGGAAGGAAGTCATATCCTGTTAATGCAGCAGGTATGAAATATGGAAAAGATACGTTATCTAAAAACTATCGATCTGTAACAGAGATAGAGAGCAAAGGCGAGCGGATGGCGCTTGTTAAAGTAGGTGCAATGTTTGTGAATAGTATTGAACTGTTGCATGAGAGAGAAACTATGCAAAAAGGTGAAGAGATGGCCTATTTTACATTTGGCTCCACAGTCGTGCTATTATTTGAAAAAGGTATGGTTGAAGTCGTTCAATCATTAGCTAGTGGACAAGAGGTTCGTGTTGGTGAGAAAGTTGCAACTCGATTATAAAAGAGCCGTCTTATAAGATGGCTCTTTTTACAGGTGAAGCAGTATCTATTTCTGGCATAATAGGCAGTAAGTCTTTAGGGAATCTCGTTCAACTAATCATAAGCGGTTAAATGCCACCTATGGAAGTTTTACTGTATATATACTCAAGACGATTTTAAAAGCTTGTCCTCTAATGAGCGTCTAATGATTTCTTGTTTAATAAGTAAAATGAAGTCAGGATTTAATTTTAGCTCTTTTGCTTTATAATAAGACTCGGTGAGTAATTCAGTAGATAACTGTTCCATATGTTTCGCCGTCAAGGCGGTTCACCTCCTGCGAAAAAGGAAATTTGTCTCATTTAATGTACCAAAAATTGTCTTATGTCACAATCTGTTGATTATCCACATTCTGTAGTGGATAAGATGTGTAAAAATTGTTGATAATTTTCGAATTCCCTGAATTTAACAGGTGGGAAATTGTGTACAAGTTTATCCACAGATGCATAATCGAAAAATGCTGTCGAAAAATTTTATCTAACTTTAACAGGCAGTAACTGTTAGATAATTTATCACGCTCTTACAGAAAGTTACGAGAAGAATGACTTTCTGTAAGAGCCCGATAAGTTCAAGCTAACCAATTTGAGAGAAAACCGCTCTCAAATTGGAAGTTGAACTTTACAAAACTCCTCAAAGAGGTGAAAGATATTGAGTTTATTTTTACCGAATGAATATGTGAAAAACGTGTATCATATTCAACCTGAAGAATTAAAAAACCGAGGCATAAAAGGAATTATTACTGATCTAGATAATACCTTGATTGAATGGGATCGTCCGAATGCGACACCGCAATTGGAAGAATGGTTTGCAAAAATGAAGGAACACGGCATTCAAGTGACAGTTGTTTCGAATAATAACGAACAACGTGTAAAAGATTTTGCTGATCCACTTGGTATTCCGTTTATTCATAGTGCACGTAAGCCACTTGTTCGTGCTTTTAAACGAGCACTAACGAAAATGAATCTACGTGCGGAAGAAGTAGTTGTGATTGGAGATCAAGTATTAACAGATGTGCTTGGAGGTAATCGTGTTGGATTGCATACGATTTTAGTTGTTCCAGTTGCAAAAACAGATGGATTTATGACTCGTTTTAATCGAAAGATTGAGCGTAGAATTATGCGTAACATGAAGAAAAAAGGTTTAATTAATTGGGAGGAATAAAGTTTGACTGAGACATTTAAATGTATTGGATGCGGCGTTGCCATCCAAACAGAAAATAAAAATGAAGTTGGTTATGCACCCGCTTCTTCGTTAGAGAAAGAACATATCATTTGTCAGCGTTGTTTTCGCTTAAAGCATTACAATGAAATTCAAGATGTGTCATTAACAGATGATGATTTTTTACGCATTTTAAATGGAATTGGACAATCTGATGCATTAGTTGTTAAAATTGTTGATATTTTTGACTTTAGTGGAAGCTGGCTTCCGGGTCTGCATCGCTTTGTTGGAAATAATAAAGTACTTCTTGTCGGTAACAAGGCGGATTTAATTCCGAAATCAGTAAAACAGGAAAAACTTACACATTGGATGCGCTATAGTGCAAAGCAACTTGGCTTAAAGCCGGAAGATGTTTTCTTAATTAGTGCAGCAAAAGGTCAAGGTATTGAAGAGCTTGCGAACGCGATTGAACAATACCGTGATGGAAAAGATGTGTATGTTGTTGGATGTACAAATGTCGGAAAATCAACGTTTATTAACCGTATTATTAAAACGTTTAGTGAAGAAACGGAAAATGTTATTACGACATCGCATTTCCCAGGTACAACGCTAGACTTAATTGACATTCCGCTTGATGAAAATTCATCTTTATATGATACACCAGGGATTATTAATCATCATCAAATGGCGCATTACGTTGGAAAGCAAAGCTTAAAAATAATTACGCCAACAAAAGAAATTAAACCGATGGTCTTTCAACTGAATGAAGAGCAAACGTTATTCTTTGGTGGACTAGCACGATTTGATTATATAAGTGGTGGTCGTCGCTCGTTTATTTGTCATTTATCGAACCGTCTTACGATTCATCGTACGAAGCTTGAAAAAGCAGATGCGTTGTATGAAAATCATGCCGGGGGATTATTAAATCCGCCAACACCAGAAGAACTTGAAAACATGCCTGAGCTCGTGAAGTATGAGTTTACCATTCATGAACCGAAAACAGATGTTGTATTTTCAGGTTTAGGATGGGTTACAGTGAATGAAGCGGGCGCAAAAATTGCAGCACATGTACCAAAAGGAGTTAGTGTTTCATTACGTAAATCTTTAATTTAAAGTGGTGAGGACTTATGAAACAATTATATGGGGTAATTGGGAATCCAATTGGACATTCCTTATCACCGCTTATGCATAATGATGCATTGTCTCATTTAGGGATAGATGCCCATTATCATGCTTTTCTCGTTCAAGAGAGTGAATTAGGCGAAGCGGTGCAGGGATTGAAAGCACTTGGAGTTGTTGGGTTTAATGTGACAACACCGCACAAAGTTTCGATTATGCAGCATCTAGACGAAATTGATCCTTTGGCAGAACAAATCGGTGCGGTCAATACAGTGCTTCATAAAGACGGGAAATTAATTGGCTATAATACAGATGGAATTGGATATGTTCGTTCATTGCAATCTATTAGTAAAGAGCCGTTAACGAACAAACGTATTTTACTGCTCGGAGCCGGCGGTGCGTGCCGTGCGATTTATTATTCACTTGCAGATGCTGATGTGAAAGAGATTGACATTGCGAATCGTACAGTAGAGAAAGCAGAGCGGCTTATTACAGATTGTAGAAGTGAGGTCGTGTCTTCGGCGCTTTCTTTAGAAGAAGCAACAGATAAACAAGCACTGTATGATATTATCATCCATACAACGACAGTAGGGATGCATCCTCGTGTAGAAGATACACCGCTACGCATTCGAGATTTGAAAAAAGGAAGCATTGTGTCTGATATTATTTATAATCCGTTTGAAACGAAGTTATTGCAAGACGCGAAGGCGCATGGAGCGATTGTACAAAATGGCATTGATATGTTTGTCTTTCAAGGCGCACTTGCATTTGAAATTTGGACGGGACGTTTGCCGAATATAGAACGAATGAAACAAATAGTAATGAAAAAGCTTGGAGGCTAAATACATGTTAACAGGAAAACAAAAACGATTTTTACGTGCAGAGGCGCATCACTTAACACCAATTTTTCAAGTTGGTAAAGGCGGCGTAAATGAAAATATGGTAAAACAAATTGCAGAAGCGTTAGAAGTACGCGAGTTGATCAAGGTTAGTGTACTGCAAAACTGTGAATTTGATCGCCATGAAGTAGCAGAAGAGGTTTCACAAGGTGCAAAAGCTGAACTTGTACAGGTCATCGGAAGTACAATCGTCTTATATAAGGAATCAAAAGAAAATAAACGTATTGTGTTACCAAAAACAAAGTAACGATTTCTAAAAGTTAGTTGAACCAATCGAGTTCGTATAGGTTTCTCGTTTTGTCATAAATGAGAACTATCACCTATAAGAACGAGGTAAAGGGGCGTTTTCTTTGAAGAGAATCGGGATTATTGGCGGGACATTTGACCCGCCTCATAATGGACATTTGTTAATTGCAAATGAAGTGTATGATGCATTGGGACTTGATGAGATTTGGTTTCTACCAAATCAAATCCCCCCTCATAAACGAGATAAGGAAGTTACAAGTGTACGTAATCGTTTAGAAATGATTCATTTAGCAATTGAACAAGACATGCATTTCTCTACTTGTTTAGCGGAACTGGAACGAGAAGGTCCGTCATACACATATGACACTATGTTACAATTGACAAAGGAGCATCCAGACGTTCAATTTTATTTTATTATTGGCGGGGATATGGTTGAGTATTTACCAAAATGGTATAACATCGATGAATTGTTAAAGCTCGTTACGTTTGTCGGCGTTGCTCGTCCTGGTTATACACTTTCTACGCCTTATGACATTGTAACGGTAGAAATTCCGGAGTTTGCTGTTTCTTCTTCGCTTCTGCGCGAACGTTTTACAAAGAAGAAGACATGCAAATATTTACTTCCTAAAGGAGTACAGGAATACATTGAGAGGAATGAGCTATATGGATCGTAAACGAGCGCTTGAAATTGTGAAACACCAAATGCATGAAAAGCGTTATATTCATACACTTGGTGTCATGGAAACGGCTATCGAACTTGCAAAGCAATATGGTGTTGATGAAAAAAAGGCGGAAATGGCAGCGATTTTTCACGATTATGCAAAGTGTAGACCGATTTCAGAAATGGAAGAGATTATTAAGCGAGAAAATTTGCCAAAAGATTTATTGCTTTATAATAAAGAATTATGGCATGCGCCGGTCGGGGCATATTTAGTAGAACGAGAAGTCGGTATTACAGACGCTGATATATTACAAGCTATTACGTATCATACAAGTGGACATGAACAGATGACGATGCTTGATAAAGTGATTTACGTGGCTGATTATATTGAACCTGGTCGTAAGTTTCCGGGCGTTGAAGAAGCACGGAAGTTAGCGCGAGAAGATCTTAATCAAGCGTTATTATATGCTTTAAAGCATACGATACAATTTTTAATGGAAAAGAATCAAACGATTTATCCATTAACATTCCAAACATATAATGCAGTCATTAAGGAGGACCTTACGAAATGAAGGACAGAGAATTATTAGTATTGGCAGCGCGAGCAGCTGATGATAAAAGAGCAGAAGATATTGTTGTGTTGAATATGCAAGGGATTTCCCCGCTTGCTGATTATTTTGTAATTTGTCATGGTAACTCAGATAAACAAGTGCAAGCAATCGCTCGTGAAATTAAAGAACAAGCGCATGAAGTGCAAGTTGATGTAAAACGCATGGAAGGCTTTGAAGAGGCACGTTGGGTACTAGTTGATCTTGGTGATGTTGTTGTACACGTATTCCATAAAGATGAGCGTAATTATTATAATTTAGAACGTCTTTGGGGCGATGTACCGCGCGAAGATGTTACAGAAGAGTTAGGTCAATGAGATACGAACAATTTGCATTGTTATACGATGAGCTAATGAATGATGTCCCATATGAAAAATGGGTGGAATTTACGGAACAAAGCTTGGAGCAAATTGGTAAAACAGATGCGAAAATTCTCGATGTAGCCTGCGGAACAGGGAATGTTACGTTGCCTCTTGTGCAAAAAGGATACGATGTAACGGGAGTAGATTTATCAGAAGAAATGTTAACAATTGCTCAGCAAAAGTTAGGTGAAGAAGGACAATTTATTCCTTTTTATCAACAAGATATGCGTGAGTTAGATGTTCCAGGCGAGTTCGATTGTGTGACAATTTTTTGTGATTCTTTAAATTATGTATTAGAAGAAGAAGGTATCCAAGAGACATTCAGGCGTGTGTATCATCATTTGCGTCCAGATGGTTTATTTTTATTTGATGTGCACTCTCTTTATAAAATTCATCATGTATTTCAAAATGAAACGTATACAATGAATGAAGATGAAGTTTCTCTCATTTGGAACTGTTTTCCAGGTGAAGAGCCAAACAGTGTGGAACATGATTTGACATTTTTTGTACGAGATGAAGAAGAGGATGTGTATCATCGGTTTGATGAATTGCATATGCAACGTACATATTCTGTTGAAGAGCTGACGAAGTGGCTTGAAAAAGCTGGTTTTACTGTTCGTCGTGTGACAGGGGACTTCGAAAGAGTAGAAGTAACAGAACAAACAGAGCGTATTTTCTTTGTCGCTACAAAAAATGTATAATAAAAAAGCAACCGAGAATGGTTGCTTTTTTATTATATAGCAAAAAATAAAATATTTTATGAAGGAATATAGTTGTTTTTGTCGTAAAAGATATATTAAAGTTTATTAAATTGCTGTTCTATGTGCTCTACATCCTCTTCGTACTTTTCATGTGTTCGTTTTAACACCTTGTTAAACATATCTCCAATATGTTCTTCTAAAATCCGAATCCCTTCTCCGGTTATACCGCCTTTTACGCAAACTTTCTCCTGTAAAGTCGGTAAGGTGAAAATTTGTTTTTCTAGCAGTTTTCCCATTCCGATAATCATTTCACTCGTTAAAACAGTAGCTTCTTCACGTGTAATATTTGTTTCCTCTACAGATGCGTCAATAAATCGTTGTAATAAATAGCTGAAAAATGCCGGGCCGCAGCTTGCGATATCAGATGCTACTCTCGTGATATTCTCCTCAATGATGATAGGTTTAGAGATTTTTTGAAACAAGTTCAATATGCGTCTTTGCCATTCTTGTGAGCAGTTTTCCCCAAATGTGCATAGAGAGACTCCAGCTAATGCGCGATTTGTAATACTTGGAATAATGCGAGCAACGTGACAAGATACAATTGTTTCTAATTGCTCGGTAGATATGGGACTTGTAATGGAGATTAGACATTTATCATTGGTAAGAATCGAAGCATGTTTTGTCAAAACAGGATGTATGTCGAATGGTTTTACACAAATGAAAATCAGTTCAGAACGTTCGATTACTTCTTGAATTGTTTTTGCTATATGAATAGAAGGATACTTCTCTTTTATATGATATGCTTTTGCGAAAGTACGATTAATGATGGTAAGACACGAAGGTTTGACAGCGCGGGCTTCGATACATGCATCAATAAGTATACTCCCCATATTTCCTGTTCCTATTATTCCTATGTTCAATGTTTCATCCCCTCCTTCGTAACATCTTTCTCCTAAACAATATGAAGTTTATTTGGAATTTATGAATTAGAGGTGCAAAATGATGATGATGAATTTGCCAAGAAAGTGGTTCGTTTTGTTTGCAGCAATTGGTGTCATCAGTATTTTGTTTGTATGGCAAACAAAAGGTGGACAAGAACAATCGGCAGTGAAAGTGGAAGCGAATTCGAGGATGGAAGAAAGAAAGGAGAAAACAAAGGTAACAGAACCTAAATTGCAATCGAAAACGATCATTGTTGATACGAAAGGAGCTGTGCATCGTGAAGGGATATATGAATTACAAAGCGGAGCGCGGGTGAAAGATGCTGTTGAAAAGGCAGGAGGTTTTTTACCGGAAGCAGATGTAACAAAAGTAAATTTAGCGCAGCTTGTACAAGATCAAATGATGATTTATGTGCCGAAAAAAGGAGAAGCCGCTACGAATGGATCGCCCTTGTCAGAAGGGAAAATACAAATAAATATAGCGACAAAGGAGCAACTTGAAAAAATATCTGGCATTGGTCCTAGAAAAGCAGAAAATATTATAAAGTATCGCGAGCAGCATGGCCCCTTTCAAAAAATTGAAGATTTATTAGAGGTCGATGGAATTGGTGAAAAATCGCTGGAAAAAATGAAAGATGAAATAATTGTTCATTAAATAAACATTGACGACTTTTTTCTTATTTCGCTACACTATAAACAGATTTTAAAAGTAGGTGAAGATAATGGAACGAGTTTCTTGGGATCAATATTTTATGACACAAAGTCATTTATTATCACTTCGTAGCACGTGTACAAGGCTTGCGGTTGGCGCGACAATTGTGCGTGATAAACGTATTATTGCTGGTGGCTATAATGGGTCGATTGCCGGCGGTGTGCATTGTATAGATGAAGGTTGCTATGTGATCGATAATCATTGTGTGCGTACAATTCATGCAGAAATGAATGCGCTGCTGCAATGTGCGAAATTTGGTGCAAAAACAGATGGTGCGGAAATTTATGTCACGCATTTTCCGTGTTTACATTGCTGTAAGGCGATTATTCAAAGTGGTGTTACAGCAGTGTATTATGCACAGGATTATAAAAATCATCCGTATGCACTTGAGTTGTTTGAGCAAGCAAATGTAAGAGTAAAACATGTTCCTCTTGCATTTGACGTAACAACATTAGAAGAACGACAGAAAATGCAGGAGCTAAAACAGCTTTTGTCTTCTTTACAAACTGACGAAGTGACGTTAGAACAGTTACAACAAGTATTACTGCAGGCAAAAAATATGGTATAAACCGTGAGGTGAGTACGTGTTGCGCGGGCAATGGATTTGCGTTGCAATCTCAGTTATCTTTGGGATTGCAACAGCTTATTCCTCTTTTTTTATCGTTCCTTTTCTTATATTTGGTTGTTATTGTGTAGTTTGTTTTTTACGTACCTCTCTTCCGATGCTCTCCTTGATTATTCTCGTGTTTGGACTTACCTATGTATATGCAATCTATGTAGATGCGCAAAATGATTCTATGCTTTCTTTTCGGGAAACAGACGTAATAGGTACAATTCAAAGTACGCCGATTATAAATGGAAATCGCCTTTCTTTCCAGTTGCAACTGAACAATGATGAAACAGTCCAGTTGTTTTACAAAATCCCTTCTCGTGAATTAAAAGAAAAATTGAAGCAGTTGAACTCTGGTATGGTGTGTACGTTTACTGGTACTTTGAAAGAACCACCATCTCCTCGTAATTTTTATGCATTTGATTATAAGGATTATTTATATAAACAGTATATTCATGCTCTTTTTGAAGCGGAATCGATTTCGAATTGTATGCAAGAAGATATTTCGTTTGTTCATTGGTTATTTTCGATGCGACAAGCAGCCGTTTCTTATATAGGAGAGACCTTTTCTGAGCAGTCAGCAGCTTTTATGAATGCTTTATTGTTTGGTGATCGTCAATATATGACGTTTGAGGTAGAAGAACAGTATCAACAGTTTGGACTTGTTCATTTGTTGGCGATATCAGGATCACACATTGTTTTGTTAACCGCAATATGTTATTTTGTATCACTTCGAATTGGTGTAACGCGTGAAAGCACAACGATGCTTCTGCTTGTTTGTATTCCGTTATATATGTTTTTTGCAGGGGCTTCACCATCTGTTGTTCGGGCATCTATAGCAGCTGTTATTGTATTCGGAGCCCTTACGCGAGCAGTGCGGGTGTCTGGAATGGATGCTTTAAGTATGACATTAATCATCATGCTTTTTTATGATCCGTATGTATTATTTAACATTGGATTCCAGTTTTCATTTGTTGGAAGCTTTTCTCTTTTGTTATCTTCATCACGTTTGCTAGCTAACGAAAACGGTATAGTGAAAAATTCTATATACCTTTCCGTTATTTCTCAATTAACAAGTACACCTATTTTGCTTTATCACTTCGGCTATGTTTCTCCTTACAGTATCCTTCTTAATATGATTTATGTCCCGTTTTTATCTTTACTTGTTTTACCGGTTTGTATTGTCATTCTTGTATGTCTTATATGTCTTCCAATTGTGTCTCAATGGTTAGCTAATCTGTTATCCCTATGCATACATGTTTCGAATGTAATGCTTCAAATGTGCGAAGCTTTACCGTTTGTACGTCTTACCTTTGGACAAACCCAGCCATTTCTCGTTGCTTTATATTGTATCAGTATTGTAACTGTTCTTTTATCATGGGAAGGGCTTATTTGGAGAAAATATCGCCTGTTGTTTCTATCGAGCTTTTTCTTTCTTAGTACATGCCACTATGCATTTCCATATGTAAATGCAAACGGAAGTGTTACTTATATTGATGTCGGACAAGGGGATGCCATTTTGATTCGCCTTCCATACAACCAAGGGACGTATTTAATTGATACGGGTGGAACGCTTCCGGTAAAGAAGGAAGAATGGCAGCAGAAAAAACATGAATTTTCTGTTGGACATGATATTCTCGTTCCTTTTTTACAAAAAGAGGGCGTGCGGATGATTGATAAGTTAATTGTGACACATGGAGATATGGATCACACGGGAGCAGTGCAAGAAATAATACAATCTATTGCGGTAAAAGAGGTTGTGTTAGGGAAAAAGATAAAATTCTCCTTACTTGAACAACAAATACAGCAGCTTGCTGCGCGAAAGAATGTACCTGTTCGAATTGTAGAAAAGGGAGATAGCTGGAAGGTGGGAGAAGCAGTGTTTTCAGTATTATCGCCGGAAGGAGAAGAAAAAGAAGATAATAATCAATCTATTGTACTTTGGACAAAAATAGGGGGATTAACATGGTTGTTTACAGGCGATTTAGAAGAAGTAGGTGAGAAACGCTTCATACAATGGTATCCAGAGCTGCGTGCAGACGTTTTAAAAGTTGGGCATCACGGTAGTAAAACGTCATCTTCTGGACAGTTTTTAGATACTGTTCAGCCGACAAAAGCCATTATTTCTGTTGGAGAGAAAAACCGTTATGGTCATCCGTATATTGAAGTATTAGAACGTCTAACGGAGCGTGGAATTGAAGTGTGGAGAACGGATGAACAAGGGGCAATTTCTTATGTTTTCCGAGGAGAAACGGGAACGTTTCACAGTAAGTTAACATATGATGAAACACAGAAAAAAAGAAGACTGCCACGTGCAGTCTTTAAGAACCGATAAATTTAACGACTGTTGCGATGATAAATAAAGTGGTAAAAAATCCGAATGAAACGATAAAGCCTACCCCTGAGTCGACAGCGTCATTACGCTTACTTTGAACGTTTTTTTCAAATTCATTCATCTTTGAATCCCTCCCAACATTCCACTTTAGTATAAAATATTGTCAGAAAAAAATCTACAATTTATCCCGTTATTCGTGGGCAGTAAGATCCTTTTTCAAGATTTTGAGAGCGGGGGACAACTGTTCATAAAAGCTTGATTGGTGCAATGCTTTTCCAAGTGTGTTAACAGTTGTCATTCATAGCCCGTAAGGTAGGTGCAAACAATAAGGTCAAGGTGGTCATCGTTATGAAATAAGATTCCCGGGGCTTATTTTGTAACGTTTTATATAGATCAAGGAACGGGTAGCTACCTGTTCCTTTGGACTTGTAAAACGGTAGCTGTCACATTACTATAAGTATATAAAGTGTTAGGGAGTAGGAAGTTACATGAGTGATATACATAAAAAAATAAAGAAAAAGCAATTCGCTTCGTTGTATTTGTTATATGGAACGGAGGCGTATTTTATCAATGAAACGCTTCGGCTTTTAACATCAGCAGCGTTAGTTGAAGAGGATCGTGAGTTCAATGTCGTTACGTATGACTTGGAAGAAGTGTACATAGAGGAAGTTATTGAGGACGCAAGGACGCTTCCTTTTTTTGGAGAACGTAAAATTATTGTTGTCAAATCACCGTTGTTTTTAACATCGCAAAAAGCAAAAATTGAGCAAAACGTCAAAGTGCTAGAAGAATATATTGCTGAACCTTCACCGTTTTCTATCCTTGTGTTTATTGCTCCGTTTGAAAAATTGGACGAGCGTAAAAAAGTCACGAAGCTCTTGAAAAAAACAGCGGATGTAGTAGAAGCAAATGCTATGCAAGTGCAAGATGTACGTAAATGGATTATAAGCCGCACGGAAGAAATGCATATTCAAATAGAAGAGGCGGCAGTTAGTTTACTATTAGAGCTTGTTGGAAGCAATGTAACGATGCTTGCTAAGGAAATGGATAAACTGACATTATATGTTGGAACAGGCGGTGAAATTACGGCAAAGCTTGTCGCAGAACTCGTTCCAAAGTCTGTTGAACAAAATGTATTTTCTTTAACAGAAAAGGTAGTAAAAAAAGATATCACAGGTGCGATGCGTATTTTAGAAGGCTTATTTACACAGCAAGAAGAGCCGATTAAACTGCTTGCGCTTCTTGTAAGTCAATTTCGTTTATTATATCAAGTGAAAGAACTTCAGCAGCGTGGTTATGGGCAAAATCAAATTGCATCGCATATTGGTGTGCATCCATATCGTGTGAAGTTGGCTATGAATCAAACAAATTCTTTTTCCTTTGAAGCGTTAAAACGAGTAATTCACGAACTTGCTGAGGCAGATTATAATATGAAGACAGGAAGAATGGATAAACGTCTTGTGCTAGAATTTTTTCTCATGCGTTTAAATCATATTGAATAGTGGAAAAATGTTCATGTAGACAACTACATGAACATTTTTTTGTAAATAAAAAACGACCCATACGGATCGTTTTTAAACGCCTTACGCGTTTACTTGTTTCGCTAAGCGAGATTTTTGACGAGATGCAACGTTTTGGTGGATAAGACCTTTACGAGCTGCTTTGTCAAGTTTTTTAGAAGCTACTTTGTATGCTTCTTTTGCTGTTTCAAGATCGTTATTGTTAACTAAAGCCTCTACAGTTTTAACAGCTGTACGCATGTCAGACTTGATAGAAGCGTTATGTGCACGACGCTCTTCGCTAAGTTTAGCGCGTTTGATAGCAGATTTAATGTTTGCCATATATTTCACCTCCCTGGTGCGATCGAGTGACTCGATTCTTACATAGAACAAGTGATATTCTATCAAACGAAGAAGAGAATTGCAATAGTGAGAACGATGAAATTTCAATATAGGAAAAGAATGTCTGAAAATAAATTGGGGAATTCTAATGAATATTGATTATAAATAGTGGAGGAGATTGTATGAGCGAACCGCTTGATTTAAGTAAATACGGGATTCGAACAGATCTTGCATTAGAAGCTCACCAAATGCTGCAAGAGAAGCAAGAAGAAAAAACTGCTATTCAAGGTGTAATTGTAAAAGAGCGCGAAGAAGAAGGGATTACAATTACAAAGGTGACGATTGATGAAAGTGCCGCTCCGGCGATGGGAAAGAAACCTGGAAATTATTTAACTTTAGAAGTACAAGGAATTCGTCAGCAAGATACCGCATTGCAACAAAAAGTAGAAGGGATTTTTGCAAAGGAATTTGCGCACTTTCTAAAAGAAATTGGCATAAGTGAAGAAGCGAGTTGCTTAATTGTTGGTCTTGGTAATTGGAATGTAACGCCGGATGCCTTAGGGCCAATTGTTGTAGAGAATGTCCTTGTTACGCGCCATTTGTTTAAGCTGCAGCCGGAAAGTGTTGAGGAAGGGTTTCGGCCTGTCAGTGCAATTCGACCGGGGGTTATGGGAATTACAGGGATTGAAACGAGCGATATGATTTATGGTGTCATTGAAAAGACAAAACCAGACTTTGTAATTGCGATTGATGCGCTTGCTGCTCGTTCTATTGAACGAGTAAATAGTACCATCCAAATTTCGGATACTGGTATTCACCCTGGTTCTGGTGTTGGGAATAAACGAAAAGAATTGAGTAAAGATACGCTAGGTATACCGGTGATTGCAATTGGTGTTCCGACTGTTGTAGATGCGGTTTCGATTACAAGTGATACAATTGATTATATTTTAAAGCATTTTGGACGTGAGATACGTGAAGGGGGAAAACCAGCTCGTTCTTTACTTCCAGCTGGTTTTACATTTGGAGAGAAGAAGAAGTTAACAGAAGAAGATATGCCGGATGAAAAAAGCCGCAATATGTTTTTGGGAGTTGTTGGTACGCTTGAAGAAGAAGAGAAGAGAAAGTTAATTTATGAAGTGCTAGCGCCGCTAGGACATAATTTAATGGTAACACCTAAAGAAGTGGATGCGTTTATTGAAGATATGGCGAATCTAATTGCGAGTGGTTTGAACGCAGCTCTTCATCATCAAGTTGATCAAGACAACACAGGGGCATATACGCATTGATTGGAAAAGGAGAAATAAGAAGTGGAGCAGTTTACACGCAAATGCATCATTGTCGTTGTTAGTGCATTTCTTATAACGTTAGCGGGTATACAAGTTGCCAATAGCGGATTGAAACGAATGAAAGGCTATAACGATCCGACATATGAGCAAATTGCTCACATAACAGGAACAAACTACGGAGAGATAGAAAAAACAATTATTGGAAATGCATTTTCCATTGAAGAAAAACAAAAACAACTAGAAGAATTAAAAAGCTTTAATATATTTGAGAGTGTGGGGAAAGGTTTGGCTTCTTTGGTGCAAAATGTCACTCGCAGCATAACATATACCATTGTTGATAAAATAAAAGGTGCATTTCATTAATGTAAAGTGTAAAAAAAGGGCTATCCTACGTACGAGTAGGATAGCTTATTGTATTTTTAGGAAAGGTTTGTCTATTGTTTACGAATTGCATATGATAAAAGTAAGAGTACTTGCTTATAACGTAACACCAGTTTTCATTGAATCTTTTTCCTTGTATTGATATAATCAGTGCTAGTGTATATTGGCGAGATTAATAGGAGTGATAAATAGATGAACAAAGAAGAAAGAGCAAAAAGGCAGTCTAAAATTCGTAACTTTTCCATTATTGCTCACATTGATCACGGGAAGTCAACGTTGGCAGACCGTATTTTGGAGAAAACAAATGCGTTAACACAACGCGAGATGAAAGCACAGTTGCTTGACTCCATGGATTTAGAGCGTGAGCGCGGGATTACAATTAAATTAAATGCAGTACAATTAACGTATAAAGCGAAAGACGGAGAAGAATATATTCTTCACTTAATTGATACACCAGGACACGTCGATTTTACGTATGAAGTATCTCGTAGTTTAGCGGCTTGTGAAGGTGCGATACTTGTTGTAGATGCGGCGCAAGGGATTGAGGCGCAAACATTAGCAAACGTATATTTAGCACTTGATAACAACTTAGAGATTTTACCGGTTATTAACAAAATCGACTTGCCAAGCGCTGACCCAGAGCGTGTTCGCCAAGAGGTAGAAGATGTAATTGGATTAGATGCATCTGAAGCTGTTCTTGCTTCTGCAAAAGCAGGCATTGGTATTGAAGAGATTTTAGAGCAAATCGTTGAGAAAGTACCAGCTCCAGCAGGTGATTCGGAAGAACCATTACAATGTATGATCTTCGATTCCTTATACGATCCGTACCGCGGTGTAATCGCATATATTCGTGTCGTAAACGGTACAGTAAAAGTTGGCGATAAAGTACGTATGATGGCAACGGGTAAAGAGTTTGAAGTAACAGAAGTGGGTGTATTTACACCGAAAACAACGCAACGTCAAGAGTTAACAGTAGGTGATGTAGGATTCTTGGCAGCATCTATTAAAAACGTAGGTGATACGCGTGTAGGTGATACGATTACACATGCAAAACGTCCAGCGGCAGAACCTTTACCAGGATATCGTAAATTAAATCCAATGGTATTCTGTGGTTTATATCCAATCGATTCTGCACGCTATAATGATTTACGTGATGCATTAGAAAAGCTAGAATTAAATGATTCTGCTCTTGAATTTGAACCAGAAACGTCTCAAGCACTTGGATTTGGTTTCCGCTGTGGATTCTTAGGATTACTTCATATGGAAATCATTCAAGAACGTATTGAGCGCGAATTTAAAATTGATTTAATTACAACAGCACCAAGTGTTATTTATAAAGTATATTTAACAAACGGTGAAGACATGATAGTTGATAACCCATCTAACATGCCGGATCCACAATCTATTGATCGTGTGGAAGAACCTTATGTAAAAGCATCTATTATGGTTCCAAACGATTATGTTGGCGCAGTTATGGAAATTTGCCAAGGAAAACGCGGAACATTTATTGATATGCAATATTTAGATGAAACGCGCGTTACTTTGACATACGAAATTCCATTGTCTGAAATCGTATATGACTTCTTTGATCAATTGAAGTCGAATACGAAAGGATATGCATCGTTTGATTACGAGCTAATTGGTTATAAACCGTCTAAGCTTGTGAAGATGGATATTTTATTGAATGGTGAGCAAGTCGATGCGCTATCTTTCATTGTGCATCGTGACTCAGCATATGACCGCGGAAAAGTAATTGTAGAAAAATTAAAAGAGTTAATTCCAAGACAGCAGTTTGAAGTGCCTATACAAGCGACAATTGGAAATAAAGTTGTGGCGCGTTCTACAATTAAAGCGATGCGTAAAAACGTATTAGCAAAATGTTACGGCGGTGACATTTCGCGTAAACGTAAACTTCTTGAAAAACAAAAAGAAGGTAAGAAGCGTATGAAGTCTGTTGGTTCTGTAGAAGTACCGCAAGAAGCATTCATGGCTGTACTGAAAATGGATGATAACTAATAAAAAGAAGCCGTACAAACGGCTTCTTTTTATTTAGGAAGCAAAAACCAAAGTATTTAAAGTTTCGGTTAATATTTAGACATCTTTGTATCTCTCCTTTACAATAGTGGTGAAGCTTTTGATTGTAAGGAGAAAAGTTATTTGGGGAAGAATGCGAATAGAGAAAGTTCGCATAGGATTACAGAAGTAAATAAACCTCCGAAATGCGGAGGTTTTCTTTTTAGAAAGGTAGGAGCAGAACTTGATACAAGCTGCATATATTCATATTCCGTTTTGTCAGCATATTTGTCACTATTGTGATTTTAATAAAGTGTTTATTGAACGTCAGCCAGTTGAACAGTACTTGCAATATTTAGAGAAAGAAATTGCGAATACAATCAACAAAACGCCTTTTAAAGAAATGAAAACGATTTTTGTTGGTGGAGGAACGCCAACAGCGTTAAATATGGAACAGACAAAGCAATTGCTAGATATTATTAATCGTCGTTTACGTCCGTTTGCGCCAAATTGTGAACTAACTTTTGAAGCGAATCCTGGAGATTTACCTAAAGAAAAATTAAATCTTTTATTAGAAGGCGGTGTAAACCGGATTAGTTTTGGTGTTCAAACGTTTCGCGATGAATTGCTAGAAAAGATTGGGCGCAGACATACGAGAGAAGATGCATTCGTAGCGATTCGGGAGGCGCAGGAAGTTGGTTTTACAAATATTAATGTTGATTTAATTTATGCACTGCCGAGGCAAACGATAGAGGATGTAAGAGAAACGTTAGATATTGCGTTTACACTTGGAGTTCAACATTTCTCTGCGTATTCTTTAATTGTTGAACCGAAAACGGTCTTTTATAATTTAATGAATAAAGGAAAACTGAGACTTCCAGGAGAAGACCATGAAGCAAAGATGTATGAAATTGTGATGGATGAGATGGAAAAGCATGGTTACCAGCAGTATGAAATTAGTAATTTTTCGAAAGAAGGCTATGAAAGTAGACATAACCTCACATACTGGAATAATGAAGAATACTATGGTTTCGGAGCTGGCGCTCATAGTTATGTAAAGGGTGAGCGAATTCAAAATGTGGGTCCATTAAAACAATATTTCGCGAAAATCGATGAGGCAGGTTTGCCGTATTTAGATGTTCATACAGTAACAGGGCAAGAAAAAATGGAAGAAGAGTTATTTTTAGGGCTTCGAAAAACAGCAGGTGTTTCAAAAATAGAATTTAGCAAAAAATTCGGCGTAGAGATGAACGACATCTTTGCGAAACAATTACATCATAATAAAGAACATGAATTGCTGCAAGAAACAAATAATCATGTCTGTTTAACAAGAAAAGGGAAGTTATTAGGAAATGAAGTCTTTCAATCATTTTTAGTGGATTAACCTAATATGAAATTTTACTGTATCCCGTTCTATATAAATTAAAAACCGACAGAAAAACCCCTTTCTTTTTTAGGGGGGGCGAGAGCATCTAGCCGCGCATAGAAACGGTCAGGGCCTTTTCCTATCATATGCAAGGTTTAAAACAGAAGGAGAACGCAAGTAGAGGTCATATTGTATTTTGTATAGCAGCAACTTATATGTCAGAAAAATAAAATGAATAAATAACAGTAGGTGCAGAAAGGTGAATTGAGAAGAAGAACCGTCTGTAAGAGCCTGATTGGCAGGGCTAATTAGCAGGAAAAACCCGTTCAGCTAAAAGTTTCACTTTATCCCGCTCAAACAGACAGTATATGAAGATGACTCAAGAAGGGAAACTGTCTGTAAGAGCCCGATTGGTTCAACTAATTAGCAGAAAAAACCCGTTCAGCTAAAAGTTTCACTTTATCTCATCACGTTTCCGTTGACAATTCAATATCAATTTTGGTAAGTTAGTAATAGATTTAGCACTCGAAACATAAGAGTGCTAACAGAGGTGATGATGAAATGCTTACGGAACGTCAGCTCTTAATTTTACAGGCGATAATTGACGATTTTATCGGATCAGCACAACCTGTTGGATCAAGAACATTAGCTAAGAAAGAAGAAATTACATTTAGCTCAGCAACAATTCGAAATGAAATGGCTGACTTAGAAGAATTTGGATTTATTGAAAAAACACATAGTTCTTCAGGGCGCGTTCCTTCTGAAAAAGGGTATCGCTTTTATGTAGATCATCTTCTTGCACCGCAACATTTGCCAAGTGAGGATGTTGTACAAATTAAAGACTTGTTCGCTCAAAGAGTTTTTGAAGCAGAAAAGCTTGCGCAGCAATCCGCGCAAATTTTATCAGAACTCACGAATTATACGGCAATTGTTCTTGGGCCAAAAGTAAGTGCGAATAAGCTGAGAAATGTACAAATTCTTCCACTCGGTCATCAAACAGCGGTTGCAATTATTGTAACTGATACAGGACATGTGCAAAGTAAAACAATCACAGTTCCGGAATCTGTTGATTTGCAAGATTTGGAAAAAATGGTTAACATTTTGAATGACAAGTTGTCTGGTGTACCGGTGTCAGAACTGCATAATAAAATCTTTAAAGAAATTGTAATGGTTTTGCGTCAGTACGTTCATAATTATGATAGTGTTATGAAAATGTTAGATGGTACATTTCAATTTCCATTATCTGAAAAAATATATTTTGGTGGAAAAACAAATATGCTTGCGCAGCCAGAATTCCATGATATTCAAAAGGTCCGATCATTATTTAATATGATTGAAAATGAAGATGCCTTTTATGACATCTTAAAGAGTAAACAAATTGGCATTCAAGTGAAAATTGGCCGTGAGAATTCTTCTGCTGTAATGGAAAATTGTAGTTTGATTTCTGCGACATACTCGATTGGAGATGAGCAGCTTGGAACAATTGCGATTTTAGGACCAACAAGAATGCAATATTCTCGTGTCATTAGTTTGTTGCAATTGTTTACAAAACAATTTACAGATGGACTGAACGGTTTGTATAAACCGAAATAATAAGAAACTTTCATTTGTGGCGGAGATAGATTCCGCTACTGATGATTAGTTGAATATAAAAAAATAGATAGCTGGGTTCGTGCGGAGTTGTGCCTGCCCTGCCTTTTTAAGGAGGTGAAAGTTGTGGAAGAGCGTAATGAACAAGTGATAGAAGAAGTAAAAGAAGCGCAAACAGAAGAAGCTGTAGCACCAGAAAATAGCGAAGAAACTGTTGAAGAAAAAAGTGAAGCTGCTCTTTTACAAGAAAAAGTAGATGAATTACAAGCGAAATTGACGGAAACGGAAGGTCGCATGCTTCGTCTACAAGCTGATTTTGAAAACTATAAGCGCCGCGTTCAACTAGAGAAGCAAGCGGCTGAAAAATATAGATCACAAAGCCTTGTGTCAGATATTTTGCCGGCTCTTGATAACTTTGAAAGAGCAATGCAAGTAGAAGCAAATGATGAGCAGATGAAATCCTTATTACAAGGGATGGAAATGGTATATCGTCAGTTGCAAGAAGCATTAGCAAAAGAAGGTGTTGAAGCGATTGAAGCTGTTGGAAATCAGTTTGATCCGCATGAACATCAAGCTGTTATGCAAGTAGAAGACAGTGAATTTGAATCAAATGCGGTTGTGGAAGAATTCCAAAAAGGCTATAAGCTAAAAGATCGTGTGATTCGACCATCAATGGTAAAAGTAAATCAATAATTACATAAATGTAGGAGGTTTAGTCATGAGTAAAATTATCGGTATTGACTTAGGTACAACAAACTCTTGTGTAGCTGTTATGGAAGGCGGAGAGCCAAAAGTTATTCCAAATCCAGAAGGTAACCGTACAACTCCTTCTGTTGTAGCTTTCAAAAATGAAGAGCGTCAAGTAGGGGAAGTAGCGAAGCGTCAAGCAATTACGAACCCAAATACAATCATGTCTGTTAAACGTCATATGGGTACAGACTACAAAGTAGAAGTTGAAGGTAAAAACTACACACCTCAAGAAATTTCTGCAATCATTTTACAAAACTTAAAAGCTTCTGCTGAAGCGTACTTAGGTGAAACAGTAACAAAAGCTGTTATCACAGTACCAGCATACTTCAACGATGCAGAACGCCAAGCAACAAAAGATGCAGGCCGCATTGCTGGTTTAGAAGTAGAACGTATTATTAACGAACCAACAGCAGCAGCGCTTGCTTACGGTTTAGAAAAACAAGACGAAGAACAAAAAATCTTAGTATATGACTTAGGCGGCGGTACGTTTGACGTATCTATCCTTGAATTAGCAGATGGAACATTTGAAGTTATTTCAACTGCTGGTGACAACCGTCTTGGTGGTGACGACTTTGACCAAGTGATCATTGATCATTTAGTAGCTGAATTCAAAAAAGAAAATAACATTGATTTAAGCCAAGATAAAATGGCACTTCAACGTTTGAAAGATGCAGCTGAAAAAGCGAAAAAAGATCTTTCTGGTGTAACGCAAACACAAATTTCATTACCATTCATTAGTGCTGGAGCTGCTGGTCCATTACACTTAGAATTAACTTTAACAAGAGCGAAATTCGAAGAGCTTTCAGCTAACCTTGTTGAAAGAACATTAGAACCAACTCGTCGTGCGTTAAAAGATGCTGGTCTTTCTCCAAGTGAATTGGATAAAGTTATTCTTGTTGGTGGTTCTACTCGTATCCCAGCTGTACAAGAAGCAATTAAACGTGAAACTGGTAAAGAACCATATAAAGGTGTTAACCCTGATGAAGTTGTAGCATTAGGTGCTGCAGTACAGGGTGGTGTACTTACTGGTGACGTAAAAGGCGTTCTATTATTAGACGTAACTCCGCTTTCTTTAGGTATTGAAACAATGGGCGGCGTGTTTACAAAATTAATTGAGCGTAACACAACAATCCCAACAAGTAAATCACAAGTGTTCTCAACAGCTGCTGATAACCAACCAGCAGTAGACATTCATGTACTACAAGGTGAGCGTCCAATGGCAGCGGATAACAAAACGTTAGGTCGTTTCCAATTAACAGACATTCCGCCAGCACCACGCGGCATTCCGCAAATCGAAGTAACATTCGATATTGATGCGAACGGTATCGTAAACGTACGTGCGAAAGATTTAGGAACAAGTAAAGAACAAACAATTACAATCCAATCTTCTTCAGGTCTTTCTGATGAGGAAGTAGATCGTATGGTAAAAGAAGCGGAAGCAAATGCTGATGCTGACCAAAAACGTAAAGAAGAAGTTGAACTTCGTAACGAAGCGGATCAACTTGTATTCCAAACAGATAAAGTTGTAAAAGACTTAGAAGGCAAAGTAGATGCAGCTGAAGTAGCGAAAGCAACAGAAGCAAAAGATGCATTACAAGCGGCAATCGAGAAAAATGATCTTGATGAAATCCGTGCGAAAAAAGATGCACTTCAAGAAATCGTACAACAATTAACTGTAAAATTATATGAACAAGCTCAAGCTGCTGCAGGAGCACAGCAAGCAGAAGGCGCACAAGGAAATGCAGGCGCAAAAAACGATAATGTAGTAGATGCTGAGTTTGAAGAAGTAAAAGAAGATAAATAATCAAATAAGTAAGATGACAAAAAGTCAAAGTCAAGCGTGCCTTGGCTTTGGCTTTTTTCACGAGTGAAGAAAAGACTGGGTATACATGGAGTCTTTTGTGTGAGAGTCCAATCTTTTTCTTTTTGCATACTGTAAGTGAGGAAACAGTGTTGCAAAGCACTTTCTTTCGATGTTAAAATTACGTTTATGTGAAAGGATTCGGGGGGTACAAACTTATGAATAAACGAGATTACTATGAGGTGCTTGGCGTTAGCAAGGGTGCTTCAAAAGATGAGATTAAAAAAGCATATCGTCGTTTGGCGAAAAAGTATCATCCAGATGTAAGTACTGAAGAAAATGCAATTGAAAAATTTAAAGAAGTGCAAGAAGCATACGAAGTATTAAGTGATGATTCAAAACGTGCGCAGTACGATCAATTTGGTCATGCTGATCCAAATCAAGGTTTTGGCGGAGGCGACTTCGGTGGAGGCTTTGGCTTTGAAGACATTTTCAGTTCATTCTTTGGTGGTGGAGGCGGTAGACGTCGTGATCCAAATGCACCGCGTCAAGGGGCAGACCTTCAATATCAAGTTTCTTTAAATTTTGAAGAGGCAATTTCTGGTAAAGAGATGGATATTGAAATTCCAGCTGAAGATCCTTGTAATACATGTAGCGGTAGCGGAGCAAAACCTGGAACTTCAAAGGAAACATGTTCACATTGTTCTGGAACAGGTCAAGTTAGCGTGGAGCAAAACACACCATTTGGTCGCATTGTGAATCGTCAAGCTTGTAGACAATGCTCTGGAACAGGCCAAATTATTAAAGAGAAATGTACAACATGTCATGGATCTGGAAAAGTACGTAAGCGCAAAAAAATTAATGTTAAAATTCCAGCGGGTATTGATAACGGTCAACAAATTCGCGTTACTGGTAAGGGAGAAGCTGGTATTAACGGCGGCCCGGCAGGAGACTTATATGTAGTAGTTCGTGTGAAAGATCATGAATTCTTCCATCGCGAAGGTGATGATATTATTTGCGAAATGCCATTAACATTCGCACAAGTAGCGCTTGGGGATGAAGTGGAAGTTCCGACAGTGCAGGGGAAAGTAAAATTAAAAATTCCAGCAGGAACACAAACAGGAACAGAATTCCGTTTAAAAGGAAAGGGTGCGCCAAACGTACGTGGATATGGGCAAGGTGATCAATACGTAGTAGTACGTGTTGTTACGCCAACGAAATTAACATCGCACCAAAAAGATTTATTAAGAGAATTTGCAGGTCAAGAAGATCATGATGATAGCCTATTTGGAAAGCTTAAGAGAGCTTTTAAAGGGGAATAATGGAAATAAAAGATGGAGTTGGTAAATTGTGAAATGGTCAGAAATTAGTATTCATACAACAGAGGAAGCAGTAGAAGCAATCTCGCATATTTTACACGAAGCAGGTGCAAGTGGCGTTGCGATTGAAGATCCTGCTGAATTAACGAAAGAGCGTGAACAACAATTTGGCGAGATTTATGCATTAAATCCAGCTGAATATCCAGCAGAAGGTGTGCTTGTAAAAGCGTATTTCCCAAAGAATGATGCTTTACAAGAAACAATTACAAATGTAAAGTCGTCCATTGATCTATTACCTTCTTATGGAATCGAGATTGGAGCAGCGACTGTATCTGTTAATGAAGTAGATGAAGAGGATTGGGCAACTGCTTGGAAAAAATATTACCATCCGGTGAAAATTTCTGATACATTTACAATTGTGCCAACATGGGAAGAGTATACTCCTTCCTCACCTGAAGAAAAAATTATTGAATTAGATCCAGGAATGGCATTTGGTACGGGAACGCATCCGACAACAACGATGTGCATCCGTGCTTTAGAGAAAACTGTCCAGCCAGGAGATACTGTCATTGACGTTGGAACGGGTTCTGGTGTATTAAGTATTGCAGCGGCTAAATTAGGTGCTGCTTCTATTCAAGCATACGATTTAGATCCGGTTGCAGTAGAAAGTGCGGAAATGAATGTACGATTAAATCATACAGAACATGTTGTAACTGTTGGACAAAACAGCTTACTAGAGGGCATTGAAGGGCCTGTTGATTTAATTGTCGCAAATTTACTAGCGGAAATTATTTTACTATTCCCAGAAGACGCAGCGAAAGTTGTAAAACAAGGTGGATTGTTCATTACATCTGGTATTATTGCTGCAAAAGAAAAAGTGGTAACAGAAGCGTTAGTAGATGCTGGTTTTACAGTAGAAGAAGTGTTAACAATGGAAGATTGGGTAGCAATTATTGCGCGTAGAGGGTAAGATAAAGTTTCCTTAATCAAGTGTTTTCAGGGAAAGGTAAGCGGAAAGTCTCTCGTTGAAAGTAGCGAGGGACTTACCGTTTGTTTCATACAAATCATACCGTTTGGCTCTTTTCGTAAGCACTCGTTTACGAAAAGAGCCAAACTTTACTAAGGTGATAGAATGCAACGTTATTTTGTAGAAGAACAAAATGTAAATGAAATGGCGATTCGTATTGTAGGAGATGATGTGCATCACATCGGAAGAGTAATGCGTATGACGCCTGGTGATCAAATTTATTGTTGTACAAATGGGAAGACGGCAATTTGTACAATTGCTGAAATTACCAATGAATTTGTAAATGCGACTATTGTAGAATGGGTAGAGATGTCAACTGAGCTACCTGTTTTTGTGACAATTGCAAGCGGATTGCCTAAAGGTGATAAGCTTGAGTTGATTTTACAAAAAGGAACTGAGCTTGGAGCAGCAGGCTTTTTACCGTTCCAAGCATCTCGATCTATTGTGAAATGGGATGCGAAAAAAGCTGGGAAAAAAGTAGAGCGTTTTAATAAAATTGTCAAAGAGGCAGCTGAGCAGTCTCATCGCAGTGAGATTCCGACTGTGTATGCGCCTGTTTCTTTTAAAGAGCTTCTCGCGATGAGCAAAGATTATGATAACTGTCTCGTTGCGTATGAAGAGGAAGCGAAACAAGGTGAAAAATCAAATTTCGCTAAGGCTTTAACAAAATTAAGGCCAGGACAAAAGGTGCTCATTGTATTTGGGCCAGAAGGTGGTTTAACGGAAGAAGAAGTATCTTCTCTTTCTGAGTATGCCTTTGTACCTTGTAGTTTAGGACCAAGAATATTGCGGACAGAAACGGCGCCTTTATACGCGCTAAGTGCCGCTTCTTATCATTTTGAATTAATGGGGTGAGTTATATGGCAACTGTTGCGTTTCATACGTTAGGTTGTAAAGTAAACCACTACGAGACAGAAGCAATTTGGCAACTGTTTAAACAGGGTGGTTATGAACGAACTGAATTTGAAAAAACAGCTGATGTGTATGTAATTAATACATGTACAGTAACAAATACAGGGGATAAAAAAAGTCGTCAAGTTATTCGTCGTGCCGTTCGTCAAAATCCTGATGCGGTAATTTGTGTAACGGGATGTTATGCACAAACATCTCCAGCGGAAATTATGGCAATTCCAGGTGTAGATATTGTAGTCGGAACGCAAGATCGTGAGAAAATGCTTGGCTATATTGAAGAATACCGTAATGAACGTCAGCCGATTAATGCTGTACGTAACATTATGAAAACACGTGTATACGAAGAGTTAGACGTACCATATTTTACAGATCGTACGCGTGCATCTTTAAAAATTCAAGAAGGATGTAACAACTTCTGTACGTTCTGTATTATTCCGTGGGCTCGTGGTTTAATGCGTTCTCGTGATGGGAAAGAAGTCATTCGCCAAGCGCAGCAATTAGTAGATGCTGGTTATAAAGAAATTGTTTTAACAGGTATTCATACAGGTGGATACGGTGAAGATATGAAAGATTATAACTTAGCGGGATTACTTCGTGATATGGAAGCGCAAGTAACAGGTTTAAAACGTCTTCGTATTTCTTCTATTGAGGCAAGTCAAATTACAGATGAAGTGATTGAAGTACTGCGTGATTCTAAAGTTGTTGTCCGTCATTTACACATACCGCTTCAATCTGGATCTAATACAGTATTGAAACGTATGCGTCGTAAATATACAATGGAGTTTTTCCAAGAGCGTTTAGACCGCTTAAAAGAAGCGCTGCCAGGACTTGCAATTACATCTGATGTTATCGTTGGTTTCCCAGGTGAAACAGAAGAAGAATTTATGGAAACGTTCAATTTCATCAAAAATAATCGTTTCTCTGAACTTCATGTATTCCCGTATTCAAAACGTACGGGGACACCAGCAGCACGTATGGAGGATCAAGTGCTAGAAGAAATCAAGAACGAGCGTGTACACCGCTTGATTGCATTATCTGATCAATTAGCGAAAGAATATGCATCTCAGTTTGAGGGTGAAGTGCTTGAAATTATTCCGGAAGAACCATTTAAAGAAGCTGGTCGTGAAGGATTATATGTAGGCTACACGGATAATTACTTAAAAGTTGTCTTTGAAGGCTCTGAAGAATTAATCGGTAAATTAATTAAAGTAAAAATTACGAAAGCTGGTTATCCTTACAATGAAGCACAATTTGTTCGTGTGCTAGAAGATGCATCTCCAAAAGAATCAGCAAGTGCGTAACAGAAAAGCATGCAAACGGTTTTGTTTGTATGCTTTTTTATTTGCTGGAGAAGTTAAAATATGAAACCGCTATACTTTATGATATAATGCTGAAGATTAAGGTTGTCAGACAACTTGTGAGCAACGAATTCACTAAGTATAAGTTGAGGAAGGGGTAAATTTAATATGAACTATGCAAAATTAATTGATCATACAGCATTAAAACCAGATACAAAAAAAGAGGCAATCGTGACTTTATGTGAAGAGGCAAAACAACATGATTTTGCTTCTGTATGTGTAAATCCAACATGGGTTGAAACGGCAGCGGAACTGTTAAAAGGAACAGATGTAAAAGTTTGTACAGTAATTGGTTTCCCTCTTGGAGCAAATACACCAGAAACAAAAGCATTTGAAACAACAGATGCGATTGCAAAAGGTGCAACAGAGGTTGATATGGTAATTAACATCGGAGCTTTACAAGATAAAAACGATGCGTTAGTAGAGCGTGATATTCGCGCTGTTGTAGAGGCTGCAAAAGAAAAAGCGCTTGTAAAAGTAATTATTGAAACATGCTTACTTACAGAAGAAGAAAAAGTTCGTGCTTGTGAATTGTCTGTAAAAGCAGGCGCCCATTTTGTAAAAACATCAACAGGATTTTCAACAGGTGGTGCAACAGTAGAAGATGTTGCGTTGATGAGAAAAACAGTAGGACCAAATATCGGTGTAAAAGCATCAGGCGGTGTTCGTGACGAAAAAGGCATGGATGCAATGGTAGAAGCAGGTGCAACACGTATCGGAACAAGCTCTGGCGTAGCATTAATAAGCGGAAAAACAGCAACAACTGATTATTAATTTAAAAGCGGAGCCGACTGTTCAGTCTCGTCGGCTAAGGTTCTTTCACGCAGAAGGTGTTCTTTACCTTCTCGCGTGGAAGGTTCTTAGACGTGAGGGACTAGGAGGTGTAGCTGGATAAAAATAAAAGCGGAAGCCGCTCGTTTAGAACATGAGGGCGCTGGAGCCCTTGACGTAGAGGCGTTATTTGCCTCGTAGGAAAGAGTGAAACGATCGATTGTTCTAGCGGTTGTAGCTGGATAAAATAAAAGCGGAAGCCGACTCGTTTAGAACATGAAGGCGTTGGAGCCCTTGACGTAGAGGCGCTTTTGATCTCGTTTGGCAGGTTACGGTGCAGTACTTAAAGGGTGACAAAGCAGAAGTGAACATTTGGATAGAATCATGTTGAATTGATATAGAAATATATATCGAAAATGTGCGTTTCATGAAAAAAGAAGAGCAAGTACTCTTCTTTTCTTTTATCAGATAGTTGACCAAAAAGTATAAAATGTATTATAATCGTAAAAGACATGCTGAGAAAGTGTTTACTTTTTGCATGCTGAAATTAGGATGTAAGTGGATGTTTCGGAGGGAGGGAAAGAGAATGTCAAAAACAGTCGTTCGTAAAAACGAGTCTTTGGAGGATGCACTTCGCCGTTTTAAAAGATCAACTTCTAAAGCTGGTACGCTTGCTGAAGCAAGAAAACGCGAGTTCTATGAAAAGCCAAGTGTAAAACGTAAGAAGAAATCTGAAGCGGCAAGAAAGCGTAAATTCTAAGAGAGGGTGTAATTTATGAGTCTTCTCGGTCGCTTAAACGATGATATGAAACAAGCGATGAAGAATAAAGAAAAAAATAAATTAACCGTTATTCGTATGGTTAAGGCTGCTTTACAAAATGAAGAAATTAAACTGCAGAACCCTCTTACAGAAGAAGAGGAACTAACAGTTTTAACTCGTGAAGTAAAACAGTATAAAGACTCCCTCCTTGAGTTTGAAAAAGCGGGTCGTGAAGACCTTGTCGATAAACTGAAAAGCGAAATTCAGATTTTAGAAACATATTTGCCAGAGCAATTGACAGAAGAAGAATTGCTTGCTGTTATTCAGCAATCTATCTCTGAAGTTGGTGCAGCTTCTAAAGCTGATATGGGCAAAGTGATGAGTGCTGTTTTGCCGAAAGTAAAAGGTAAAGCGGATGGCTCACAAGTGAATAGGCTTGTTTCACAACTATTAGCATAAAAAAGCGTCTCATTTATAATGAGACGCTTTTTTATGTTTTTTTTCAATTTGGACGTGATATTACAAGCTTTTTTTTCATACATATGGGATGAGAGGGGGGTCTTCGATGAGAAAGTTGCAGCAAATGAAAAACTGGATTACTAAGCAGATAGACCTACCTGCAGATGTGTTCATGGATCTGCCGAGAATTACACTTGTTGGGCAGGTACATATTTATATAGAAAATCATCGTGGATTATTGGTATTTAGTGATAAAGAGGTGCGGCTTTTATTAAAACAAGGACAATTATTAATAAAAGGAGACTCTTTTGTAATTAAGACGATTCTTCCAGAAGAGCTTTTACTTGAGGGAACCATTGAACAAGTCTTGTTTTTAGAAGACGAAAAAAAAGGTAAATAAAGTGAAACTTCCATTTGTGAGAGGTTTTATCGAACGAATCGGGCATAAGCAGACAGTATTTACTTCTTAGTTCTTTCGCTGCTAACCGTTTGAGTAGGGTACAGTCATAGATGTGGTGCAGATCTCTTAAGGGACTGCGCCTTTTTTAGAAAGCTGATGGAGGCGAGCTATGAAAAATAAGTGGTTTACAAATTGGATTGGGTATGTAAAAGTGCGAATTCAAGGAAGAGGAGCAGAACGATTTATTAACGAATGTGTACGACGAGATATCCTAGTTTGGGACGTCAAGAAAGTTGCAGACGATACACTTGTATTTTGTATGCTACTTCGTGATGTGAAACGATTACGCCCGATTTACCGTAAAAATGAATGCAATCTATACTTCATTGGACGTTACGGGGTTCCATTTTGGAATAAGCGCTTACTTCGGAATAGTGGTTTTTTTGTTGGTTTTCTTTTATTTTTCCTAGGTGTCATTGTTTTATCAAATATGGTATGGAAAATAGAGATAACAGGAGCAAAGCCGGAGACGGAATATATCATGATGAAAGAATTGGACAAAATGGGTATTAAAAAAGGAAAGCTTCAATTTCAAATGCCGAGTGTAGAGAAGGTACAGCGTTATTTGACTGATAATATTAACGCCATTACATGGGTTGGTTTGGAAGTGAAAGGAACAACGTATCATTTTAAAATAGTTGAAAAAAATGAACCAGAAAAAGAAAAAGAACAGCTGCCACAACATTTAGTCGCAAAAAAAGAAGCGATTGTTACAAAAATGTTTGTAGAAATAGGAAAACCAATAGTTATGAAAAATGATTATGTACAAAAAGGACAACTTCTTGTGTCAGGGATGTATGGGAAAGAGGAGAGCCCCACGATTGTATCAGCTAAAGGTGTTGTATTTGGTGAAACTTGGTACAAGTCTGAAGTGGAGGTGCCTCTAAAGACGACATTTCAAGTTTATACAGGGGATTCGTATAAAGAACATTATCTTACTTTTGGAAACATGAAAATAAAAATATGGGGATTTCAGCATGATAAGTATAAGCAGTCTAAAACGGAGACAGTAAGACATGATGTGAAATTGCTCGGTTTTACACTGCCGATTGCTTATGAAAAAGCGATTGTACGTGAAGAAGAAGAAGCAAACCGTGAATATACAGAAAAACAGGCACTGGCGGTGGCCGAGGAAATGGGACAAAAAGAATTAAAGAAAAAATTGGATGAACGTGCTATGATTATAGGGAAGAAAGTTTTGCATAAACAGGTTGAGAATGGGAATTTAAAATTATTGCTGCATTATACAGTAATTGAGAATATTGCAGAGGCTCAACCGCTATCTGAATCCGATATTCAAGGAGATTGAGTAATTAATGGCTGAACAATTAGTAGAGATGAATCAACAATTGGAAAACCATAATGAAGCAATTGCTTTGTTTGGAGTAAATGATGCACATTTAAAAATAATTGAGAACGAACTTGAAGTATCGATTGTTACAAGAGGGGAATCTGTTCGTGTATCTGGAACAGACGAAGCGGTAGCGCTTGTTGAAGGTATATTACAACAGCTTTTAGTTGTTATTCGCAAGGATGTATCGATTTCTGAGCGTGATGTAACCTATGCTATTCAACTTGGTCGTCAAGGGAAACTGGCTCATTTTGAAGAGTTATACGAAGAAGAAATTTTTAAAACAGCAAAAGGTAAGTCTATCCGTGTAAAAACGATGGGACAAAGGCAATATATTTATGCCATTAAGAAAAATGACATTGTGTTTGGAATGGGGCCAGCAGGTACTGGTAAAACATATTTAGCTGTAGTAATGGCTGTTCGAGCATTAAAAAATGGTTATGTGAAAAAAATTATTTTAACAAGACCTGCCGTGGAAGCGGGAGAGAGTCTTGGTTTTTTACCTGGAGATTTGAAAGAAAAAGTGGATCCATATTTACGACCTCTTTATGATGCTCTTCATGATGTACTTGGGCAAGAACATACGCAAAGAATGATGGAACGCGGTATCATTGAAGTTGCTCCATTAGCGTACATGAGAGGACGAACACTCGATGATGCATTTGTGATTTTAGATGAGGCGCAAAATACAACGGGAGCGCAAATTAAAATGTTTTTAACACGTCTTGGATTTGGCTCAAAAATGGTTGTAACAGGAGATCCATCTCAGATTGATCTACCGAAAGGTGTGAAATCTGGTCTTTCAATTGCAGCGAATGTATTAGACCGTGTGCCTGGTCTTTCGTTTATTAAACTTGAGCAGTCGGATGTTGTTCGTCATCCGCTCGTACAGCGTATTATTGAAGCATATGATAAAATGGAATGATCCTACTTATAAGGATCATTTCTTTTTATCTCAATTGGTTCTAACCTTCTAGAGAAGAACACTCTAAAAGGAAGTTTCACTGTATATTTTTTATATATAAATCCATTTTGATTTTTCGACATACAAGTCACTGCTATGCAGAATACAACATGACCGCTACTTGTTTGCTCCTTTTGTTTGTAAACCTCGCATGTGGCAGGAAAAGGCCCTGACCGTTTCTGTGCACGGCCAGATGCTCTCGTCCTCCTCTAAAAGAAAGTGGTTTTATGTCGTTTTTTTAACTTGCATGTATATAGATTTTGTGAACAGGTTGGCTAATGCTTTATTTTTTATTATCATAAATAAAGGAAATGGTATTTGTTCTGTTTCACTTAATATTTGGAGAGGAGAAGGTATTGTAATTATGTTAAGGTTGCAAGAAGTTGCTAAGTGGTTTCGTAATTTACAGCATTCGAAAAAACTGAGCTGGATTTCTTATATTTTAATAGGAGCAGTGTTATTTTTTGCACTGATGAATAATGTAAAACCAGAACAACTCGATGTCAAAATGTTGTCTATTTCTAAAAAGACAATCCATTCTCCCATCAAAATTGAAGATAAAGTAACGACAGAAAAGAAAAAGAGAGAAGCAGCTCAAAAGATTGAAGATCAGTATACATATCGAAGTGAATATAAACAAAATCGGATTGATGTTGTGAACTCAGTTTTTGATGCAATTAAGGAAGTGAATGCAGAGTCAAATGCAGCCGCTTCGGCGCCGGCAGGACAAAATAAATTGTCGGCGGCAGAAAGATTGGATAAGTTAAAGGAGAAACTCCCAAGGGAGTTAACAAAAAGTTTGTCTGATCAAGTGTTATTACAATTTCTAGGTGCGACAGATGATCAGCTTCTTATAGCGAGGGAATCAACTGTCACAGCTGTGAATAGTTTAATGAGTTCTCATATTAAAATGAATGAAGTAGATCAGTTTAAAGACCGTATTACTAACGAGTTAAAAAATGTATCTGTCAGCAATGAATTGAAGCAAGCAATTACTGCGCTTGGACAGTATGCGATTGTACCGAACTATTTTTATGATTCGAATGCAACGAAAGAAAGAAAGCAAATGGCAATAGATCAAGTAGCTCCTGTTTATATTTTGCAAGGTCAAATTCTTGTGAAAGAAGGAGACACAATTACAAGAGAAGCGTATGAACAGTTAAAGTTAGTGGGGTTATTGGATCAAAGTAATTCGTTTCAGCCGTATTTGGGTCTAGCTATTTTTATTGGTGTTCTTTTATTTTTCATGCATAAGCAATTTGTAGCATTTTTGAAGCCGAGAAGAGAGGACAAGCCATATATTTTAGCTTATACAACAATTGTCGCTATTACAGTTGTTTTAATGAAAATTATTAGTTTGTTTCAAAAGTTAGAATATGTCGGTATTGCTTATATTGCTCCAGTTGCAATGGGGACTATATTAGTAAAATTAATGATTGGTGATCGATTTGTTTTTATAACAAGCGTAATTTTTTCGGTGTGCGGCAGCATTTTATTTAATGAAGGTGTGACGAGTACACTTAATTATGCAGTCGGAATTTATGTATTGCTTAGCTCGCTTTCTGTTAGTATTTTCTTACGGGAAAAGCATCGTCGTACAATGCTATTGCAAGTTGGGATACTTGTATCGATTTTAAATGTTGTCGTATTAGCAGCTTTATTGCTATTGCGTAACGGAAACTTTTCGGCAATTGAGATTGGAACACATTTAGTAATGGCAGCGGCGTCTGGGATTATTTCATCTATTTTAGCGATGGGGATATTGCCGTATTTAGAGAGCGGTCTTGGTCTTGTCTCTAGCATGAAATTAATAGAATTAGCAAGTCCGAACCATCCGTTGATTCGCAAAATTCTGTTAGAAGCACCCGGAACGTATCATCATAGCGTTATGGTTGCCAATTTATCAGAAGCTGCATGTGAAGCTATTGGGGCGAATGGAGTATTAGCACGTGTAGGAGCATATTATCATGACATCGGAAAAACAGTGCAGCCGCATTTCTTTATTGAAAATCAAATGGGTATATCAAATCCCCATGATCGGTTAGACCCTGAAACAAGTAGAGATATTATTATCTCTCATGTTACAAATGGAGTGAAAATGTTAGAAGAACATCATATTCCACAAGAGATTATTGATATTGCGGCCGAGCATCATGGAACGACTCTGTTAAAATATTTCTACTACAAAGCAATGCAAGAAGATAAAGAGAAATATACAGAAGAAATGTTTCGTTATCCAGGGCCAAAAGCAACATCTAAAGAATCGGCAATTGTTGGGATTGCTGATAGTGTAGAAGCGGCAGTTCGTTCGATGAATGCACCAACACCGGAGCAAATTGATCATCTTGTTCGCAGTATTATTAAAGATCGTTTACAAGATGGCCAATTCAGTGAATGTAATTTAACATTTAAAGAACTGCAAATTGTCGGGAAAACATTATGTGAAACATTAAATGGAATTTTCCATTCTCGAATTAAGTATCCAAAATTAACAGAAGAAAAGGTGAACTAAATGGGATTAATAATTGACTTTATTGATGAAACAGAAGAAGTAAAAGAAGAGTATGTTGAGATGATTCAACAATTAGTTGAAAAAGCTGCAGAGATAGAATCTGTAGAAGGTGGAGCAGAGCTTTCAATCACATTTGTTAATAATGAACGTATTCAAGAAATTAACCGTGAATATCGTGATAAAGATCAGCCAACAGACGTAATTTCTTTTGCGATGGAAGATATGGGGGAAGGAGAAATGGAAATTGTCGGGGTGGAAATGCCTCGTATGTTAGGTGATATTATTATTTCTATTCCGAGAGCGAAAGAGCAGGCTGAAGAATATGGTCATTCTTTTGATCGTGAACTTGGTTTTTTAGCGGTGCATGGTTTTTTACATTTGCTTGGTTATGATCACATGACAGAAGAAGAGGAGAAGGTTATGTTTGGGAAGCAAAAAGAAATTCTTGATGCATTTGGATTAGCTAGATGAAAAAAGGAAAACTTATAAACAGTTTTCGCTATGCGTTTGCTGGTATTTTCTTTTGTTTTCGCTATGAACGAAATGTGCAAATTCATTGTTTAGCAGCGTGTATTGTTAGTTTGCTTGGTCTTTATTTTCATGTTACAAAAACAGAATGGCTCATTTTAATTTTGACTATTGGTGTTGTATTTGCGCTAGAAATCGTGAATACAGCGGTGGAGAAAACCGTTGATTTAGTAACCATGGATGTGAAGCCTCTTGCTAAAATAGCAAAAGATACAGCAGCAGGCGCCGTATTAGTTTTCTCGATTATTGCTGTTGTAATTGGTGCTATTATCTTTGGACCGTATATGATATAGTTGCATTCCAAAGATTTTTATCTTTTCATATTGTGAATGGAAAGGAAGAGAAACGATGAACAACAATGAATTAATTCAAGAAGCGATTGAAGCGCGTAAACAAGCATATGTACCATATTCTAAATTTCAAGTAGGTGCTGCCTTATTAACGACAGACGGGAAAGTATACCGTGGTTGTAATGTTGAGAATGCATCGTATGGGTTATGTAACTGTGCGGAAAGAACAGCGCTATTTAAAGCGATTTCTGAAGGAAGCACAGAATTTACTGCAATTGCAGTTGTAGCAGATACAAGACGTCCGGTACCTCCATGTGGAGCGTGTCGTCAAGTTATGGTAGAATTGTGTAAGTCAAATACAAAAGTATACTTGACAAATTTACAAGGTGACATACAAGAAACAACAGTAGGAGAATTGTTGCCAGGAGCATTTGTAGCGGAGGATTTACATGAATAGAGAAGGTTTTAAATCAGGTTTTGTCTCTATTATTGGGAGACCAAACGTTGGGAAATCAACATTTTTAAATCGAATTATCGGTCAAAAAATTGCGATTATGAGTGATAAACCACAAACAACACGTAATAAAATTCAGGGTGTGTACACAGAAAATGATGCGCAAGTCGTATTTATTGATACACCAGGTATACATAAACCAAAGCATAAGCTTGGCGATTTTATGGTTAAAATGGCTCAAACAACAATAAAAGAAGTAGATATTGTTTTATTTATGGTCAACGCAGAGGAAGGCTTTGGACGTGGTGAAGAGTTTATCATCGAAAAATTACAAGAAACGAAGCAACCGGTATTTTTAGTTATTAATAAAATTGATCAAGTCCATCCAGAAGAGCTCCTCGGACTGATTGATCGATATCGTACGTTATATAATTTTGCTGAAATTGTGCCAATCTCAGCATTACAAGGAAATAATATTGATGCGTTAATCGGCGCAATTAAAAAGTATTTACCAGAAGGCCCTCAGTATTATCCGGAAAATCAAGTAACGGATCATCCGGAACGCTTTATTATTGCGGAACTTATTCGTGAAAAAGTATTGCATTTAACACGTGAGGAAGTGCCGCATTCTGTTGCCGTAGTTATTGATGCAATTCAAAAGCGTGAAGGTGGAGCGATTTACGTTAATGCCACAATTATTGTAGAACGTCCATCGCAAAAAGGAATTGTAATCGGAAAACAAGGTAAGATGTTAAAAGAAATTGGGAAAAGAGCGCGCCTTGATGTGGAGTCGCTTCTTGGTTCAAGAGTATTTTTAGAACTGTGGGTAAAAGTGCAGAAAGATTGGCGCAACAAAATGTCCCAGTTACGTGATCTTGGCTTCCGTGAAGATGAATATCTATAAAGTGAAACGTTTTTACTGCTCGCAAATTGCGGGATAAAAGCTGTATAATTTAGCAAAATTTTTCTCACATGAAAATGAACAAAATGGGTCATTTTAATAGCAAAGAAAGAAATTGGATTACATGAACGCTCACTGAGAAAGGTGGATTCTTATGTTAGATTTTACCTGGAAAGTTTTCTCGAAAACAGGAAGCATTGAAACATATCTTCTTTTGAAGGAAATGGAAAAAAATGTAGAAGATGAAATGCAACAGCATGAAGAAATACAAGTAGAGCTAGATTCTCCAATTTCCTAACCCATTTTGTTCGAACCTTGGATGGTGACGAACATGTTTCAAAAAATTGAGGGAATAGTCATTCGAACGATTGATTATGGAGAAACAAACAAAATTGTAACTATATTTTCTCGTGAATTAGGGAAAGTTAGTGCGATGGCGAGAGGTGCTAAAAAGCCTAAAAGCAGATTGTCATCCGTTTCTCAATTACTAACTCATGGCCATTTTCTTATTCAAATGGGTTCTGGTTTAGGAACATTGCAGCAAGGTGAGATTATTTCTTCTATGAGAGAAATTCGTGAAGATTTATTTTTAACTGCTTATGCGTCATTTATTGTTGAGTTGACTGATAAAGCGACAGAAGATAAAAAACATAATCCGTATTTATTCGAAATGTTATATCAAACGTTGCATTATATGGGCGAAGGGGTTGACCCGGAAATTTTAGCGCTAATCTATCAAACGAAGATGCTGCCAGTTCTAGGGCTTAATCCATACTTTGATACATGTGCAATTTGTCACCAGTCAACAGATTTTGTCGCCTTCTCTGTTAGGGAAGGCGGCTTTCTGTGTAAACATCACGCTGAGCAGGATCCGTACCGTATTTCAATTAGCGAAGCTATTCACAAGCTGCTTAGGTTATTTTATCATTTCGACTTAGCCCGTCTTGGAAATGTCTCTGTGAAAGCAGAAACAAAAAAACAAATGCGCACAGTATTGAATATGTATTATGATGAATACTGTGGGATATATTTGAAATCAAGACGTTTTTTAGATCAACTTGATAAATTTCAAATATAAGGGACCGGATTCGGGTCCTTTTTACATACTTTCTTTTTCGAATGATATATTTAGTATATAATATTTAAGAGATAGTATAACTTTTTTCGTTTTGTAATGAAGGTGGTGATTATCATAGAACTGAATAAGCGCCAAGAACATATCATTCAGATTGTAAAAGACAACGGTCCAATTACAGGGGAAGCGATTGCTGAGCAATTAAATTTAACGAGAGCAACGCTTAGACCAGATTTGGCTATTTTAACGATGGCCGGCTATTTAGAAGCGCGTCCTCGTGTTGGGTATTTTTACACTGGAAAAACAGGTGGGCAACTGCTTTCAGAAGCAGTTAAAAAGATTGTCGTACAAGATTATCAATCTAGACCAGTTGTGGTTGATAAAAATGTTTCGGTATATGATGCGATTTGTACAATGTTTTTAGAAGATGTCGGTACTTTATTTATCGTTGATCAAAATACATTGTTAGTCGGTGTTGTTTCTCGAAAAGATTTGTTAAGAGCAAGCTTAGGAAAGCAGGAATTAGCGTCATTACCGGTAAATATTATTATGACAAGAATGCCGAATGTTACGATGTGTCGCAAGGAAGATAACTTGTATGATGTTGCAATGGATTTAATAGAAAAGCAGATTGACTCTGTTCCGGTTGTAAAAGAGACGAAACAGGGATTAGAAGTTGTTGGTCGAATTACAAAAACCAATATTACGCGTGCTTTCGTTGATTTAGTGAATCATGAGTAAAGGCAATTCGTTTAAAGTGAGGTAATGCAATGAATAGTAAAATTGTATATGTCGTGTCTGATTCAGTTGGAGAAACAGCTGATTTAGTTGTTCGAGCAGCTATGGGACAATTTCCATTTGCGCCGGATATTAGACGTGTGCCGTATGTAGAAGATACAGGGACGCTAAAAGAAGTTATTTCTATTGCCAAAAGTAATAATGCTCTTATTTGTTTTACATTAGTAAAGCCTGATATGAGAAAATATTTACGAGAAGAAGCGGCAAAAGAAGGCGTAGAAGTGTATGATATTATCGGTCCTCTTATCGATCAAATTGAAGATATAACAAAACAAACTCCAAGATATGAACCGGGGGTTGTGCGAAAGCTGGATGAAGAGTATTTCAAAAAAATTGAGGCAATTGAATTTGCTGTGAAATATGATGATGGTAGAGATTCAAGAGGTCTTTTAAAAGCAGATATTGTATTAATTGGAATTTCTCGTACATCGAAAACACCGCTTTCGCAATATTTAGCACATAATAAGCGATTAAAGGTTGCTAACGTTCCGCTCGTACCAGAAGTGGATCCGCCAGAAGAATTATACCATGTGCCGAAAGAAAAATGTTTTGGGTTAAAAATAACGCCTGATAAATTAAATCATATTCGCAAAGAACGTTTAAAATCTCTTGGATTAAGTGATGGAGCAAATTATGCAAACATTGAACGTATTAAAGAAGAGATTAAACACTTTGAACAGATTGTAAGTAGAATAGGTTGCCAGGTTATCGATGTATCGAATAAGGCGATTGAAGAAACGGCAAATATTATTGTGAATGCAGTGCAAAACCAAAAAATGTTTTAGCACATTTACCAAAGGTGAATGTGCTTTTTTCACTAACTATAAAAATTAAAAGGACATGTAGCTAAGTTTAGAAAAATGTATTATAATAAAAAATTGTGATAAAAACATTCATTTTACGTTTAGACTTCAATTTTTCAGAATAAACTAGTGATAGGTTTTGTAAAGGACATGCTTTTACGTAAAATCGACAAAAATCTGAACAAGAAAACGCACATTATGGAAGGATTCACAGAAGGGATGTAGAATAGAGAAATATGCAAAACATCACTCGAATTTATGTTGATGCAGATGCATGTCCAGTGAAGGAAGAAATTATGCGCGTCGGTGCAAAATTTCATGTCGATATTTGGTTTATCGCATCCTACGCCCATCAGTCAAGAAGTCAGAAGGGAAATTGGGTATATGTAGATTCTGCGCAAGACGAGGTGGATTTTTATATCTATCAGCGTGCAGAAGTAGGAAATCTCGTTATCACACAGGATATGGGACTTGCTGGTCTTCTTGTCAAAAAAGGAGTATATGTATTATCTCCGCGCGGCACAATTGTGACCGATGAGCATATGGATACAATTTTATATAATCGATACGTATCTGCGAAGTTACGCAGACAAGGAACCTTTACAAAAGGGCCAAAAGCGTTTTCTAAACGTGATCGGCAATATTTTTTGGCAAATTTAGAAAAAATATTGTCGAATTATAAAGGAATCCTTTAATTTGTATCGAATACAAAATACGACACGGAGATGGAGTTATGGGGAACAGAATTCCCGAAGAAGTTGTAGAACAAATTCGTATATCATCTGATATTGTTGAAGTGATTGGTGAATATGTACAGCTTAAAAAACAAGGTCGAAATTATTTTGGGCTTTGTCCTTTCCATGGCGAAAACTCACCGTCGTTTTCTGTTTCTGCTGATAAGCAAATTTTTCATTGCTTTGGATGTGGAGAAGGGGGAAATGTTTTTTCTTTCTTAATGAAAATAGATGGACTGTCTTTTGTGGAAGCTGCGCAAAAATTAGGTGAGCGAAATGGTATTCCTGTTGCTAACTTTACATCAGAACTAGAGCAAACACAAAATATATCTGATGATAGCACGATTATGTTGCAAGCCCACGAGCTTTTGAAAAAGTATTATCATCATCTCTTAGTAAATACAGAAGAAGGAAAACAGCCGCTTGCGTATTTACTAGAGCGAGGTATTACAAAAGAAATGATTGTAAAGTTTGAAATTGGATACGCCACTCCTGCTTGGGATGCAGCGGCAAAAATCTTACAAAAACGAGGTTTTTCACCTGCTGTTATGGAGCAAGCTGGATTACTTGTTCGCAGTGAGAAGGATGGCAGTTATCATGATCGTTTTCGCGGACGAGTGATGTTTCCAATTCATACACTGCAAGGGAAAGTAGCTGCTTTTAGTGGACGGGCATTAGGGGATGATACGCCTAAGTATTTAAATAGTCCAGAGACACCTATTTTTCATAAAAGCAAGCTGGTATATAACTTTCATCAAGCAAGGTCATTTATTCGAAAACGAGGACAAGTTCTTCTCTTTGAAGGATATGCGGATGTTTTAGCTGCTGTGAAAAGTGGGATCGAAGAATCGGTTGCTACGATGGGAACTGCTTTAACTGAGGAACAGGCAAAGCTTTTGCGGCGTAATGTTGAAACTGTTGTTCTTTGCTATGATGGTGATAAAGCAGGACAAGAAGCAACAATGAAAGCAGGACAATTGTTATTGCAAACCGGTTGTGAAGTGAAAGTTGTCTCTATGCCAGATAAATTAGACCCTGACGAGTATGTACAGCGTTATGGAACAACAGCGTTTCAAAAACTTGTACAAGCGAGTATAAGTTTTGTTGGATTTAAAATAAATTATCTTCGTTTAGGGAAAAATTTGCAAGATGAGTCTGGAAAAGAAACTTATGTGAAAAGTGTTTTAAAAGAGTTAGCGTCATTGCAAGATGCAATGCAAGCGGAATCGTATTTGAAGGCATTGTCACAGGAATTTGCTTACTCAATGGAAACACTGCTGGGGCAATTGCACCAATATCGCAAAGAACAAAAGGTACAGCAAAAACAGGCAAAGCCAATTGCACAGCCTTCTCAAATTGTTCATGTGAAACCGAAATTTTCTGGTTTTGAAAGAGCTGAAAGAGAGCTTATTTATCACATGTTGCAGAGTGAAGATATCGCTTTTCGTATCGAACCTCATATAGAAGATTTTCATACAGAAGAACATAAAGGGATTTTATATGAGCTATACGCATATTATGAAAAGGGAAATGAACCGTCAGTCGCAAACTTTCTAAGTTGGCTTTCTGATGAAAAGCTGAAAAATATTGTAACTAATATTTCAACAGATGAAATGATTAATCCTGAGTTCTCAGAAGAATTGCTTCATGGCAATGTAGACGCGCTGCGTCGGCATAAGCAAAAGTTAAAGAAAATGGAAAATATTTTTACGCTGAAGCAAATGGAAAAAGAAGATCATTTAGCAGCAGCACGATTTTTCCAAGAATATTTGCAAAAACGAAAAGCAAGAAAATAGCTTTTTGTATAAAAACTTACTATAATCATTGTTTGTATCTCGCGTAAGGAGGGGAACAAATGGCTGATAAACCAGCTCGTTCTAAACAAATTGAAACTGATATGACACTTGAGCAAGTGAAAGAGCAACTCACAGAGCTCGGAAAAAAACGTGGCGTTCTTACATATGAAGAGATTGCAGAACGCATGAGCGGATTTGATATTGAATCCGATCAAATGGATGAATATTATGAATATTTAGGTGAACAAGGAATCGATTTAGTTGGCGACAGTGATGAAGATCCAAATACTCGTCAATTAGCCAAAGCTGAAGAAGAGTTTGACTTAAACGATTTAAGTGTACCGCCAGGTGTAAAAATTAATGATCCTGTCCGTATGTACTTAAAAGAAATCGGTCGTGTTGACTTATTATCTGCTGAAGAAGAAATTGCTCTTGCAAAACGTATTGAAGAAGGCGATGAAGAAGCGAAACGCCGCCTTGCAGAAGCAAACTTACGTCTAGTTGTAAGTATTGCAAAACGTTATGTTGGCCGCGGTATGCTTTTCTTAGACTTAATTCAAGAAGGGAATATGGGTCTAATTAAAGCTGTTGAAAAGTTTGATTACCGCAAAGGGTATAAATTTAGTACGTATGCAACGTGGTGGATTCGTCAAGCAATTACACGTGCAATTGCGGACCAAGCAAGAACAATTCGTATACCAGTTCATATGGTTGAAACAATTAATAAGTTGATTCGTGTTCAACGTCAATTATTACAAGATTTAGGTCGTGAGCCATCTCCAGAAGAGATTGGTGAAGAAATGGATCTTGCTCCTGAAAAAGTACGCGAAATCTTAAAGATTGCCCAAGAGCCAGTATCTCTTGAAACACCGATTGGTGAAGAGGATGACTCTCATTTAGGTGATTTTATCGAAGACCAAGAAGCAACATCTCCTGCAGATCATGCAGCGTATGAATTATTAAAAGAACAATTAGAAGATGTATTAGATACATTGACAGATCGTGAAGAAAATGTTCTTCGTCTTCGCTTTGGTTTAGACGATGGACGAACTCGTACGCTTGAAGAAGTTGGAAAAGTATTCGGCGTTACGAGAGAGCGTATTCGTCAAATTGAAGCAAAAGCGCTTCGTAAATTAAGACACCCAAGCCGTAGCAAACGCTTGAAAGATTTCTTAGAATAGAGCTTTGTGTAAAGTTTACTTCATTAATATGAAGTAAACTTTTTTTGTTAATTTTTGTTAAAATCTACATGTCAGTAGCAATTACAATTCTTGTAATTTATTTTACAGAATTGTCTTTTGATTTGCAAATAGTCATTTTTCGATTTTTCGATTAATTTCGTGTATTCTTAACAAAAATATATGGAGAATATAAATGTTTGTGATGAGAAAAGTGGATATTTAGCAAAAAATTACGTGATTTTGTAGCGGAATAATTAATTGAATATATGGAATATTTTTAACTTATTACAGTTTGGTCTTTTCTGGTAGATTGTTTTCAAGTACAATAGAAATGACTAAATCATCAAACTATTGGGGGATATAGAGGGGGAAAAAGAAAAAATGAAGCGTAATCCGTTAATTCCATTTGCTCTTATTGCTGTATTGGGAATTATTATTATGTTTGTATTTTCATTTCAAGGCATGCATAAATCAAAGGAACTAGCTGACGCGAAGAAAAACGGGGGAAAAACGACACAAACAGCAGCAAAACCAGAAGAGATTGTAAAACAAAGTTGTGCAAGTTGTCATGGTGATCAATTGCAAGGGGCAGTTGGTCCTAATTTGCAAAAAGTTGGCGGTAAGCTTTCGAAGGATCAAATTCAAGAAGTAATTGTAAAAGGAAAAGGAAATATGCCACCAGGTCTTATTCCGGCAGATCAAGCGTCTAAAGTAGCAGATTGGTTATCAAAGAAAAAATAATAGTTGATTACATAATGGCTCTTTACATCTAAGTAAAGGGCTTTTTTTTATTAGTTAAAACGCCAAATTTAAAAATAAATGGTTTGTAAGCGAAGTAAAATGATTTATCTACTTGCAATAATAACTATAAATTCTTTATCATGGAGACAGACTGAAAGAGAAGGAGTAATTGAAATAAATGAATGAAGTAAAGCTTTCAAAACGATTAGAAGAAGTTGCACTTGAAATTCCCGTGGGTTCCACTGTTGCAGATATTGGTTCGGATCATGCCTATTTACCTTGCTATACAATCTTACATCATATTGCCGTGCAGGCGGTAGCGGGAGAGGTTGTAGAAGGTCCGTTTCGTTCTGCACAAGCTACAGTAGCAGAGTGCGGATTGCAAGATAAAGTGAGTGTACGTAAAGGGAATGGTTTAGAAGTAATCGCGCCAGGCGAAGTAGATGTAATTACAATCGCAGGTATGGGTGGTGCGTTAATTTGTGATATTTTAGAAAATGGAAAAGAGAAGCTGAAGGGTGTAACTCGTTTAATTTTACAACCTAACATTGCTGCACATCATATTCGTGAATGGTTTATTGAGAATGGTTGGGAATTGATAAAAGAAAAAATCGTAAAAGAAGACGGAAAGATTTACGAAATTTTAGTAGGAGAACAGGGCAATGCTCTAGCGCCCTATAATGAGAAAAAAGAAGAAGCTTTATTCATGGGACCATTTTTAATAAAAGAGAAAAATAAAGTGTTTGTAGAGAAATGGGAAAGTGAACGAAAAAACTTTAAAAATATTTTTAAGCAATTAGAACGTGCAACAGAAACAGAAGAGACAAAAACGAAGCGTGCAGAAGTGTTAGAGAAGATCCGTATGATTGAGGAGGTTTTATCGTGAGTAAAACGCCTAATGGATATGAAATCATTTCTTTATTTGAAAGTATGTACCCGAAACATTTAGCAGTCGAGGGCGACAAAGTTGGATTGCAAATTGGGGCATTAAATAAACCGGTAGAGAATGTGTTAATTGTGCTTGATGTAACAGAAGAAGTTGTACAAGAAGCAATTGAAAAAGGGGTAAATTTAATTATTGCCCATCATCCGCTTATCTTTAATCCGCTCAAAGCGATTCATACAGAGCAAGCGTATGGGCGTATTATTGAAATGTGTATAAAAAACGATATTGCAGTTTATGCTGCTCATACAAATGTGGACATTGCAAAAGGCGGCGTGAACGATTTATTGGCAGCTGCTTTAGGATTGCAGGAAACAGAGGTGCTTGTTCCCACTTATACAGAAGAAATGAAAAAGCTAGTTGTATTTGTTCCTTCTTCGCATGCAGAAGTGGTACGTCGAGCGATTGGTGATGCAGGAGCAGGTTATATCGGGAATTATAGCCACTGTACGTTTAATAGCGAGGGTGCGGGTACATTTTTACCACAAGAAGGAACGAATCCGTATATCGGAGAGACAGGGCGTTTAGAACAGGTAGAAGAAGTTCGCATTGAAACAATTATCCCGGCGTCGTTGCAACGTAAAGTTATGAAGGCAATGCTTGGCGCACACCCGTATGAAGAAGTGGCATACGATATTTATCCGTTAGAAAACAAAGGTGAAACGTTGGGTCTTGGGAAAATTGGATATTTGCCGCAAGAAATGACTTTACAACAATTTGCAGAGCATGTGAAGCAATCTCTTGAGGTGAAGGGAGCTCGCGTTGTTGGCAACTTACAGGATACGGTGAAAAAAGTAGCAGTACTTGGAGGAGACGGGAATAAGTATATAAAACAAGCGAAGTTTAAAGGGGCAGACGTATACGTAACGGGAGATATGTATTATCACGTTGCACATGATGCGATGATGCTCGGATTAAATATCGTAGACCCAGGGCATAACGTGGAAAAAGTAATGAAAAAAGGTGTACAAAAACAACTCCAAGCAAAAGTGGATGAGAGAAAATTTACTGCACGTATTCATGCTTCAGAATTACATACAGATCCATTTACATTTGTATAGAATGAAAAAATCCGTTATCTCCTGAGATAACGGATTTTTTTGTACTATCTTGCCATTTGCGGGCAGTAAGACCCCCACTGATGGAAGTTTCTCTTTATTTTGCTTTTACTTTTGGTAAGATTTTTTGTAGCGGTACGTTTCGCTTACGGTCCCATGTTGCAGGATTTGTTGGATCGTACTGTTCAAAAAATGCAATTACTTCTTTTGTAATAGGTGTTGGAGTAGAAGCGCCTGCTGTAATAGCGACTGTTTCTACTCCTTGTAACCATTCTAATTGGATTTCACTGACATCGGCAACGCGGTATGCTTTGGTGCTAGCAATTTCTTCAGATACTTGTGCAAGGCGGTTAGAGTTATTACTTTTTGGATCGCCAACAACAATTGTTAAATCAGCAGCAGTTGCTTGTTTTGCAACAGCTTCTTGACGTACTTGCGTAGCAAGACAAATCTCTTTATGAAATTCTGCTGTTGGAAACTTTTCTTGAATTTTCTCCATAATATGTTGAACATCCCATTGGCTCATCGTCGTTTGGTTTGTAACTAGAATTTTTTCCGTTGGAATGGTAAGTGTTTCAAGATCTGCTTCTTTCTCGATAAGATGGACAATATCCGGGGCAATCCCGACTGCACCTTCAGGCTCAGGGTGTCCTTTTTTGCCGATATAAATAATATGGTAGCCTTCTTCTTTTTTTGTCTCAATTAAATCATGTGTTTTTGTAACATCAGGACATGTTGCATCAATTGTTGTTAAGCCTTTCTCTTTCGCGCGTTGTTTCACTTCGGGAGATACACCGTGAGCTGTAAAAATAACAGTCCCAGACTCAATTTTCTCTAAAATATCTAAACGGCTTGGGCCATCAAGCGTAATAATGCCGTCTTCTTCAAACGCATCTGTTACGTGTTTATTGTGGACAATCATGCCTAAGATATAAATTGGTCTTGGTAATGTTTTATCAAGCGCTGCATTGCGCGCAATGACCATCGCGTCTACAACACCGTAGCAATAGCCGCGAGGGGAAATTTTAACGATTTTCATGTAATTAATCCGCTCCTTTAAAAAAGGATTTGTTTTATAAAGCTAATCCTTTTCATTATAAAGGAGATGAAAGCAGATGACAAAGAAATGTTACACGTATAGCTTTGGTTTAGGAGTGGTAGACTGTACGTTTTCTACTGCTATCTCATCTTCAATTATGATTTTAGGAGCGAGTGGTTTTCTTGTAATAGGTATTTCTTTAGATGGAGTGGAAGGGGAGACTTCGACTACTTCTGTTTGTTTTTCGGCTACCTCTGTTTGTTTTTCCTCAGTGCTTTTTCCGGATGAAAGTATTTTCATGATGCTAGGAATATTGCGAACAATCGGACCGTATTGCTGCACGACAGGTCCAAAGGATTGTGCCATTTGAACAACTTTTTCAACGTTGTTTAGCATTCCGGTGGGATTTGAAATAAAGTTCGTGAAAAAACTGCCAATTCCACTAGATGCGCCTCCTGCTGTTCCTGCTGTTCCTACTGTTCCTCGTGTTTCACCTTCTGCCATCATTTGAGGTTGCGCCATTCGTTGCTGTTTTGGAGGGTACATATATGGATGGTTTTGCTGGTACGGTGTATTTGAGTATGTTTCTAATTGTCTATAAGGGGGCATCATATACATATCTGCAGCAGGATTGCGTTTTTGAAACAATTTTGCAAGAAATCCTTTTTTCTTAGGCATCATCGGCTGCATGCCTGGTGTTGGGTACATTGTATGAGAATATGGAGACTGCGTGTACATTTGTTGATAGGGAGGGGATTTCATATACATTAGGAAATCCTCCTTTCTTCAATTAGGTAATATACACTACAATATGCAATAGAGAGAAAGAAGGTTAGTTTTTCCGTTGAAATGCTAAACTATATAAATACAAATTAAAAATCGGCATAAAAACCTTCTTTCTTTTTAGGTGGGCGAGAGCATCTGGCCATGCATAGAAGCGGTCAGGGCCTTTTTTCTGCCACATGCAAAGTTTAAAACAAAAGAAGAAAGCGAGCGCAGGTCATATTGTATTCTGCACGGCAACGACTTATAAAGAAAAGCGGAAGCGGCTCGCTTAGAACAAGAGGGGGATGGAGCTTCTAACATAGAGGCGCTTTTTGCCTCGGCGGAAGACGCGAAGCCACCGACTGTTCTAGCCGCTGGAGCTGGATCATAAAGAAAAGCGGAAGCGGCTGTTTAGGCCCGTTGGCTAAGGTTCTTTCACACAGAAGGTGTTTTTTACCTTCTCGTGTGGAAGGTTCTTAGACATGAGGGCTTAGGAGGCAGAGCTAGACAAAGATGCCGAAAAATGAAAATGGATATATATAAAGATAGATTTTACTGATAGATTTCGATATAATGTTAACTTGACTGATTAATGAACGCAGTAGAAATAAGAAAGAAGGTGGAATGTATGACAGTGCAAACATTTACACAGTATGATTTTCAACCATTTTTAATAGATGCAATTCGTGAATTACGTTTTTCAGAACCAACAGAAATTCAACAAAAGATTTTTCCGGTTGTGAAAAAGGGAGTTAGTATTATTGGACAATCACAAACAGGATCTGGAAAAACGCATGCGTATTTACTTCCAACATTAAATCGGATTGATGCAAACAAAGAAGAAGTACAACTTGTAATTACAGCTCCAACTCGTGAGTTGGCGCAGCAAATTTATGAAGAAATTGTAAAGATAACAAAGTTTTGTGAGGAAGACAACATGATAACAGCGCGTTGTTTTATCGGTGGAACAGATAAACAACGTTCAATTGAAAAATTGAAGAAACAACCGCATGTTGTTGTGGGAACACCAGGGCGTATTAAGGATTTGGTGGAAGAGCAAGCGCTATTTGTACATACGGCTTCTGCAATTGTTGTCGATGAAGCAGATTTAATGCTTGATATGGGCTTTATTCATGATGTAGATAAAATTGCAGCACGTATGCCTAAAAATTTACAAATGCTCGTTTTCTCAGCGACAATTCCACAAAAGTTAAAACCATTTATGAAGAAATATATGGAGAATCCAGAGCATATTCATATTAATCCGAAGCAAATAGCAGCGGTTAATCTGGAGCATCACCTTATTCCATCAAGACATCGTAATAAAATTGAACTTGTGAAAAATCTGTTACTACAATATCAGCCGTATTTAGCGATCGTCTTTACGAATACAAAGAAAATGGCGGATGAAGTAGCGAATGGTTTAACAGAACGTGGTTTAAAAGTTGGTCGTATTCACGGTGATTTATCACCACGTGATCGTAAGAAAATGATGAAACAAGTTCGTGATTTAGAATTTCAATACATTGTAGCGACAGATTTAGCTGCACGTGGCATTGATATCGAGGGAATTAGTCATGTTATTAACTACGAAATTCCATCTGATTTAGATTTCTTTATTCATCGTGTGGGCCGAACAGCTCGTGCAGGATATTCTGGTATTGCGGCAACAATTTATGACCAATCGGATGAAGAAGCATTAGATACGTTAGAAAAGCAACGTCATATTGAATTCAAACACGTGGACTTACGTGCAGGTGAGTTGATTGAATTAGGACCTCGTCGTCGCCGTCAAAGCCGTAAGAAGCCAAATGACGGATTAGATGCTATGGCGCAAAAAGTTGTGAAAAAACCGAAAAAAGTAAAGCCGAACTACAAGAAAAAGCTTGAATGGGAACGCGAAAAAATTAAGAAAAAATATAACAAAAAGAAAAGATAAGGATTTTCCTTATCTTTTTTTTGCGGGGAAGTTAACAGTGTCAGATTTCTGCAAATTATGCTATCATTATAGCTATTGCATTTATAAGAGGTGATTACATGTTGAAAATTGGATCTCACGTTTCGATGAGTGGAAAGAAAATGTTATTAGCAGCAAGTGAAGAAGCTGTATCATATGGTGCAACAACGTTTATGGTCTATACAGGGGCACCGCAAAATACGAGAAGAAAACCGATTGAAGAGTTAAATATAGAAGCTGGTCGTAAACATATGGAACTGAACGGGATTGAAGAAATCGTTGTTCATGCACCGTATATTATTAATATTGGTAACACAACGAAACCTGAAACATTCCAACTAGGTGTTGATTTTCTTCGCCTGGAAATTGAAAGAACATCAGCATTAGGCGTTGCCAAGCAAATTGTGCTCCATCCAGGAGCGCATGTTGGAGCAGGTGCGGATGCAGGCATTCAAAAAATTATTGAAGGTTTAAATGAAGTATTAACAGTTGACCAAACAGTGAACATTGCGCTAGAAACAATGGCTGGAAAAGGAACAGAGTGTGGACGCAGCTTTGAAGAGCTTGCGAGAATTATTGATGGTGTAACACATAATGAGAAATTATCTGTTTGTTTTGATACATGTCATACGCATGATGCTGGTTATGATATCGTTAATGATTTTGACGGTGTTTTAAACGAATTTGATAAAATTATAGGTATTGATCGTTTACAAGTATTACACATTAATGATAGCAAGAATGAGCGCGGTGCTAGAAAAGACCGTCATGAAAATATCGGTTTCGGTCATATCGGCTATGAAACATTGCGCCACATTGTACATCATCCACAATTACAGCATGTACCAAAAATTCTTGAAACACCATATGTAGGTGAAGATAAACAGGATAAAAAACCACCGTATAAATTTGAAATTGAAATGCTGAAAAACGGTGTGTTTGATGAAGAGATTCTTCAGAAAATTAAAGGTCAATAAAAAAGGGGAAAGCCCCTTTTTTATTTTACCCCGCTATTCGCGGGCAGTAAAACCCCATTGATGGAAGTTTCACTTTATTAATTTTTGGAATAGAGTGTTGATTTGTTGTGCGGTAGCAGGAGAAGTAACCTGTGCAATTTGTTTTAAAAGTTGTAATCTTTCTTGGACATCATAAATATTAATATGTTTTCCTTGAATTAAAGTGACAATTTTATCTGCTTGTTCGCTTGTTATAGACACCCCATATTCTTTACTGTATTTTAATAATTCCTTAGAAGTCATATTGTTTATTTTTTTATTTACAAATTGTTGAATGAGGTTCATGTTGCTACCCCCTTTGTTTTGTCCTCATATCCGAATATATGTGGAATATGCTTGTGTATATTCCAGAACAGGTCGTTTTCTTATCAGAAAAAGTAGAATATGTTACAATAAAAGGAGGAAATTATATAAAGATACTTGAGGAGGTAGTATGGAAAAAAAACAGCATAAAAAAGAAAGTATAATTCATCTTGTGTATCGTCTTGTTATGATTGTCATAGGTGCGGGCTGTGCAGCAGTTGCACTCGAACTATTTTTAATTCCAAACAAGATTATTGATGGTGGTATTATCGGTGTTTCCCTCATATTAGATTACCTTACACCAAATATTTGGTGGCTAAGCTTTTCCACTTTAGTTGTAATCCTCAACTTACCATTTATGTACTCAGGTTATAAGCAAATCGGAAAAACATTTATGCTATCTTCTGTTTTTGCAGTAATATGTTTAGCTTTGATTGAGTCCACATTACATTCTATTCAGCCTTTTACGACAGAGCCGATTTTAGCGACTGTCTTTGGAGGTTTAATTTTAGGTGTTGGTGTTGGGCTTGTAATTAGGCATGGTGGTTCATTAGATGGAGCGGAAATTTTAGGTATTTTGCTAACGAAGAAATTACCATTTTCTGTCGGTGAATTTGTTATGTTTATGAATATTTTCGTCTTTGCCTGGGCGGCAGTTGTATTTGGCGTAGAACAAGCAATGTATTCTGTCATGACATACTATATTGCATTTAAAACGATTGATACTGTTATCCAGGGATTAGATGAAACGAAAGCAGTGATTATTGTTTCGGACCATTATGAAGAGGTATCAAACGCAATTTTACATCGACTTGGCCGCGGAACAACGAAGTTAGTTGGGAAAGGTGGCTATACGGATAAAGAAAAAGAAGTCATCTATGCAGTTATTACTCGTTTAGAGGTAACGAAGCTAAAATCGATTGTTCATGAAGTAGATGAAAATGCTTTTATTACTATTATGAATACACAAGAAACAAAAGGTGCAAAATTTAAATCAGCAATTCACTAAAAGCGGAGAGATTTTCTCTGCTTTTTGTTATAATGGATAGGTTGTCTAAAATGGTATATATATTTTAGGGCAGATTGGTTTACAACTTGTAATGAACTATAATATAATTTAAATAGAGATAAATCGGAATCATTCTGAATTAAAATAGGTGAGATATGATGAAGTATATATTAGAAATCGAAAATTTAACCTTCCGTTATGAAGAGCGAAATGTGTTAGAGGATATTCAATTGCAAGTTCCTAAAGGAGCTTTTTTAGGGTTAGTAGGACCGAATGGATCAGGAAAATCTACATTATTGAAATGTATATTAGGGATTTTAAAACCGAAACAAGGAACGATTCGGTTGTTTGGTGTGGACAGTAAAAAATTTAAAGATTGGAATAAAGTTGGATATGTCTCCCAAAAGGCGAATAGTTTCAACTCTGGATTTCCTGCAACTGTATTTGAAGTTGTTTCGATGGGACTTGTTTCTAAAAAAGGTTTGTTTCGGTTCTTAACAAAGACGGATAAATCGAAAGTAGCAAAAGCGATTGCTGATGTTGGAATGAGTGAGTTTATGAATCGGAATATTGGTGAACTTTCTGGTGGACAGCAACAACGTGTTTTTATTGCGCGCGCACTTGTAAGTGATCCGGAATTATTAATTTTGGACGAGCCTACTGTCGGTATTGATGTGAAAAATGTTGAAAGCTTTTATGAAATGCTAGAGCATTTAAATAAGCATTTAGGGATTACACTTATTCTGGTCACTCATGATATGGGAGCTGTGACAGAGAAGGTTACACATGTTGCTTGCTTAAATCAACGTTTACATTTCCATGGAAATGTTGATGCGTTCCAAAAGTTAGAAGATGCCGAAATGTCATTATTATACGGTTATCATGTTCATCGTTTAGAGCATGATCACGAGCATCATGGGGGGATACGATGATACAGGATTTTTTGCAATATGATTTTTTACGAAATTCTTTATATGCTGGAGTTTTAATTGGACTTGTCGCCCCGATGCTTGGTGTCTTTGTTGTCATTCGTCGTTTATCGTTGATTGCTGATGCATTAAGTCACGTCACGTTATCAGGTATTGCAGCGAGTTTATTACTAGAAAAAACCGTATTTACGGGTGGTTTTTTAAATCCATTATATATGGGGATGATATTTTCTATTGGCGGCGCTCTGCTTATTGAAAAATTGAGAACGGTATATAAACATTATCAAGAACTAGCAATTCCTATTATTTTATCAGCTGGTATTGGGATTGGTGTAATTTTCATTTCTCTTGCCAATGGATTTAATACAGATTTATTTAGTTATTTGTTTGGTAGCGTGAGTGCAGTGACAAGTAGTGATTTAGTTATTATTGGATTCGTTGCTGTGATTGTGGTTGCTGTCATCATTTTATTATATAAAGAACTGTTTTTATTATCTTTTGATGAAGAATATGCTGTAGCAACAGGTTTGGGTGCGAAGTGGATTCACTTTATTTTTATTATTTTAGTTGCACTTGTGATTGCGGTTTCAATGCGTGTTGTTGGTATTCTTCTCGTTTCATCATTAATGACATTACCGGTTGCAGCAAGTATTCGAATTGCGAAAGGTTTTAAGCAAACGATCTTTTTCTCCGTTATATTTGGTGAAATTGCAGTAGTTGGAGGCATGTTAGCTTCTTATCAGCTCGACCTTGCTCCTGGTGGGACAATTGTTGTGTTATCAGTTCTTATTTTAATCGGTGCAATCTTATGGAAGAAGAAAAAAACTGCGTAAAGTAGGGATGACTATGAATCTTACAGAAGCTTTACACCTTATGAAGGAGAAGGGCTATAAACATACTGGAAAAAGAGAAGAGATGCTGCGTTTATTTGCTAATCATAATAAATATTTAACAGCAAGAGATGTTTTAGCCAATATGAAGGGTGATTATCCAGGGCTCAGTTTTGATACTATTTATCGTAACTTAACTCTGTTTGCAGAAATCGGTATTTTAGAACAGACAGAGTTAAATGGTGAAAAACATTTTCGCTTCAAATGTTCTACTACAGAGCATCATCACCATTTCATTTGTTTAGATTGCGGAGGGACGAAGGAAATCACATCTTGTCCAATGGAACGCATGAATAAAGACTTTAAAGGATATGAAGTAACGGGGCATAAATTTGAAATATATGGACGCTGTCCGAAATGTGTACAATAAAAAAGCTTGTCAGTTTCGAAACTGACAAGCTTTTTTTATCTAGAAGTTTTCAACTTATTTTTCTTGTTTTGCCGCATATTCTTCTGCAATTTTATCAATTTCTTTCTTTAATTCTTCCACCATTGTTTCTTCTGGTACTTTACGTACAATTTCACCTTTGCGGAAGAGAAGACCTTCTCCACGTGCTCCAGCAATCCCGATATCTGCTTCACGCGCTTCGCCAGGGCCGTTTACTGCGCAGCCGAGTACGGCAACTTTAATCGGTGCCTTAATTTTTGAAATATATTCTTCTACTTCATTTGCGATGCTAATTAAGTCAATTTCAATACGTCCGCAAGTTGGACAAGAAATCAATGTAGCAGCATTAGAAGCAAGTCCGAATGACTTTAATAGTTCGCGCGCTACTTTTACTTCTTCAACTGGGTCTGCACTTAATGAGATACGCAATGTGTTACCGATACCTTTACTTAAGATTGCACCAAGACCAGCTGCACTTTTTACAGTTCCGGCAAATAAAGTTCCGGACTCTGTAATACCAAGATGTAATGGATAATTGAAAGCACGAGATGCTTTTTCATACGCTTCAATTGCCAAATTCACATCAGAGGCTTTCATCGATACGATGATATCATGAAAATCTAGATCTTCTAAAATTTTAATGTGATGCAATGCACTTTCTACCATACCATCAGCGGTTGGGTATCCATATTTTTCTAGAATATGACGTTCTAATGAACCTGCGTTTACACCGATACGGATTGGAATGCCGCGTTCTTTTGCAGCATTTACAACTGCTTCAACTTTATGACGACGACCGATGTTTCCTGGATTAATACGAACTTTGTCAATGCCGCCTTCAATTGCTTTTAATGCTAGGCGATAGTCAAAGTGGATATCAGCAACAAGAGGGATATTAATTTGTTTTTTAATATCAGCAATTGCATTTGCAGCACGCTCATCGGGAACGGCTACACGAACAATTTGACAACCTGCCTCTTCTAAACGTTTAATTTCGGCAACTGTTGCTTCCACATCATGTGTTTTAGTTGTTGTCATACTTTGTATAATTAATTCATTATTACCGCCAATTGTTAAATTTCCAACTTTAACAGGACGTGTTTTTGTACGATGAGTTATTTCATTCACGAATAGATCGCTCTCCTTATAAAAGAAGTTTCTTATTTTGTAGACAAACACATTTATATTGTATGCAGTATTTGTCTAGTGAAGCCAAATGTCTATATAAATCCACTTTGATTTTTCAACATACAAGTCACTGCTATGCAGAAAAAACATGATCGCTACTTGCTTTCTCCCTTTGTTTTAACCATTGAAAGTGGCAGGGAAAGGCCCTGACCGCTTCTATGCATGGCCAGATGCTCTCAACCAACTAAAAAAGGAGCTTTTATGTTGTTTTTTTATTTGTATTTATATAGTTTCACTTTTTCTATTGTATCAGCGCCTTACTGCAGTTGACAAGAATTATGTGATGTTATTCCTGATAGAGGGGGAATTTGTATTTTTTCCCGACTTGTAATTTTGCTGGAGAGTCGTTTTGATTTAAGTCTTTGAAGTCCGTAACAACTTTTTCAATAGAAGGGACTTTTTTCTTATTAATTTCTTCTGTAATAGAGAGAACGGTCTCGCCTGTCTTTACTTCAATGACCTTATATTTTGCCAGTGATGTATTTTCTTTTTGTTTATTATTTGTAACTTTAGCCGAAGTTTCTTTTGTTTTGGAATATGTATGAAGCAACGGTAATGTGCCAATTGTCATATCATAGTACAAGACATAACCGAGAACAAGTAGTAACAAGATACCGCCAAGCCTTTTCATATTTTTCCACTCCTTTGTAGAAAAATATATGCTTGTCCAAAAAAAAAATGCCTTGAAGGCATTTTTTATAGTGAATTTTTTTCTTTTGGTTTTGGTACTTCTTTTATTGTTAAATAAAGAACGACAAGAACGATACCGATAAATGTAAATAACGAGAATATGACATGCACTTTTAACAAGTCCATAATCATAAAGAATATAGTTGGGATTGTATAACTATAAGCGGTTAATGTCCAAACTTGTTTGTAAGATAATTTACGTTCTCCGCTCATTGCAGAGCCGATAAATGCTAATAGCGTAACACCAAGAAATGTAATAAATAGCTGGAATAAGTAAATAAATATCCCGATAAAGAATATAACAACTGCATAGATGCTATCAATGTATGAAACGATTTTTTGGATATCTTTCTTTTCAAAAGTTGTATTACCTAAATCGCTATATGGAAAGGATTGCGGTTGTTGTCCTGCTATTGAAATCATTTTATCTTTTAAAATGAATATACCATCGCGATTTGGATAATTTTTTATGTCTGTTGCATTTGGATCAAATACAAAAATAAAGTCTAATTCATCTTTTATAATTGGTTTGCTAATGTCTGCGTGAAGCTCGCTATTTTCAATTTTAAAATCAGGCACATCTTTTTCGATAGAGCGATCAATTAGACTAATGCCTTCCTGAATAAAATCTCCAAATAAAATCGTTTTTGGAACAGTAGCAAGTAGACATAGTAACATTATGTAAAGAATCGTTTTTCCGATTTTTTGAAAACGAAAGAGTGCCATCTCTTTTGTTGTATATAAGCTTTTAAATAGTTGTGTAAATATGGACATGCATTCACTTCCTTCTTTAAATATATTGATTTACAGTCTCATTGTAACGTATTTTTTTTAGGAATCACAAGATATATCATGTCGCATGTGAAAATATAATTGACACATTTCTTTTTAATATGGTAAATTTATCTTACATTTTTACATATAATCATACGTTCCATCGTAGTTTAACTGGCTAGAGTATATGGTTTATAACTGCGATGTCGTAGCAGTTATTCATGTATTGCGGACCCTTAGCTCAGCTGGTTAGAGCAGACGGCTCATAACCGTCCGGTCGTAGGTTCGAGTCCTACAGGGTCCATATCCATTTCGCATATTGATACATAGCGGATAAGCTTCCTTATAGAAGGGAGCTTTTTTTACGAAATGTATGAGCATTTCGTTTGAAAAGAAATGGGAAATTTGCTACTTTAATGTTAGCGAGGCAATACGCTAAATTTGTTTTCACCCTTATGTAATTAGGGTAAAATGAATTTGTATGCCAAGTTATTATCGGCAATACATACAATGGGAGGAATATAACAATGGCGAAACATGAATTACCAAATTTACCTTATGCGTATGATGCGTTAGAACCTCATTTTGACAAAGAAACAATGAACATCCATCATACAAAACATCACAACACATACGTAACAAACTTAAATGCTGCATTAGAAGGACATGCGGAATTAGCAGAAAAAAGCATTGAAGAGTTAGTTGCAAACTTAAACGAAGTGCCAGAAGCAATTCGCACAGCAGTACGTAATAACGGTGGTGGACATGCAAACCACTCTTTATTCTGGACAATCCTTTCTCCAAATGGCGGCGGACAACCAGTAGGTGAACTTGCAGGCGCAATTGAAGCGAAATTCGGTAGCTTCGACGCATTTAAAGAAGAGTTTGCAAAAGCAGGCGCAACTCGCTTCGGTTCTGGCTGGGCATGGCTTGTTGTAAACAATGGTGAATTAGAAGTAACAAGTACACCAAACCAAGATACTCCATTAATGGAAGGCAAAACGCCAGTTTTAGGATTAGACGTTTGGGAGCATGCATACTACTTACACTACCAAAACCGTCGTCCTGACTACATCAATGCTTTCTGGAGCGTTGTAGATTGGAACGCAATTGAAAAACGTTACCAAGACGCAAAATAATGATAATTGTAAAAACTAGGAGATGCTTCTCCTAGTTTTTTTGTTTTCTCTTCTATAGAGAACCGATCAGTTCACCTGGCTATCAGTGAGAAAAGTGCTAACTAATGAAAGTTTCACTTTTCATTTTTCTTCTTTACATAATTGTAACCTTCTTTGGAAGACTAGAACATGAAGTAAAGGAGAGTTTATATGAAGTGGAAACATTTAGTTGGCGATGTTGAGGTGAATCGTGATTTAGTTTTATTACTCATAATTGGCGGATTATATACGTTGGCCATTTCGTTGTCCAATACGTTTGTTAATATTTATTTATGGAAACAAACGAAGGATTTTATGAATATTGGCTTCTATAATTTAGCAAGCGTTGTTTTACAGCCGCTCACTTTTCTTGTTGCCGGAAAACTTGCGAAACGAGTAGATCGTACGATTTTGCTCCGCATCGGTGTAACAACATTAGCTGTTTTTTTTATTGTTGTCTTACTGACAGGAACGAATGCTTCCCAGTATATTTTACTTATCGGTGGTTTACTTGGGATAGGATATGGGTTCTACTGGCTCGCATTTAATTTGTTAACATTTGAAATTACAGAGCCAGAAACACGTGATTTTTTTAACGGATTTCTCGGACTCCTTACCTCATTTTCAGGCATGATTGGTCCAATTGCATCCGGATTTATCATTTCACGTATGGAAAAGTGGAGTGGATATACAGTTGTTTTTTTCCTATCTTTAACCTTATTTACCATTGCGGTAGTTGTCAGTTTTTTTCTGACAAAACGTGAATGTGAAGGGCGTTACGAACTTGTTGAAGTAATGAAAGAAAGGGAAAATAATAAAAACTGGGGAAGAATTACACTCGCTCATTTCTTTCAAGGACTTAGAGAAGGTACGTTTATATTTGTTATTTCTGTATATGTGTATATGGCTTCTGGCAGCGAATTAGCGCTGGGGAAATATGGGCTTGTAAATTCCGCTGTTTCTTTTATTTGCTATTATGTAGTAGCACGTGTATTGAAAAAGGAATGGCGAAAAAAAGCCATTTTACTCGGTGGAATTATTTTATATGCAGTTGTATTTTTAGTTGTCTTTCATGTCACATATACGAAATTACTTATTTATGCAGCTTGTATTGCCGTAGCATATCCGATTCTTCTTGTTCCATATGGTTCAATGACATATGATATAATAGGAAGAGCCAAACAAGCAAAGGAGCGGCGAGTAGAGTATATTGTTGTTCGTGAACTATGGCTAAACGGAGGAAGAATCTGTTCGGTTTTAAGTTTTTTACTAGCTGTTTCATTATTTCCGGCAGAAAAGAGCTTGCCTATTTTATTATTAATATTAGGTGCTGGACATTTACTTATCTATTTTGCGATTCGAAATGTCAAATATGATGATGAAAAAGCATGCCATGCGGGGCTTGCAGCTGTACAAACGACGCAAAATACAACAGAAGGAGAAGGTTAACTTCTGTTGTATTTTATGTTAAAATAATAGAACGTATATAACAGTAGCGAGGACACCTGAAGAAGGTGTCCCTTTCCGCTTACATAGCTGTTGGTAGAGGGGGTTCGTATGAGTAAGAAAAAGAAAAAAAAGAAAACCCACGTTCCACTTCGGTTAAACGTGTTGTTTTTCTGTGTATTTTTACTGTTTTCATCAATAATTGTTCGATTGGGTATGGTACAGATTGTCCATGGTGAAGATTATAAAAATGAAGTAAACAGAAAGGAAAACTTAACGGTAAGCAACCCTGTTCCGCGCGGGAAGATTTTTGATAGGTATCACCGTGCGGTGGTGGATAATACACCACTTCGAACGATTACGTATACAAGAGTAAAGGGGTCAAAACCTGAAGAACGTTTAGAAACAGCAAAGCAACTCGCAAAGCTGCTTGATGTACCGACTGATAAATTAACAGAGCGAGATAAAAAAGATTTTTGGATTCTGTTAAATAAAGACCGGGCAAAAGCAAAAATTACGAAACAAGATGATGCTGATTTGAAAGCAAAAAAAATTGATGATAAACAACTGGCACAACGTCAGCTTGATCGCATTACAGAAGAAGAGTTGAATGAATTAACTGCTGACGACTTAGAAGTGTTGGCAATTAAGAGTAAGATGGAAGGCGGCTATGCGATGACGCCGCAAATTATTAAAAAAGATGTGACGCCTGAAGAATATGCTATAGTTAGTGAGAATTTAGCGAAGCTTCCAGGGGTAGACACTACAGTTGATTGGGACCGTCACTATGCTTATGGGGATATGTTCCGCACTGTACTTGGCGGCGTAACAACTTCTGATCAAGGATTACCGAAAGAGAATCAAGACTATTACTTAGTTCGTGATTATAACCGCAATGACCGCGTCGGAAAAAGTTACATTGAGCAGCAATACGAAGATGTATTGCATGGCACGAAAGCACAAGTGAAAAATATTACGGATCAAAAGGGAAATATTCTTGAAACTGTATATCTTTCTAAAGGAGAAAGTGGAAAGAATTTAACGTTAACCATTGATATGGAACTGCAAAAGAAAGTTGAGCAAATTATTGAAGAAGAAATGAAAGCAGCAAAAGCTTCAGGCGGAGCGGAGTATATGGACCGTGCGTTTGTTGTGATGATGAATCCAAAAAACGGAGAAATTTTATCAATGGCTGGTAAACAGTTTGGAGAAGAAAATGGACAAAGAGTTATCAACGACTATGCACTTGGTACGATGACGAGTGCATATGAAATGGGTTCAACTGTAAAAGGGGCAACTGTGTTGACTGGATATCAAAAAGAAGCCATTGCACCAGGGGAAGTAATTGTTGATGAACCGATGAAGTTTAAAAGTACAGATTGGAAAAAATCATGGAAAACAATGGGGGCGATTAATGATTTAACAGCCCTGCAACAATCTTCCAACGTATATATGTTTAAAACAGCGATGAAAATCGCAGGTGTAGATTATGTTCCAAACGGTACATTAAGTGTTAAACAAAAGGACTTTGATACAATGCGTTATTACTATAGTCAATTTGGGCTTGGAGTACCAACGGGAATAGATTTACCAAATGAAATGGCAGGAGTAAAAGGAAACGCAGTAGGACAACCTGGTAAGCTACTCGATTTAGCAATCGGGCAGTTTGATACGTATACACCGCTGCAATTGGCGCAATATGTATCAACGATTGCCAATGGTGGTTATCGGATGAAACCACAGATTGTAAAAGAAATTCGCAAACCGACTTCAAAACCTGAAGAGTTAGGAAAAGTAGTAGATTCGATGGAGCCGGTTGTCTTAAATCGAATAGATATGAAAGATGAGTACATTAACCGCGTTCAAGAGGGTTTTAAAATGGTAATGCAAACACCGAACGGAACTGGATATACGAATGGTTTTGCTGGTGCAACATATGATCCGGCAGGAAAAACAGGAACCGCACAGGCCGCTTATGCTGGTCCAAATGCAAAAGAGGTAAGAGCGCAGATAGGTGATAGATCCATATATAATTTAACACTTGTTGGTTACGCACCGGCGTCTGATCCAGAAGTTTCCTTTTCTGTTGTTGTTCCGTGGTTGTCTGGTGATCAAAACCCAGTAAGTAAAAAAATTGGACGCCGAATTATGGACGCATATTTTGATTTGAAAAAGCAAGAAGTAAACGGAAATACTGGACCAATAGAAGATACGAAGAAAACAAATGAAGAAGAATAAAAATGTGTAAGATTGGCACACTATCTGTGAAGATAGTGTGCTTTTTTTTATACATGTTGCATATAGTGATGACAGAAGTGTACAAGCCTAAGAAAAATTTATGTACACTGCTTACTTTCAAAAGGAGGGATGGAGAATATCTCATAAATGCGAGCATATATACCCATTTTGTTTTAACGTTTCGCATGGCAGGAGCAGGACCTAACCGCTTCTATGCATGGCCAGATGCTCTCGCCCATCTAAAAAACAAGGGTTTTTATCTCGGTTTTTTCATTTGTATATAGATATTTACAAAACTTTTACAAACTATTAAAACCGTATTAATAGTTCAACATTATTCTTATATATGTACTCCTGTTAGCAGGAGGCTCCTAGGAGGAAGTATTACGTGAAACGTAATAGAACATACACCATGGTTTTTATAATAGCAATGTTTTGTTTATCTGTTCATACGTTACCTGTTTCCGCCGCTAGTATTGTAGGAGAAGTACAAATTGATGGATCTTCTACAATTTTTCCGATTATGGAAGCAGTAGCAGAAGAGTATACGAAGCGAGAACCTCATGTAAAACTTTCTATTGGTATATCTGGAACGGGAGGCGGATTTCATCGTTTTGGAAAAGGAGAAGTAGATATAACAAATGCTTCTCGGTCAATGAAAAGAGAGGAAGAACGGCTTGCTAAGAAGCATCATATTACGTATACGCCGCTTCAAATTGCTTATGACGGTCTTACACTTATTGTGAATCGTGAGAATACGTGGGCAGATAATCTTACAATAGAAGAGTTACAAACGGTATGGAGTGATAGTGAAACAACGAAAAAATGGTCGCAAATTCATCCGAAATGGCCGCATGAAACGATACAATTTTACGCACCAGGGGTAGATTCTGGTACGTATGATTATTTTCAAAATGTAGTGTTGCAACAAAAGCAGATCACAAGAACAGTTACATTATCTGAAGATGACAATGTTTTAATACGAGGTGTTATGAGTAATAAGCACGCAATTGCATTTGTTGGATATGCATATTATGCTGCGAATCATGATAAAGTAAAGGCCGTAAAAATTAACGGTATTTCTCCGGCGAAAGAAACAATACAATCCGGAGCATATAAGCCGTTGTCTCGGCCGCTTTATGTATATGTAAATAACTCTTCTATTCGGGAGAAAAACAGTGTTGCAAATTATGTCTCTTTTATGATGAAGCATGCTGGAGAGCTTGTAGAAGAGATTGGATATGTGAAGTTGCCGCAATATAAATATAATGAACAGCTACAAATGTTAACAGAAATGCAAAAATAATGTCAAGATGGAAAGGGGTTTTCATCTTTGGCTCGTAATAAAAAGAGTCATGTTACGATTTCTGTTCAACATTTGATTGAAAGAAATACAGGCAAACGAAAGAAAGCACAGCGAATCAATCAAATGGTTCCTTTTGTGTTACGACTAATCGCCAGTATCTCTATTGTTACAACGATGGGGATTATTATAACTTTGGCAAATGAAACATTTATGTTTTTTGAAAGGGTATCAATAGTTTCCTTTTTTACAGAAAAAGAATGGCTTCCTTTTTTTGAAAATCCTAAGTTTGGTATTTTACCACTTATATATGGAACATTGCTTGTAACTGTTATCTCTATGATTGTTGCCGTTCCGATCGGATTAGGCTGTGCAGTGTTTTTAAGTGAATATGCGTCTAATACGGCAAGAAAGGTGTTAAAACCAGCATTAGAGTTATTGGCAGGGATTCCGACAATTGTATACGGTTTTTTTGCTTTAACAGTTGTTACACCTATTTTGCAACGCATCGTTCCAAATTTACAGTTTTTTAACGCGCTTAGTCCGGGGATTGTAATTGGCATTATGATGATTCCAACGATTGCATCTCTTAGTGAAGATGCGATGCGTGCTGTTCCTCATAAAGTGAGAGAGGCTTCTTTTGCGATTGGCGCCACTCGTTTTGAAACGACAAAGCATATAGTGTTACCAGCTGCTTTTACTGGAGTTTTAGCAGCAATTGTGCTAGCTGCTTCAAGAGCGATTGGAGAAACGATGATTGTCGTCATTGCGGGGGGATCGACGCCGAGTTTATCGTTAAATCCGACACAGTCTATACAGACGCTAACAGCATATATTGTGCAAGTTAGCTTAGGAGATGCCCCTTATGGAACAATGCCCTATTACAGCATGTATGCTGTCGGAGCGACGCTATTTATTTTTACGTTGATTATGAATATGATTGCACAGCGTATTATGCGTCGTTTTAAGGGGGCGACATAATATGCGAATGCTAAACGAGCGAAACATAGAAGAACATATGCCTGCTCGGTTTTGGAAAGATCGTGTATATAGAACTGTATTTCGCATAGCGATGTTATTTTCACTTTGTATATTAATTTTTTTGCTGTATCAAATTTTTCAGCAAGGAATAACATATATTTCATTTGATTTTTTAATCCGTTTTGCATCACGAAATCCAGAGCAAGCTGGAATTGCAGCAGCTTTATCGGGAACGATTTTATTTATGAGTGTTGTCGCTCCTACTTCTTTTTTATTTGGAGTAGGAACAGCCCTATATTTAGAATACTATGCAAAACAATCATTGTTTACAAAAATAATTGAGGTCAACATTCAAACGTTGGCAGGAGTACCATCAGTTGTTTTTGGATTATTAGGATTAACAATGTTTGTATATGGCTTACAGTTAGGAGAAAGCATATTGGCAGCCGCATTAACGATGAGTCTTCTCGTCTTGCCAACGGTTGTTGTTGCAGCGCAAGAAGCGCTTCGCTCTGTACCAAAGTCGTTGCTAGAAGCTTCTTATGGAGTAGGAGCAACGAAGTGGCAAACGATGTATCATGTTGTGATTAGAGCGGCAATGCCAGGGATTTTAACAGGTTGTATTTTAGCGTTATCACGAGCGATTGGAGAAGCGGCCCCGTTACTTGTCATTGGGGCACTTGCTTTTGCAAACTATGTACCGCTTGATGTAATGGATAGATTTACAGTTTTACCAATTCAAATCTTTAATTGGATGAATAGGCCGCAAGAGGAATTTCAACATGTAGCAGCAGCTGGAATTATTGTGTTATTAGTGCTGTTATTTCTTATCAATATTTTTGCAATATGGCTGAGAAATCGTAAGTAAGAAGGAATGGATGAAAGGGGATCTTCAAAATGGTATCTACAGTATTAAAAGTTCAGGTGAAAAATGAAGAAAAGGCAGAACCTCAAACAAAAAAAGTTGTATTTGATACGAAAAATTTAAACTTATGGTATGGGGAAGACCATGCATTAAAAGATATTAATTTAAGCATTCATGAAAATGAAGTGACGGCGATTATTGGACCAAGTGGATGCGGAAAATCTACGTATTTAAAAACATTAAATCGTATGGTTGAGCTAGTACCAATCGTGCGGACAACAGGGGTAATTGAGTATCGCGATCGCAATATTTTTGATAAATCTTATCCTGTTGAAGAACTGCGTACGCATGTTGGAATGGTATTTCAGAAGCCAAATCCATTCCCAAAATCAATCTATGAAAATGTTGTATATGGTCCGAAAATTCATGGTATTCGCGATAAGAAAACGTTGGATGAAATTGTTGAGAAAAGTTTACGCGGTGCGGCGATTTGGGATGAATTGAAAGATAGATTACATGATAATGCATACGGATTATCCGGTGGGCAGCAGCAACGTTTATGTATTGCGCGTTGCTTAGCAATTGAACCAGATGTCATTTTAATGGATGAACCAACATCAGCATTAGATCCAATTTCTACGTTAAAAGTGGAAGAGTTAATTCAGGAGTTAAAGAAAGATTTTAGTATTGTTATAGTTACGCATAATATGCAACAAGCAGCTCGTATTTCTGATAAAACTGCTTTCTTCTTAAGTGGAGAAGTTGTGGAATATACGGATACAAATAAATTATTTACAACTCCAACAGATAAACGAACAGAAGATTACATTACAGGACGCTTCGGTTAATAGTATCTGCTTGGGGGGGCCAATTTGTCTTTTTATCCCGTATTAACGGCCAGTAAGACCCCCACCTCAAGATTCAGAGAGAAGCAGAGAGGGGATAACTGCCCGTAAAAGCCCGATTGGTGAGGGCTTTCCGTCAGTGGGGGATGAAGACCCCCAACTGACGGAAGTTTCACTTTATTTAATGCTTTATTTTATATGAGAGTGCATGTGTAACAGCTGAAGGAGGAAGCAACATGGTACGCGAACAATTTCAATATGACTTACAAACATTACAGCAAAAGGTTATTGAACTAGGTGAATTAGCAAAACAAGCTCTTGAAATTGCAATGGAAGGGTTGCGCACAAGAGATGTAGAGAAGGCGATTGAGGTAATCGATGGTGATTACCGTATGGATAATTTGGAAGAAGAAGTTAATGATTTTGCATTAATGTTGATTACGAAACAACAGCCGGTTGCTAGTGATTTACGAAGAATTTTTGTTTCGATTAAAACGGCAACAGATTTGGAACGTATTGCAGATCACGCGGTAAATATCGCTAAGGCAACAATTCGTCTTGGAGAAAAAGAGATACCAGTCTCATTACAAAACCTTGAAAGTATGTTTAAAATTTCAATAGATATGTTACAAAATGTAATTCAAGCTTATAGAGAAGAAAACTTAACATATGCCAAAAAGATTGCTGAGATGGATGATGAAGTCGATGAACTGTATGGGAAAGCAATTCGTGAGTTTATTTCTTCTATTCCAAATAAGCCAGAGGCGATTGGACAAATCACACAGCTATCGTTTATTGCACGTTATATTGAACGAGTAGCAGATCATGGTACAAATATTGCAGAAAATGTTTTTTATCTTGTAAAAGGAAAGCATTATTTGTTAAATGAATAAAGTGAAAATTCTGTCAGTGGGGGGGGCTTACTGCCCGTTGGTGCGAGATAAAACTTATTACGAGAGGAATGCGAAAGCGTTCCTCTTTTTTTAGTCAAAATATTACAAAAAAGTATTATTGTTACTTTCTTGTTGCGGTGATAAGATGGATTATAATGCAATTTTAAGAAAACGCTTACTTTTATGATGCGTGGAAGTTTCACTTTACCCCGCTCAAACGGCTGGTAAGAAGTACAGGCAAGAAGAAAATCAAACCATCCGTAAGAGCCCGATTGGTTCAACTAACCTTTCATGAGAAGGGCGTTCATGAAAGGAAGTTTCACTTTATTCTTCTATATGAAGAGAAAAGAGGGATGTATGGAGCCTTTGCGTATTTTAATGTTGGCATGGGAATATCCCCCGATGATGGTAGGTGGTCTTGGAAGGCATGTGTATGAATTATCACGAGCTCTTGCATATTATGGACATGACGTGCATGTAGTAACTGTACACGAAGAGCAATGTACAACATATGAAAAGGTACATGGTGTACATGTACATCGTGTTTCAGTTGATTATCGTGAAAAGTATCATTTTTATGAGTGGATTGCTGCGTTAAACAAATCTATGCTTGCTTATACACAAGAGCTATGTAAAGGTTATGTGTTTGATGTAATTCATGCTCATGATTGGCTTGTTGCTATTTGTGCTATGGATTTACAAAAAAAGCAACAGTTAACTCTTGTTACGACAGTGCATGCAACGGAACATGGACGGAATAGCGGGATTTATACATCATTGCAATGGAAAATACATATGCATGAAAAAGAGCTAGTAAAAGAATCTAATGTTGTAATTGTTTGTAGTCAGTTTATGAAGAGTGAAGTTATGCGGAATTTCGAAATAAATAGTGAAGGCGTTATAGTACATCCGAATGGAATTGATTGTAATTTTTTTCATGCGGTTACGCCTTCACTAGAAATCACAAAGCGCTATCATTTATCGGATCGATTGGTTGTATTTTCAATTGGTCGTATTGTGAATGAGAAGGGTTTCTATACCATTATTGAGGCAGCACCACATATTACCCAGCGGTACCCGCAAGTTTTATTTATTATTGCAGGTCAAGGAACTATGTTAGAACAGTACCGTGCGGTTGTTCAGAGAAAAGGACTGCAACATTCTATTCTTTTTCTTGGTCATATTACGGAAGAAGAGCAACGAGCGTTTTTCCAAAGATGTGATGTATTGTTGATTCCAAGCTTGTATGAGCCTTTTGGAATTGTTGTGTTAGAAGGAATGCTCGCAAAGAAACCAGTTTTAGTTTCGCGTGTGGGCGGCCTGCAAGAGATTATTATAGAGGGTGTGAATGGATTTCTAATGAAAGCAGGCTGTGCGCAAAGTTTGAATGAGAAATTAATATGTATTATAGAGCAACCAGAAATTGCTCAGTGCGCAGCAAATAAAGGATATGAAGATGTTCTTGTTCACTATAATTGGAGTGAAATTGCAAGAGCGACCGCACATACGTATGAAAAAGCAGTTCAACATCATAAATGTGGAGGTTGAATGCCGATGAAGGGGGTTATTTTAGCTGGAGGGAAAGGGACGCGTTTACGTCCGTTAACATGTAACCTTCCAAAGCCCATGTTACCTCTACTACAAAAGCCAGTGATGGAATACAGTATTGAACTACTGAAACAGCATGGTATTCGCGAAATTGCTATTACTGTTCAATATATGAGTTCTGTTATTCAAAATTATTTTGGTGATGGTAGTAAGTGGGGAGTGAAACTATATTACTTTGAAGATACTCCTCCTCTCGGTACGGCGGGAAGTGTAAAACAAGCAGAGAAGTTTTTAGATGAGCCATTTGTTGTAATTAGCGGAGATGCACTAACAGATTTTCATTTATCTAAAGGAATTGATTTTCATAATAGTCATAGTGGAATCGTTACGATGTTTGTGAAAGAAGTAGTTAATCCATCATCTTATGGATTAGTTGTTACAAATCAGCATTATGAAATTATTAAATATATCGAAAAACCAAGTTGGAATGAAGTAATTTCTAATACAGTAAACACCGGTATTTATATCATGGACCCCGACATTTTTTCTTATATTACACCTCATACGTTTTTTGATTTTAGTCACCATGTATTTCCTTTATTAGAAAACAAAGAAGCAATGTATGGATATGTAGCGAATGGATATTGGCTTGATATTGGAACGTTTACTCAATATCGCCAAGCTCAATTTGACTTGCTTACGAAGAAAGTTCATGTACCTATTTCATATACAGAAGTGTTACCAATGGTATGGATTGGAGAAGATGTAACAATTGAAAAGGGAACAAAGATACACGGACCTGCTTTTATTGGTGAGGGAACAACAGTGAAAACAGGAGTTATTATTGAACCGTATTCTATTATTGGTAAGCATAGCTTAATTTCTGCATATACTCGCCTTAAAAAAAGTATTTTACTTGCTCATACGTATGTAGGAAAGCGATGCGAATTGATTGGAACTACAATTGGAGCCAGTACAATTATTGAAGATGGAGTTACTTTATTTGAAAAGAGTGTTGTGGCTGATCAGTGCCGAATTGGTCAGAATGCAGTGATTAAGACGAAAGGGAAAGTATGGCCAGAGAAGATAGTTGAGAGCAGTACAATTATTGCTTCATCTGGAATTACAGAACATGAAAATATTTCGTGTTTTTTGCAGAAAAGTCGTATTTGCGGTAGAAGTAATTTAGATATTACGCCACAAGTTGTCGTGAAATTGGCGATGGCATATGGTTCTTTATTAGCAGAAGGAGAAAGTTTGCTGATTGGTAGCAGTACACATGCAGAAGCACAAATGTTTAAACATATTTTTTTACATGCTGTTCATACAGTGGGAGTGCATACAATGGAATGCCAAGAAATGAATGAATCTTGCTTCCGATATGCAACCGAGCAAACAAATGTCGTTGGCGGAGTGTTTTTTTATAAGGGGCAAGATGAGAAACTTGTTATTCAATTTTATAATGGAGAAGGAATGGGATTAACGTATAAAAAGCAAAAAGAGATCGAAAATTTGTATATGGCAGAGTCATTTCGATATGTCGATTGTAAAAAAATTGGGAATGACGAAGTCATACATGTTTGTTCAGAAATGTATATTGAATCTGCTTTGGAATTAATAGATGTACCTGCTATAAAAAAACAACAATTTCATCTTCTTATAAATAAGTGGGATGAAATGTTTCAGCCTTTGCTATTCTCATTTTTACAGAAAATCGGCTGTACAGTAACGTGGATATATGCCACTGAGCAAAAAGAACACATCAAGTCATTAATGAAATCGAGCCAAGCGGATATGGCTATTATCTTTCGTGAGCAAGGGAACGAATTTGAATTATACGATGCTTATGGGAATATTTACAAAAATACAAATTGTGAAGAGATTGATATTCCTAATTTATTGTTTGAAAAAGACGAATGTTTCTATCCATTATCATTGAAATTAGGAGAATGTTATCTTCTTTTTTATATGCATAATGAGAATAAGAAGTTATTGCAAATGAGGTGGCAGCAAGATATTTTATTTCGAGTTGGTAAATTATTGGAGTTAATTGTTCTTCAAGGGAAAACATTGCCAGCGATGTTAGAGCAATACCCACCACTTTATTTATTGTGTGATGAAGTAGTTTGTTCATGGAATGAGAAAGGAAAAGTGTTAGGAATGTTGCTACGAGATATGGCGCAGCGAGAGTTTGAAGTATTAGAAGGAATTAAGTTTACACATGCAGAAGAAGAGTGGTCTTATATTGTTTCGGATGTAAATCAACCGAAATTTCTCGTGTATTCCCATGCAAGAAATCCAGTTATAGCAAAGGAGAATATGGATAATCTTATAGAAAAAATTAGACAATATCAAAAGGTGTAGAATTTTTGTTTTAAAAGTGTTATTATGGTATAGTCTGATTTAAGTTATTAGTGACTGGAGGGAAATAAGAATGCGTGTGAATATTACTCTAGCATGTACAGAATGCGGAGATCGTAACTATATCTCTAAGAAAAACAAACGTAACAACGCTGAGCGTCTTGAGCTTAAAAAATATTGCAAGCGTGACAAGAAGTCTACGTTACACCGCGAAACAAAGTAAGCAGTAGGAATATTTTCCTACTGTTTCTTTTGTATATAGGGGGAATTCAAAATGAAAGAAGAGAAAAAAAGATTACGAACAGAAATATTACAGCGTATGAATGCTTTATCAGAAGAACAGTATACGACTTTATCAGAAAAAATTGCAGATTCTCTATATAAACAACGAGAATGGATTGAGGCTAAAACAATTGGGATTACACTTTCTATGGAGCGCGAAGTAAATACATATGCAATTATTGAAAAAGCATGGGAAGAAGGAAAAGCAATTGTTGTTCCAAAATGTAATCGTGAAACGAGAACAATGACATTCCATCAAATTACAAGTTTTGAACAATTAGAAACCGTTTATATGAATTTACGAGAGCCAGATCCGTCTATGACAGAAGAGGTATTAGCAGAGGAGATAGATTTACTTCTTGTACCAGGTGTTGCCTTTACACGAAAAGGAGAGCGTGTAGGGTATGGCGGAGGATATTATGATCGTTATCTTGTGAACTATAAAAGGAAAACGCTATCATTAGTTTTTGATTTTCAAATTGTTTCTCATATTCCAGTTGAACCGTTTGATAAGACTGTACAGAAAATTATTACAGAAAAAGAAACGTTTTCTATTTTATAACTTATATAGGCAAATTATAAATTGACGATTCTTTTTTATGTTTATTATAATAAACTATGTGAACGTTTTCTTATTATGTTTTTATAGTAAGTAGACATTTAGAGGGTGAAAAAATGAAATCTATTTATGATATTCAACAATTATTAAAGCAATTTGGAACGATTATTTATACAGGAAATCGTGTTGCAGATTTACAATTAATGGGCGATGAGCTTCGTGAATTATATAAATCACAGCTTATTGAACCGAAAGATTATCAAACTGCCTTGTTTTTATTAAAGCAAGAAATTCAAAAAGAAATACATGTAGATACAAATTGAAAAAACAACTTTCTTAAGGCGGGCGAGAGCATCTGGCCATGCATAGAAGCGGTCAAATCCCTTTCCTGCCATGTGCCATACGAAAACAAAGAGAGAAAATGAGTGTAGATTACTTTTTGTTCTGTATAGCAGTGGTTTATATGTTGAGAAATTAAAATGTTTGATTAGCGAATGGCTGGAGAAACAGAGGAAAGAAGGAGAATGACATGGAAGAGAAATGGTTGGTTGGTGTTGATCTTGGTGGAACAACAATTAAATTAGCATTCATTAATATTTATGGTGAGTTTATACATAAATGGGAAATCCCAACGAATACAAGTGAACAAGGAAAACATATTACACTTGATATTGCAAAAGCAATTGATAAAAAGTTACAAGAATTAGGTGAGTTAAAAAGCAAACTGGCTGGAATTGGGATGGGTGCCCCGGGGCCGGTTCACGGTGCTTCTGGAATGATTTATGAAGCAGTAAACTTAGGGTGGAAAAACTATCCTCTTAAAGATTTATTAGAAGTAGAAACGGGTTTACCAGTTGTCGTTGATAATGATGCGAATATTGCAGCGCTTGGAGAAATGTGGAAGGGTGCTGGGGAAGGTTCAAAAGATATTATTTGTATGACGCTTGGAACGGGTGTTGGTGGCGGCGTTATCGTAAACGGTGAAATTGTCCATGGTGTAAGCGGAGCGGCTGGCGAAATTGGTCATATTACAGTTGTAACGGAAAATGGTTTTGCTTGTAACTGTGGAAAATCAGGATGCTTAGAAACAGTTTCTTCTGCAACTGGTATTGTACGGGTTGCAATGCAAAACATGCAGGAAACAGATGAGGATAGTGTATTACGTAGGGTGTTAGAACAAGAAGGACAGATTACATCTAAAGATGTGTTTGACGCACTTGCACAAGGTGATGCATTAGCAAAAACGGTAGTCGAAAAGGTTGCTTCGTATTTAGGGCTAGCAGTAGCAAATTTATCTAGTACATTAAATCCAGAGAAAATTGTTATTGGCGGTGGTGTATCAAAAGCAGGTGATGCATTGTTACAACCAATTCAACGTTATTTTGAACAATATGCATTTTCACGTGCTGTTAAAAGTACAAAACTAGCAATTGCGACACTTGGTAATGATGCTGGGGTAATTGGCGGAGCATGGCTTGTGAAAAAGTATATTTGTGAAGCAAAGTAATAAAATAAAGCTTTATCCCGCATTAACGGGCAGTAAGACCCCCACCTCAAGATTCAGAGAAAGCATTGTCCAGCTCTAGCGGCTAGAATCTCCGGTCGTTTCGCCCCCTCAGACGAGGCAAAAAGCACCTCTTTGTCAGGGGCGTGGGCGTCCTACGATTCTGAGCGAGCCGCTTCCGCCTTTCTAAAGAAGATAGGTGGGGGATAACTGCCCGTAAAAGCCCGATTGGTGAGGGCTTTCCATCAGTGGGAGATGAAAAAAACTCTCCACTGATGGAAGTTTCACTTTATATTTGTAGAAGATGAGCAAGAAAAGAAAAAGGAAGGGAAAACCCTTCCTTTTTCATATGCTAGAAATCATGATGTATGTAGAGATTGTAAACAATTGCTTAATGTGTTGGTGGATAGCCATTGTTTAGCACTGTCATGACTGTAAACCACCCGAAAACAAGTACAGTTGCAAGGGAAAAGCCTCCAGCAAGAAGGTTCTTGTCTCGCAACGTTTTAAGAGAAGAGTATACAGCTAACAGAGTGACTAACGCAAAAATAATAACAAGACCCATACATATCCTCCTCTACTCTCTCGTTTTTTGTCTGAGTTTTTGTAATATTTTTTCATTTTTTATTGTACATGTTTTCTATATAGTTGTCGAGGTATCGTTTCGTTTCTTATAAGAAGAAAATGTTGTATGATGAAAGTGAGTGTCATGACTGGAGGAGATTAAGGATGAATTGGATTCAAATGCCATTAGGACCACTACAAACAAATGCATATATTTTAAGTAACGATCAAAAAGAATGTATTATTTTTGACCCAGGTAATGAAGGAGAAAAACTTATAAATTATGTAAAACAAGAACAATTAAAACCATTAGCTATTTTATTAACACATGCACATTTCGATCATATTGGTGCAGTGGATGAAGTACGTACTGCTTTTCAAGTTCCAGTATATGTTCATCAAGAAGAAGCGGATTGGTTAGGAGATGCTACTGTTAATGGTTCACAAATTTTTATGATGAATCGTAGTATTACGGCAAAACCTGCGGATCACATCATTGAGGGAGAAGGAACATTAACAATTGGTTCGTTTACGTTTGATATGTTTGAAACGCCGGGGCATTCACCAGGAAGTATGTCGTACTATTGCAAAGAGGCAAACGCTGTAGTTTCAGGGGATGTTTTATTTCAAATGAGCATTGGGCGCACTGATTTACCAGGAGGTAGCTTCCAAGAATTAATCATGAGTATTGAGGAGAAGTTATTTGTATTACCCGATGATACAAGCGTGTTATGTGGGCATGGTTCAGAAACAACCATAGGCTTTGAAAAAGAAAATAATCCATTTTTACAATAAGGGGAACGGCGATGAAGCACGTTCTAAAACAAGCGATGGAAAAAGAAAAAGACCAGTCTATTTCTTATAGTACATATATGAGCCTTGCTTTATATGACGTAAATAACGGCTATTATATGAAAGAACGTGAAAAAATTGGCAGGCAAGGAGACTTCTTTACAAGTAGTAATGTGTCCTCTGTTTACGCAAAAACATTTGCTCATTTTTTTATTCGGCTTGTAAAAGGAGAAGTTATTTCACCCCATATATGTGAAATTGGTGGTGGAACAGGGAGGTTTGCATACGATGTGTTGCAAGAGTGGCAAACGATATCCCCTGAAACGTTTGTAAACATGCAATATTCTATTATAGAAGTGAGTCCATTTCATAGAAGGTTGCAAAAACAGCAGCTTATTTCTTTTGCAAACGTTTCGCAATATGCATCCTATGATGAATTGGATGCCGCTTTTACAGGAATTGTTTTTTCAAACGAGTTGTTTGATGCGTTTCCTGTTGAAGTAATTGAGAAGCGGGAAGGCGTGTTATATGAAGTACGCATAAAGTATAACAGTGAAGGCGGACTTATTGAAGTATTGCGCCCGTTAGATGATGAACAGATTATAAGCTATTTACAAAGACACCAAATTCAATTGTATGAAGGACAGCGATTTGAAGTACCATTACAAATGAATGTTTATGTAAAACAGCTCACAAGATGGTTACAAGAAGGCTTACTTATAACAATCGATTATGGATATACAAATGAAGAATGGATGCACCCAGCTCGTCGTGAAGGAAGTTTACGAAGTTATTATGAGCATCAAATGATTCGTAACCCTCTTCAATTTCCAGGAGAGATGGATATAACAACTCATATTCATTGGGATTCATTGAAGATTGCCTGCGAAGAACAAGGCTTACAAACAGTATGGCATACGAAACAAAGAGAATTTTTGCTTGCCGCAGGAATTTTAGAACAACTTGTTAATCATGAAGATCGTAACCCATTTTCTGATAATCAAAAGAAAAACCGTGCGATTCATTCTATGATTTTACAAGGTGGAATAAGCGATGCTTTTGATGTTGTCATTCAGCAAAAAGGGTTGCCTCAATTTAATTTAGATCATTATTTGCATATCTTTTCATAAAACAAGGCGCAGTATAAAATACTGCGCCTCATTTTATAGGTAAATACGACATTTTGTTTAGGAGTATGTTTATATTTCACCTCATGATATATATTTATATTAAAGATATGAGATGAAAAATACATACATAATACACCTTTTGTTTATTTGAATGCACCTAACCTAGTAATACACGAACTAATTGGATAATTGTTTCATTTTCTACTTTGTAGTAAATTTCCAATCCTTTTCTTTCACTTGAAACAATTTTAGCGCTTTTTAACTTCGCTAAATGCTGAGAAATTGTAGATTGGGGCATGTTTAAGCCTGTATACATTGTAGAAACGTTACTTGGCCCTCGCTCAATCAATCCTTTTACAATACATAAACGAACTGGATGAGCAAGTACTTTTAATAATTCCGCATTGTTTTCATATAATTCTAATTCCTGTTGAAAGGTTTCTAACATCTTTTCTCCACCTCCATGTGTGCTTATTATACCCATACTATACATAACAAAATTCTAAACCAAAGAGAATAGTTGTTGCAAAAAAAATGCTCTAAAGTAAAGAAATTGTAAGAAAAGAGACCGTGATGTAAATAAATTGGGTAAATCTAGACATATTTCCATTAAGATAAACCAGTGCTTATAGATTGCAATAATGAATATTTTTGTTCTCGATAAAAAAACGTTTACATTTATATTACAATTTTACCATATTTTATTTTTCTTTCAATAATGAAAATGAAAAAATTTTTCGATAATTTAAGAGGAGTTGTATATCTTAATCTGGAAATTAATAGAGATAGAAAGAAGGGATAATCATGAGAATAGAATTTTTAGGAACAGGCGGTGCTACACCAACTCCAAGGCCAGGGAGTTATAGCAAAGTAAGTAAAGAAGCGAGAGAGGAAGGTTTACCATATAGTAGAATGGGACCAAGTGTTTTTATTCACGATCTCAGCTTATTAATTGATACTCCAGAGGAAATACGCTTGCAATTGGAGCGATCTCAAATTTTGAAAGTAGAAGCCGGGATATACTCTCATTGGCACCCAGACCATACAATGGGCCGGAGAATTTGGGAAACGATGGCGTTTGAAACGAACAAAGGTTGGGGCACTGCAGTATATGTACCAGAGCAAGTAGCGGAAGATATGAAACAATTTTTAGGATCGTGGGACCATCTGCAATTTATGCAGCAGCAAAGATGGATTGATTTAATTGTATTACGAGATGGGCAATCCTTCGTGAAAAATAAAGTAAAAGTTACGCCATTTCGTTTATATGAACAATATGTCTATGCATTCTTATTAGAAGAAAAAGAAAAGCGAGTACTTATTGCCATGGATGAATTATATAAATGGGAGCCACCTACTCATTTAATTGGTAACTTAGATGTAGCTATTTTACCGATGGGAATTGCTGAGTTTGATTGGAAGACGAAAGAGCAAATAAGAGACCGTGCCTTTATTGAACGCATACGCGAGGCGACGTTTGAAGATACGCTAGAAGTGGCGAAACGATTACGAGCAAAACATACAATTATTACGCACATTGAAGAAGTAGACAATCTCGGATATGACGAATTGAAAGAAATTGAAGCTGAATTACGAGCAAAAGGTATGAATATAACGTTTGCTTACGATACGATGAAAATCGATGTATAGCGGGGAAAAATACATGGCTGTAACAAAAGGGAATCTATATGGAAACACAGCTAGATTTTATGATTTAGAAGAAAGGAAAGATTGTGGGGAATTATCATTTTATCTTGAAAGAGCTTCTAAATTATCAGGTGATATTTTAGAAATTGCTTGTGGGACAGGAAGAATTACTTTGCCCTTAGCTCAAGCGGGTTTTTCGGTATGGGGAATTGATTTATCCGAATATATGCTACATTTACTTAAAGAAAAGCTACACACACTGTCTAATGAAATTCAGAAGAATGTTCATCTTCAACAAGCAAGTATGACGAATTTTGTTATGAATAAGAGCTATAATTTAATTTTAATTCCGGGTATTTCATATCAAGCACTTCTCAAAAAAGAAGACCAAATAGAATGTTTAAAAACAGTGTATCACCATCTTAAAGCTGATGGAGAATTTATTTTCAATGTATTTCGCCCTTTTAAGCAATTAGATGAAACTTGGATTCAACCTGAAAAGATTCAATGGGAGAAGATAGATCCGCAAACAGGAAGTACAATTCAAAAATCTCATATTGCCAAAGCAATTGATGTGGAACATCAAATTATTTACCCTGAATATATATTTCGGATTACACATGAGAACGGAACAAAAGAAGAATTAAGAGAACAGTTGTCTCTAAAATATTACTACTATGAACAAATAACGGATATGATTCAGGCTGCTGGCTTTACAATCGCTGAGCAATATGGGAATTATGATGGTAGCTCTATTGAAGATGGGGCAGAGATGATTTTTGTTTGTAAGAAGTAAAAAGGAGAATTTGCTTAAGGCTAGATGAACTTTCATCTTCTATTTCCACTAACGAGAATTATGTGAGAAAAGTTCCTTCAGTCTTCTGAAGGAACTTTTGAGTCGATAATTCTTTTTCAAAAGACCAATACTTACTGTTTTCATTTTTTAGCAAGTAAATTCCTGTTATGCAGAAAAAAACATGACCGCTACTATGCGGGGCTAGATGCCCTCGCCCGCCTAAAAAGAAAAAGGTTTTTATGTCGGTTTTTTAATTTGTATTTATATAATTCTCTAGTTGACTCCTTTTTTTAGAGATAACGACTTCTTCTACATACGTAAGCGCATGCTCAAAGTCCGCAATTAAATCATCTGCGTTTTCTAATCCAACAGATAAGCGCAGCAGTGCATTTGAAATTCCTCGTTTTTCACGTTCTGCTTGTGACATCGCAGCGTGTGACATTTTTGCTGGATACGAAAGAATCGATTCAACAGCTCCTAAACTAACTGCGAATACGGGAAGTTGAATGTGTGCTAGAAATTGTCGTAATGCATTTTCAGATTCTAGTGTAAAGGAAAGGACCGCTCCTGCTGATTTTGCTTGATTGTGCTGCGTTTCATATCCGGGGTGTGATGGTAACCCAGGATAATAGATATCTTTAATTTTGGGATGCTGCTGTAAATAACAGGCGATTTTTTCAGCGTTTCGTGAAGAGTGCTCTAAGCGAACGTGCAATGTTTTTAAACCGCGAAGGACAAGGGAGCAATCTTGTGGTCCTAATATAGCTCCAAAAGAATTTTGTAAAAATCCCACTTTTTGTGCGAGTTCTTCATCTTTTACGATTGCTAATCCGGCAGTAACATCACTATGACCTGCAAGAAATTTTGTTGCGCTATGGAGAACGATATCAGCCCCAAGTTCTATTGGTTTTTGGTAAAGGGGTGTTAAAAATGTATTATCAACAAAAGTGAGTGCATGGGCAGATTTTGCAAGTTCACAAACGGCTCTAATATTTGTTACTTTTAATAATGGATTTGACGGTGTTTCAACGTAAAAAACTTTTGTATTGGGACGAATATTTTGTTCTACCTCTTCTAAATTTGTCATGTCAACGAATGTGTGTGAAACGCCGTAACGAGAGAGAACTTCCGTTATAATTCGGTATGTACCTCCGTACACGTCTTCAGAAATAAGGACATGGTCTCCTTGAGATAAAAGAAGAAAAGCAGTTGAAATAGCAGCCATGCCAGATGAAAAGGCAAATCCTTTGCTTCCGCCTTCTAGTAAAGCGATTAGTTCCTCGAGAGCTTCGCGTGTTGGATTTCCAGAACGACTATAATCATATTTTCCAAATGAATCTACATCAAATTGATGAAATGTAGATGTATTGTAAACAGGAACATTTACAGCACCTGTTTGTTTGTCATGCTTAAAACGATTATGAAGTAAAAGCGTATCTAGGGAATAACTCATATTCTCACTCCTTCTTTTACTTGTTTTAAAGTTTGCTGTAAGTCTTGAATTAAATCATCTTGGTTTTCAATTCCTACGGAGAAGCGCAGCAGACGATTACAAACGCCTCGTGCTATGCGAATATCTTCTGGTATATCGGCATGTGTTTGTGTTGCGGGGTATGTAATAAAGCTTTCTACACCGCCAAGACTTTCTGCAAACGTAATAAGAGAAAGCGATTGTAAGAATGGATCAATCCACGCTTCTTCTCGTAGTTTAAAAGAGATCATACCGCCTTTTCCTGGATAATACACATCGGTTATGGCTTCTTCTTCTTGTAAATAGGAAACAATTGCTTTTGCGTTCTCTTCATGCTGCCTCATGCGCAGCGCTAATGTTTTCATGCCGCGTATTAAAAGCCAAGAATCAAATGGATTTAACACCGCTCCAGATGCATTGTGATAGTAAGCGAGTTCTTCGCATAATTTTGCCCCTTTTGCAACAACGAGTCCGCTTAATACATCATTATGACCGCCTAAATACTTTGTAGCGCTATGCAGGACAATGTCGGCACCTGTTGTTAATGGTTGTTGCAAATAGGGTGTGTAAAATGTGTTATCGACAATAAGGAGCAAGTCGTGACGTTTTGCAATGGCAGCAACTGCGGCAATGTCCATTATTTGCATAAGTGGATTTGTTGGTGTTTCTATGAAAATGGCTTTTGTTTTCGGTGAAATTGCTTTTTCAATTTCTTCTATATGTTGTGTATCTATATATCTACATCGAACATCCCATTTTTGCTCGTGTTCTGTAAATAACCGATATGTTCCGCCGTATAAATCTTCAGATACAATTAGTTCGTCACCAGAGCGAAATAGTGAAAGGACAAGAAGAACAGCAGCCATTCCTGAGCTACAGGCATAGCCTTGCTCGCCATGTTCTAAGTCAGCGATCGCGCGTTCTAATAGAAGGCGTGTTGGGTTTCCAGTTCGGGAATAATCAAACCCTGTTGACTTTCCAATTCCTTCGTGGCGATAAGCAGTGGAAAAGTAAACGGGTGGGTTGACCGCTCCAGTTATTGTTTCACTGCGATTTCCAATTTGGGCAAGCTTTGTTTCCATTGTAGACATAATAGAATTCCTCCCTAGTACAAAATAAAAAAGCCTTCTAAGAAGAAGGCTTATATACGGGAAATATAGTCTTCTTCTTATCTGTCAAATCAGTTCTCAATTTGCTGGAATTAGCACCTTATTAACAAATAAAAAGCTTGTTAATGGTTGCTGAGGCGTCATTGGGCCAGTCCCTCGACCTCTCTCGATAAGAATTCGAAATATGAAGTTTTTGATTATGTTTTTTACTTTACAACAAATTTAGAAAGAAACGCAACTATATTTTGAATAATTTTATTTTTCTTTATTTTCATTGACTTTCGTATTTTAACATGCTAAATTAGTGAAAAAATTAACAAAGATTGTTAATAAGTGAACGGATAATGTTTACTTTTTGTAATTATAATCGAATGAAACTCTTATTAAGAGTGGTGGAGGGAAAGGCCCTGTGAAACCCAGCAACCTTCAAGCAATATGTTTGAAACGGTGCTAAGACCTGCAGAACAAATTGTTCTGAATGATAAGAGGAGGATAAAATGCTGTCCCCCTCTTCTCAATGAAGAGGGGGTTTTTTATATAAATACAAATTAAAAAACGACATAAAAACCCCCACTGATTAAAGTTTCACTTTATATATATTGAAAAGAAGAGAGGGAGACATGTGAAACTACTAGATTTATTGCAAAGAGGAATTGTGATTGGGGACGGAGCGATGGGAACATTGTTGTATTCTCATGGTTTACAAAGCTGCTTTGAAGAATTGAATTTATCTGAGCCGGAACGGATTATTTCGATTCATAAACAATATGTTGCCGCAGGGGCAGATGTCATTCAAACCAATACATACGGAGCAAATGAAGGGAAACTTCGTATGTACGGTCTTGAGGATCGCGTAAGGAAAATTAACCGCGCTGCTGTAAGACATGCAAAAGAAGCGGTGACAGAAAAGAATGCAATCGTAGGAACAATCGGTGGAATGAAACATATTGGAGCAGTTACAACCACGGATATGGAGCGTGAATTTATGCTCTTAGAGCAAGCAAATGCCCTGCTAGAAGAAAGTGTTGATGGGTTATTACTAGAAACATTTTACGATGAATTTGAATTACTTCATGCAGTAAAAGTATTACGAAAGCAAACCAATGTCCCTCTTATTGCGCAGCTTGCCCTTCATGAAGCTGGTACAACACAAAATGGAAATAGTGTAGATGATGTATTGAAGCAGCTTATAGAGTATGGTGCAAATGTGGTTGGATTAAATTGTCAGTTAGGGCCGCTTCATATGATTGAATCTTTTAAGACGATAGAAATTCCTAAATATAGTTATTTATCTGCGTATCCAAATGCTGGTCTTCCTAAATATGTAGAGGGCCGTTACGTATACGAAGGAAGCCCGGCTTATTTTGAAGAAATGGCGCCGGAATTTATTAAGCAAGGCGTTAGGCTGCTTGGGGGGTGTTGCGGTACAACTCCTTCTCATATCGAAGCGATGAAGCGAGCACTTGAAAATGAGCATCCTGTAACAGCTAAAGAAGTTGTAAAGCGAGCTGAAGTAATAGCAAAGCAGCGTGTAAATACAGTAGATCGAATTACATTAGCAGAAAAAGCGAAAAAGGAAACGACAGTGATTGTTGAGCTAGATCCACCCAAAACGTTGGATACGCAGAGATTTTTTGAAGGAGCTAAGGCGTTGAAGCGTACAGGAGCAGATGCCATTACGTTAGCTGATAATTCTTTAGCGTCGCCTCGCGTATCAAATATGGCAATGGGAGCGTTATTAACAAAGCACGATATCCCTATATTAATTCATTTAACGTGCCGTGATCATAATGTGATTGGGCTGCAGTCTCATTTACTAGGATTAGCAGCGCTCGGCATGGAGGAAATATTAGCATTAACTGGAGATCCTGCGAGGGTTGGTGATTTTCCTGGTGCAACATCTGTATATGACCTTTCTTCTATAGAACTCATTAAAATGATTAAAGAAATGAACAATGGCCGGTCTATCTTAGGAAAAACAATAGGAGCAGCTACCCGTTTTTCGGTTGGTGGGGCTTTTAATCCACATGTAAGACATATCGAGGCAGCTGTAAAACGTATGGAGAAAAAAATTGCAGCTGGTGCTGAGTATTTTTTAACACAGCCCATTTATGATGCAGCAGTCATTCGAAACGTGTATGAAGCGACGAAGCATATCGAACACCCAATTTTTATTGGGATTATGCCGCTTGTAAGTAAACGAAATGCAGACTTTTTACATTTTGAGGTGCCAGGCATTACCCTTCCAGAAGAAGTGAGAAGGCGTATGGACGGACATAAAACATCAGAAGAAGCAGTGGCAGAAGGAATTCGTATATCTAAAGAATTAATTGATGCTGCGATGGAGTTATTCAATGGTATTTATTTAATTACACCATTTTTAAAATATGAAGTGACAGAAACGCTTGTTCAGTATATTCAAGCAAGGAAAGAGCAGAAAGAAGGAATGAATATATGAGACCAATCGAGGAAAGATTACAGCAAGAAATTTTAATATTAGATGGTGCAATGGGAACGATGATTCAACAAGAAAACCTTTCGGCTGCAGATTTTGGAGGAGAAGAATATGAGGGCTGTAATGAATATTTAGTAAAAACTCGGCCAGACGTTATTTTATATATTCATAAAGAGTATATTGAAGCAGGAGCAGATATTATTGAAACGAACACATTTGGTGCAACGAACATTGTACTCAGTGATTATAACCTTTCTCACTTAGATGAGGAGTTGAATGAACGGGCTGCCAGGTTAGCGAAACAGGCTGTCAAGGAGAGCGGCAAAGAAGTATATGTAGCCGGTGCAATGGGTCCGACGACAAAAGCGATTAGTGTCACGGGTGGCGTTACTTTTCATGAGCTTATTGAGGCATACACGAGACAGGCGCGCGGTTTACTGCGCGGCGGTGTAGATCTGTTACTTGTAGAAACAAGTCAGGACATGCGAAATGTAAAAGCAGCCTGTTTAGGAATTGAAAAAGCATTTATTGAGACAGAGAAAAAAGTTTCGCTTATGATTTCCGGAACAATTGAACCGATGGGAACGACGTTAGCTGGGCAAACAATTGAAGCATTCTACTTATCGGTAGAGCATATGAATCCATTATCGGTTGGGTTAAACTGTGCAACAGGACCAGAGTTTATGAGAGAACATATTCGTTCACTTGCAGAGTTATCTGAGTGTTATATCTCTTGTTATCCAAATGCTGGACTTCCAGATGAAGACGGTCATTATCATGAATCTCCGCAGTCCCTTGCCCATAAAGTGAAACAGTTTGCAGAAGAAGGCTGGGTGAATATTGTTGGCGGTTGCTGCGGGACAACGCCGGCACATATTCGTGCGATGAAAGAGGCATTATTATCATTTGAACCGCGTGTGAAACGAGAAAGAAAAGGACATGGAATTAGCGGACTTGAAGCGCTGCAATATGAAGATTCTATGCGCCCGTTATTCGTTGGGGAGCGCACGAATGTAATTGGCTCACGCAAATTTAAACGTCTTGTTGCAGAAGGGAATTTTGAAGAGGCAGCAGAAGTAGCAAGGGCACAAGTAAAGAAAAATGCCCATATTATTGATATTTGTATGGCAGACCCAGACCGTGATGAAATAGAAGATATGGAGAATTTCCTGCAAGCTGCGACGAAAGTATTAAAGGTGCCAATTATGATTGATTCGACTGATGAGAAAGTGATGAATCGAGCTCTTACTTATTTGCAAGGAAAAGGGGTGATTAACTCTATTAACTTAGAAAATGGAGAAGAGCGTTTTGAAAAAGTGATTCCACTTATTAAACAGTACGGATCGGCTATTGTTGTGGGAACAATTGATGAAGTTGGTATGGCGGTAACAGCTGAGCGGAAGCTTGAAATTGCTAAAAGAAGTTATGAGCTATTAACAATAAAATATGGAGTGCGTCCGTCAGATATTATTTTTGACGCACTTGTCTTTCCTGTTGGAACAGGTGATGAAGAATACATCGGTTCAGCTGCCGCGACAATTGAAGGCATTCGGCTCATAAAAGAAGAGATGCCTGAATGTTTAACGATATTAGGTGTAAGTAATATTTCATTTGGTTTACCGCTAGCAGGGCGCGAAGTATTAAATTCCGTCTTTTTATATCATGCGACAAAGGCTGGTTTAGATTATGCAATTGTGAATACTGAAAAGCTAGAGCGTTATGCTTCTATTTCTGAAGAAGAAAAGGCATTGGCGAATGCACTTTTGTTTGAGACGACAAAAGAAACGTTAGAGGAATTTACAAATTTTTATCGAAATGTGAGGCAAAAAGAAGTTGTAGCAGCTGAAACGTTAACACTTGATGAGCGGTTATCTCATTATATTGTAGAAGGGACAAAGCAGGGATTACATGTTGATTTACAAGAGGCACTAGATGAAGGAAGAAAGCCGCTTGACATTATTAACGGACCACTTATGGCAGGCATGGATGAAGTGGGACGTTTATTTAATAATAATGAGCTTATTGTTGCAGAAGTGCTGCAAAGTGCGGAAAGTATGAAAGCGGCCGTTTCGTATTTAGAGCCGTATATGGAGGCAAGTGATAGTGCGAAGAAAGGGAAAGTATTACTTGCGACAGTAAAAGGTGATGTGCATGACATCGGTAAAAATTTAGTAGAAATTATTTTATCAAATAATGGATATGACATTGTAAACCTCGGTATTAATGTGCGATCTGATCGTATTATTCAAGAGGTAAAAGAACAAAAACCAGATATTATTGGCTTATCAGGCTTACTTGTTAAATCCGCGCAGCAAATGGTAACAACAGCAGAAGACTTAAAAGCGGCAAATATTGATGTTCCTATTGTTGTAGGAGGTGCCGCGCTGACTCGGAAATTCACAGAAACGCGGATTTCTCCTTCTTATCAAGGACTTGTCCTATATGCAAGCGATGCGATGACAGGATTAGATCTTATCAATCGTTTGCAGCAAGAAGAGGAACGAGAAAAAATGCTTGAGGAAAAAGCGAAGCGTCACTTACATGTTGTTGTACAAGAAGAGAAGAAGGTAGTAGAGGTACCGATTCCAATTGAAAAATTGCCGCCAGTACCAGTAATCGTACCGCATTCTACAAAACGTGTCGTTCTTCGGGATATTTCAGTAGCACATCTTTCTCCGTTTTTAAATCGGCAAATGTTAATTGGACATCACTTAGGTTTAAAAGGGAATGTGAAAAAGTTGCTACAAGAAGGAGATGGAAGGGCTCATGAACTGAACGACTTAATCGATGAATTGCTTCGCGGGGAAGAATCATGGTTACGTCCGAGCGCTGTATATCAATTCTTTCCTGCACAAAGTGAAAATCAAGATATTTTAATTTATGATCCAGAAGATCAAGATCGTGTGCTAGAGCGTTTTACATTTCCAAGACAAGGAAAAGCACCGCATCGCACGCTTGGTGATTACTTGCGCTCGGTTGGAGATGAGATGGATTATGTTGCTTTTTTAGCTGTAACAGTTGGGAAAGGTGTTCGTGCCGTTGCAGAAAAGTGGAAAGAACAAGGCGATTATTTGCGTAGCCATGCGATTCAATCACTTGCGCTGGAACTTGCAGAAGGGCTAGCTGAAAAAACGCATATGCTCATCCGTGATCGCTGGGGATTTCCAGATTCACCAAATATGACGATGGAAGAGCGGTTCCGGACAAAGTATCAAGGAATTCGCGTTTCTTTTGGCTATCCTGCGTGTCCAGAACTTGCTGATCAAGAAAAGTTATTCCGGTTGCTTCGCCCTGAAGAAATTGGAATTTCCTTAACGGAAGGGTTTATGATGGAACCAGAGGCTTCTGTATCGGCTATGGTGTTTGCTCATCCAGAAGCGCGTTATTTCAGTGTGTTATAATTAAAAGTAAAACTTTTACTAAAAGGAGACATAGACATACTGTGAAGACGATTATATTTACAGGTGGGGGTTCTGCGGGTCACGTTACGCCGAACTTAGCGCTTATACCACATTTTCAAAAGAGCGGTTGGAAGGTGTGTTATATTGGTTCACATAATGGAATCGAAAAGACGATTATTGAAAAAGAAGGGGTTCCTTATTATGGAATAGCGAGCGGAAAGCTTCGCCGTTATTTTGATTTAAAAAATATAAAAGACCCCTTTCTTGTTATGAAAGGGGTTATGGATGCGTATTTCCTTATTCGAAAGTTAAAACCGGATGTTATTTTTTCAAAAGGCGGCTTTGTGTCTGTACCAGTTGTAATTGGAGCGTGGCTAAACCGTGTTCCTGTTTTTTTACACGAGTCTGATATGACGCCTGGACTTGCAAATAAAATTGCTCTTCGCTTTGCTTCGAAAATATTTGTTACGTTTGAAGAAGCGAAAAAACATTTACCGAAAGAAAAAACAGTATTTACTGGTTCACCTGTGCGAGAAGAGGTATTGCAGGGAAGTCGAAACAAAGGACTGCAATTTTTACGATTCACTGCATCAAAACCAGTTATTACGGTTATGGGAGGCAGCTTAGGAGCACGGCGCATTAATGAAGCAGTACGCGGTGCATTACCGAACCTCCTGCAAAACTATCAAATTGTTCATTTGTGCGGGAAAGGAAATATTGACGAAAAACTTGAGAATACGCCGGGATACAAGCAGTTTGAATATGTTCACGATGAACTTCCTGATATATTAGCGGCAACTGATATTGTCATTTCTCGTGCAGGATCCAATGCGATTTTCGAGTTTTTAACATTACAAAAGCCAATGTTATTAATTCCTCTTCCAAAATCTGCGAGCCGAGGGGATCAAATTTTAAACGGACAGTCTTTTGAAAAACAGGGATATGGACGTGTGTTATTTGAAGAAGACATAACAGAAACTTTGCTAATTGAATATGTAGAAGAACTGTATAAAAATCGTTTGCAGTATAAAAGATCGATGCAGCAATATAGCGGCCAAGAGGCCTTGCAAACGATTATTGATTATGTAACGAAAGCATGATTTCTATGAAATCATGCTTTTCCGCCTTTTTTTTCATAAAGTAACGGAGTAGTTATGAATTTTTTCTGATATTCTCTTAAAAAATGAATAAACTAATATTATGATGTAGTTAATTGGTAATAAAACCAATTATAGGTGTATTTCTATTTAACGTAACTACTCAGTTACTATGTAAAAAGGGAGAAAAGTCTTTTTTACAATGGCCAGGAGGGACTGGCGATGCATAGGAGTGGTCAAGGTCTCTTCCTGCCACGTGCAAAATTTGAAAACAAAAGTAGACCAGGCCTCTGCTCTGTTTGCATGACAGTGGTCTATATGCCAAAAATGAAAATAACTTCCTATAGGCAATAAGGAGCGTATTTTCGTTGGAATCATACTCCTTATTAAACTTCTAAATGAAATGTATGACGGAGTAGTTACTATTTAACAACATGATAAGAGGGGGGAGAAAATGAAACAAGATTTGAACAAAAAAATAGAATCTCTAGAAATAGCAATTGATACAATGCGGGAGACGCTCTATGAGTTAAAAGCACAGCAAAGGGCAATGGACGAAGAAAGGGTTCAACAAGTAAAGGCATCTATTGAAAAGAAACCTATTGAGAAAAAACAAGAAGTCAGTATCCCTGTGCAAAATGTACGACAAGAAGAAGGAGTCATTAGCCAAAAAAGTGTGAAGGAACCGGAGATAAAGCAGGTAGATATATCGGCATTTAAGCCTGAACCATTTGATATTATAAAATTTTGTCAAACGTGGCTGCCGCGTATTTTCGTTGCCATTATGCTGCTTGGGGTAATTTGGCTATTTAAAGCGGGAGTAGATGCAGGATTACTTACTCCAGCAATTCGTATTGTATTTGGCGTAGCATTATCAGTTGTTTTGTATTATGTAGGTGATATACAAATAAAAAAAGAACGTCAAGCCTTAGGTTTAGTGTTAGCTGGAGGAAGTATTACAGGCATTGTGTTAACGACGTTCGCTGCGCATTATTTGTATCATTTCTTTCCAGCAAGCATTGCATTCATATTTAACATTATTTGGATTATACTCGGTATCTATTTAGCTAAGCGATATCAATCAGAGTATCTCGCTATATTTGTATCTGTAGGAGCCTTTTTTGTACCGTTCTTATTAAATAGTACAACACCTAACCCTTACATTTTCTTTGGATATGAAACAGTGTTAACGATTAGTTTATTATGGTATGCGTATAAAAATTGCTATCAATATTTATATATGATATCTTACTCCGTTTCTGTACTTGTAACGTTTGTCTTTTTTGTAATTATGACAGTGTTATTAGGGCACTTACAAGTGCAATTAACGATTGTTTATGGATTCATTCATATTCTGCTTTTCTGGCATATGTTTATTGATCGAAGTTTTATTTATCAACCTAGAATGGCTTTGTTTAGTGCTAATGCAATCTTCTTTATTATGGTAATTGTGAAGATTCCAGATTTTACAACATGGGGATTGGTAATTAGTACAATTGTACACACTGTAATGTTTGTAGCTGACTATATGAAAAATAAAAAATCGTTATTTACGGATCTTTTATTTGGTTTTGCGATGGGGTCGTTTAGTTTAGCGGTTTTATATGAATTTAGTTTAGTGAATGGAGCAATTGTATTGATGCTACAAGGTTTTTTAGGCGTCGTTACTTCTGCGAAATTAAAACAAGGAATCAAATTTTATATTAGTGCGGTTATTTATATAATCGGTATGTTGCAAACGCTTGTTAGTCCATTTGAGACATTCATGTCAGCAGCTTTTATAGCCCATCTCATTTTAGTTGGAACATTTTATTATGGAATGGTGAAAGTGAAACCAATGTTGCAACATTTTGGGAAGTATGTGTATTCGATTACGTTATATGGCTTTATGTTGCTCGTATTTATTACGATTACTAGAATAGGAGAGGTTCTTTCAACAGACGGAAGTATTATTAGTGTATTTGTCTCTTTTTTATGGATGATATATGCTTTAGTTTCAGTTTGGTTTGGTCGTAATAGAGGGATGAATGAAATATTATACGCCGGATTAGTCGTGTTAGTTGTGACTGTGATTAAGTTATTCTTCTTAGATTTACCAGAAGTATCAATGATGATTCGTGCAGTATTATTCTTACTTATTGGTGGGCTAGGGATTGTTATTTCTAGAATGTTTTTCTCGAAAGAAAAAGGTGAGTAGTAAAAAAAGCAATCCATCTAGGATTGCTTTTTAAGATAGAGATAACTGCATACTTTATCCCGCTATTTGTGGGCAGTAAGACCCCCGCCTCAAGATTCAGAGAGAAGCAAAGAAGATAGGTCAGGAATAACTTGCTCGTAAAAGCCCGATTGGGCGGGCTAACCGTCAGTGGGGGATGAAGAAAACCCCCACTGACGGAAGTTTCACTTTATGTTACAATAACATAGATTTGATAGGGAAATTCTAATTGTTGACGCGTGTAAATACGGATGAGATTAGGAGTGACTACGTTGGGGCTAAGTCTCTATGAAAATATTGCTCTAGTTGTTTGTTTAGTATTGTATATTGGTAGTATTATAGTTTATATGGGACGGAATTTTTCACAAGAACGAAAATTAGAAAAATCAGAAATTACAGCAGAATTAGATATGTTGAATGATAAAATTGATAAAAAAGTAAATAGAGAATTGTAAATGTCCTTTTCCCCTAAGATTTTTCTACCTATTTTTGTATATGAAGGAGAGAGGTAGCATGAAATTTTACATTGCTTCAGCCTTTACAAATAAACACATTGTCCACCTTGTAGCGGATAAACTGAAACAAGCAGGGTGGATTCATACATATGATTGGACAAAAAATGAAAAAGCGACAAATAGATTAGAATTACAAAGTATTGGACAAGCAGAAAAACAAGCTGTACGAGACGCAGACGTTTTTCTGCTTTTATTAAGTGGTGGAAAAGGAAGTCATACCGAATTCGGAATGGCACTTGCTTGGGGAAAGGAAATATTTGTATATAGCGGAAATAGTCCTTTGGATACAACATTTTACCATTTACCAGAAGTGTGTATAGTTGAAGACAGTATAGATGGATTTATTGAACAAGTATTAGGAGGTGCAGGGACATGATTACAATTAATGATCCTATATATGGTGAACATTATATAGATGGTGTGCTCGCAGAACTATTACAATCAAAGGCAGTACAACGTTTACAGAAGATTCATCAAGGCGGTGCAAGCTTTCTTGTGAATCCAACGTGGAACGTAACACGTTATGAGCACTCTGTCGGTGTTATGATTCTTGTGAAAATGTTAGGTGGTAGTGTAGAAGAACAAATTGCGGCATTGCTTCATGATGTATCTCATACAGCATTTTCCCACATTGTAGATCACGTATTAGAAGAGCAAGATGAGGATTATCATGAACAAATTTTTATGAATGTTATTGAAGCTTCAGATATCCCATCTATTTTGCAGAGATATGGCTATGATTATAGAATGATTGAGAAATGGGAACAATGGACGTTGTTAGAGCAACCTCTTCCGAATTTATGTGCAGATCGTATAGACTATACGTTACGGGATTTATATACATATGGAATGATTTCAAAGCAAGAAGTGTGTTCTTTTTTAGAAGATGTAACCGTTCATAACGGACAAATCTGTTTACAATCTGTACAGGCAGCAGAATGGTTTACAGAAGCTTATTACAAAGAAACGATTGAGTTCTTTTTGCATCCGTTGAATTCGTATGGTTACTATATATTAACAGAGGTATTAAAAGAAGCGTTGCAAAGAAATATTTTACACCTATCTGACTTTTCAACTGATGATGAAACGGTGTTACATCTATTACGAAATTGCGGAGATTGTGAAATTGATAAGATGCTGAGTTCGCTACATTCGAAAGTAGTATTGGAAGAGAGTGACACAGAGTATGACATTTGTTATAAGGGGGGAAAAGAACGATTAATTGATCCGCTCATTTATATAAATGATATGATGCAAAGAGCGTCTGTCGCATCTCCATTTGTTAAACAGTGTAATGAGAAAGCGAAAAAGCAATTGAAACAAAACGTATATGTAAAAATAAAGAGTGTATAAAAGGAGTTATAAAATATGAATGTAGAACAAGGATGGAAAACAAACTTTTTAACAGTTATACAGCAAAGTGAATATAAGAAAGGTGCAACTTTAGCACAATTACTATTTGAAGACGGCGAAGAAGTAGAAGAACTCGTCGATGATTATGGGTACGAAGAGATTATCAATCGTGAACATGATGAGGAACTAGAAGAGATTTTAGGTGAAGAATTATTTTATGAACTTGAGCGTAATGTTTTTATGTCGTCGCAGCCAAAAGAGAAATTCATTACCTTTTTGAATGGCTTAGGGTTTCAATCATTAGACTATATCGTGTTATTAGAAGCAGAATTTCATGTGGATAGTGCGATGTTTTCAGCTGATGCAGTGAAAAAGTTAGAGAAGTGTTTCCCCCAATTCCCTTATGTAGAAGATAAGCAAACGATTTTTGATATGACATTAGAAGAAGCGATTGAATTATTAGAGAATGTGACAGGTCTTAAGATTAAAGAAAATATGAATGTATAAAAAAGAACGTGCTTAGCACGTTCTTTTTTACAGAATAATTGTATGTTCTACGTTTTTATATAAATCCTTTTTAATTTTTTTACATATAAGTCGCTGCTATGCAGAATACAACATGACCTGAACTCACTTGCTCCCTTTTGTTTTAACCTCGCATGTGGCAGGAAAAGACCCTGACCGCTTCTATGCACGGCCAGATGCTCTTGTTCTCCCATAAAAAGAAAGGGGTTTTATGTTAGTTTTTAACTTATATATATATTATTTTCAATAATCGTATTTAAATACTCAACCTTTCGGATGCAAGATTGTATATGCTTTTCGACTTCATGCAATTCTGTAAGGTGATGCGTTTCGATAGGATGAATGTGCACGCTGAACTTTTCAAATTGAGCACTATAGGTAATTTCCGCATAGCCACTCATAATATCTGTTACATTTTGAAATAGATATTGTTTTGTTTTTTCACAATATGTTACATCTTGAAATCCATATGATTTTAAAGTTTCGATGATTTTTGTAATTATTACTGTATTCATTGTTTTTCCTCTTTAAGAATTTCGACTTTATCCCGCTATTTGCGGACAGTAAGCCCTTCACCTTAAGACTGTGAGAAAGCCAAAAAGATTGTGAAGAATAACTGCCCGTAAAAAACGATGTATGAAAATGACCATTAGTGAAGCCACCTTTTGATGGCGATTTCACTGTATTAGTATAACATGAGTCCATTTAAGAAAGCGCTATCAATTCATTTCTAACACGAATTTTTATGTATATTTTATAAAATTAAAATAAATGAAAAATAATTGTAATAAAGCAAAAAAGTAGAGTACTCTTTCACTGTTTCATCATATACATAGATAAGTGGAGCAAATGAAAGAGGTGAAGATGTTGAACTTTGATATTACAGGACAAAAAGCATATGTAAAAGATGGACCGCATCGAAATCAAATAGGAATCATAAAACGAGATAGTGCGGAGAACAGTGCAAAATATGTGATTGTAATTGACGGTATGGATATTGATATTGAATTAAAAGATATTGTTTTAATTGATGTAGATGTTCGGCAATTTCATGATTGGTGTGAAGAGCAAGGTTATTTATAAAACAATAGCTGTGTATGATATTGAAGGTCATAAAGTGAAACTTTAATCAGTGGGGGTTTTCTTCATCCCCCACTGATTATTAGCCCTCCCAATCGGGCGCATGCCAGCAGTTTATCTCCCACCGAACATTCTAGCCACTGGAGCTGGACAATGCTTTTACCGAATTTTGAGGTGGGAGTATTACTGCCCACGAATAGCGGGATAAAAAGTCTTTTCTATAAGTTGATGCAGTGAGGCTTAAACAGATCATTTTCATTTTAACTAGCATTATAAGAAAGAAAAACACCCTGGCAATCCAGGGTGTTTTCTTTCTTATAATGCAACTTCTTCAGCTTTATTGACTGCTTCATTGTACGCATGTACATCTAACTCTCCAAGCCATTTGCTAGAAATAAGACCAGCTGTCATAGAGCCGCTCACGTTTAAAGCTGTGCGTCCCATATCAATTAATGGTTCAACAGAGATTAATAGAGCAACAATTTCAATTGGCAAGTTCATAGTAGAAAGTACGATGAGTGCTGCAAATGTTGCTCCGCCTCCGACACCAGCAACGCCGAATGAACTAATTGCAACAACAGCGATTAACGTTAAGATAAATTGCGGCTGTAATGGGTCGATGCCAACTGTTGGCGCGACCATCATGGCAAGCATTGCAGGATAAATACCAGCACATCCGTTTTGACCAATTGATACACCAAAGGAAGCAGCAAAGTTTGCAATTCCTTCTGAAACGCCAAGTTTTTCTTTTTGCGCTTCAATATTTAACGGCATTGTACCTGCACTTGAGCGTGAAGTAAACGCAAATGTTAAAACAGGGAACACCTTTTTCAAATATTGCATTGGGTTTAAACCAGAAAGAGCAATCAGTAATAAGTGAATAATAAACATAACAATAAGTGCTACGTAAGATGCCAAAACAAAATTACCAAGTTTTAAAATAGCTTGCACATCACTTCCTGAAACTGTTTTTGCCATTAGAGCAAGTACGCCGTATGGGGTAAGACGTAAAATTAATGTAACCATCCGCATGACGACCGCATATACGGCATCTAGCATATTCTTAAATTGTTCCGCTTGTTCGGGATATTTCTTTTTCACTCCTAAGAAGGCAATCCCAATTAATGCGGCAAAAATGACAACAGAAATTGTTGATGTTGGACGAGCACCTGTTAAATCTAGAAATGGATTTGCAGGAAGTAGTTCCAACAATTTTTGTGGAATGGGTGTTTGCTCAATGGAAGTGAATTTTTCTTGTACTAATTTTAAGCGAGCTGCCTCTGCGCTTCCTTGCTGCAAGCCAGTTGCTTGCAAGTCAAAACCAGCACTTGCTGCAATTCCGACTGCAGCCGCAATTCCAGTTGTAAGAAGTAAAATGCCGATAATAAGGCCGCTAATTTTGCCAAGATTATTGGTTAGCTTTAATTTTGTAAACGCTGAAATAATTGAAACTAAAATAAGTGGCATAACGATCATTTGTAATAATTTAACATAGCCACTTCCGATTAAGTTAAACCAATTATTAGACTGGATAATGACTTCAGAAGTTGGTTTATAAAAAAATTGTAAAATAAGTCCAAATATAATTCCGAGTCCGAGCGCAATAAATACACGTTTATTAAAAGAAAGATGTTTACGTTGCATATAATATAGCGCACCGACTAATAGAAGCATAATGATGATGTTTATGCTAACTAACAATGTATCCATACTGTTTTCCTCCTTAAAATTTGTTACATATAAATATATTCAAAGAAAACCAATAAGTCAACTAGGTAATTAAAAGAAGATAAAAAAAGATGGCATATATGCCATCTTAATGTCCAATTCCTGGTGTAAGAAGAAATGTCGTATAGTATGTAAACCCAATGAAGAAGACTGTTAAATATGCCCCAAAAACATAAATGTACATGCGCTCTGTTAATTTTAAATAACTTAAAAGTACAAAAAAACCTGTTTGTCCTAAAAACAATAGTGCTGCCCCATACATATCCCCTAAATAAAACATTACGGAAAAAATACCAGTCCAAAAGCCGAGAACGCGAAACATGCGCTCCATCCCATTCCCCTCCCTTTATATGAACTCAATACTCTTTTTAATTATAATGCACTTTTCTAACTATTGTAAACATTTACAAAATAATAAGAAGCCAGTATAATCTGGCTTCTTATTTTACAGATGAAGATGATAATTACAAGACTTACAACCTGTTTCGAACATAGTATCATTATGTGTTAATTCCATGTTTGGAAATAGAACTTCAAAGATACCTTTCATCATATCTACGTGCATGTTACAAATTTCTTTTGGGTGACGTACGGCAACTTCTTTAAATGGACAATTGTATACATCATAGAAAATTTTTGATCCATCGGTGCTTAATTCAAATTCCGGAGATAAGCCCGCTGTTGTTAAAGCTTCTTTGGCAATTTGTATTTTTTGTTCAACCGTCAATTCATTTTCGTTAATGCTTAATCGATTTAGCTGTTGTTCCATTAATTCTTTACCAAACTTTTTACCCGTTTCATATAGTGCTTTCTCACCGATTTCGCCTAAACTAAGTAATGTATTGCAAGCAATTTGTGCTAACAATTGATAATCACGAAACGGAAATTGCAGTTGAATTACATCATCTGATAAGACATATAATCGACTTGGTCGGCCGCCTTTACCCGTTTTTTTTGTTTCCGATTTTAGCATATTTACATCTTCTAGCTTTGAAAGATGTAAACGCGCAACATTTGGATGAATATCAAATTCGTCAGCAATTTCTTGTACAGTAACCTCAGTATGTTTTTGAGAAATATATTTATAAATATAATAGCGTGTTGGGTCAGAAAGTACGTTTGTAATTTTTAAAGCTTGTTCCATGAGGATCGCCACCTTTGTCAGTTTATCTGGGATAACAATATTATAATATAGATAATGTTGTATAATCATGTTTTTGGGCAATGATTCATTAATTGTTCATAATTTCACAAACTGTTTTGGTTTTTTAATTTGTGAAATTCAAAAATAATGCAATAAAAATAGCAAATTCACTATTTTTCTTTTCAGGATGGCCATGATATATAAAGAGTGAGGAGGCGATAACAGTGAATGCTGTCGAACAGTTTGCTGACACAATTATGAAAGAAGCATGCAGGTTGCGCGCATCAGATCTTCATATTGTGCCGCGGCACGAAGATGCTGTTGTACAATTACGTATTGGAAAAGATTTGGTGACAAAGCATCATACTTCAAAAGAATTTTGTGAACGACTTGTATCACACTTTAAGTTTTTAGCAGCTATGGATATTGGTGAAAGGAGAAAGCCGCAAAATGGTTCATTGCAGATGAAGGTTGATGATGAGGAGGTATATTTACGCCTTTCTACTTTGCCAACTGTGCATCATGAAAGTCTCGTTATTCGGTTGCACTTACAAACTGCAGTTCCGAACCTCTCTCATCTTTCATTATTCCCAAATTCCGCAAAAACACTTCTCTCTTTTTTACACCATTCGCACGGATTAATTATTTTTACAGGACCGACAGGGTCAGGGAAAACGACGACGATGTATGCTCTTTTAGAAGTAGCAAAGAAGGCGCAGACTCGCCGCATTGTTACACTGGAGGATCCAGTTGAAAAGAAAAAGGATGGGCTATTACAAATTCAAATTAATGAAAAAGCTGGTATTACGTATGCAACGGGATTGAAAGCGATTTTACGTCATGATCCAGACATTATTTTAGTAGGAGAAATTCGTGATGAGGAAACAGCAAAGGTGGCGGTTCGAGCAAGTTTGACAGGTCATTTAGTTATGACGACATTGCATACGAATGATGCGAAAAGTGCGGTGTTACGTTTAATGGATTATGGTATTACCCTGCTAGAAATTGAACAATCGCTATTAGCAGTAGCGGCGCAGCGGCTAGTGGAATTAAAATGTCCATTTTGCAAAGGGAAATGCTCACCTCTATGCAAAAAAATGCGTCACGTACGCCGAGCGAGCATTTATGAATTATTGTATGGTGATGAGTTGAAAGAAGTCATTTATGAAGCAAATGGAAAACAAGCGACGTACCAATATACAACGCTTCAAGATGAATTAAGAAAAGGATATGCACTAGGGTTTATTGAAGAAGATGTTTATGTTTAAGCAAGAAAAGTGGCGGTTACATGAACAAGCATTATTGCTCCGAAGGCTTGGCGAACTTTTAGAGAAAGGATATTCTTTATTACATGCATTAGAGTTTCTGCATTTTCACTTAACCCCGAGTAAACAAATACAGCTTCAAGATGCTGCTGAAGAATTTAAAAAGGGAAGCAGCTTACATGATGTGTTTTATAAACTTGCATTTCATCCCGATATTTTAAGCTATTTATTTTATGCCGAGCAGCATGGTGACATTGCCTTTGCGTTGCAGAAAGGGAGCTCACTCCTCAGTAGAAAAGATAAACATCAAAAAAATATGATGAAGGTGCTGCGCTATCCATTCGTTCTTTCTTTGTTTTTATTAGGCATACTCCTCGTATTTAATCTAGTTCTTCTTCCACAGTTCTCTACTTTATACCGTTCACTCCATGGATCATCCACTTCATTTACAGACAATATTTTAACAGTTATTCAAGCACTTCCGTATGTTATGGGAGGCGTCGTTTTTGCAATTGGCACCCTAGCGCTTATATATATGCTGTATGTGAAAAGGTTGCATCCGGTTACGAGAATGGATATTTGTATGAGAGTGCCTCTTATAAAAATGTTTTTTAAATTAACAAACTCACACTATTTTGCAATTCAATTAAGCGGTCTTTTACAAGGCGGGCTATCTATATTAGAAGCGCTCACGTTAATGAAGGAGCAAAAGCATCATTTGTTTTTTCAATGCGAGGCTCTTAAAATACAGGAATTATTAACGATAGGTGAACATCTTGATTCTATTATGATGAATCGTTCGTACTATGAACAGGAGCTCGCTTATATTATTAAACATGGACAAGCGAATGGCAATTTAGCAACTGAGCTTGCCGATTATAGTGAAATGACAATAGAAAAAATCGAAGAGAAAATTAATCGTATGTTGTTTGTTATACAACCCCTTTTGTTTGCATGTATCGGAATGGTGGTTGTGCTTATGTATTTAGCGATGATTATGCCGATGTTTCAAATGATGAATTCTATTTAGGAGGCGTGTTCTGTGAAAAATGAAAAAGGCTTTACGTTGTTAGAAATGTTGCTTGTTATGGTTGTAATTTCTGTGTTGCTACTGCTTATTATTCCAAATGTCGTAAACCAGCGTTCTTCTGTACAAGGAAAGGGATGCGATGCCTTTGTAAAATCTGTTGAATCACAAGTACAAGCTTATCAATTAGAACATAATAAAATTCCAACGGTGGATGATTTGTATACGGGTAAGTATATTACATCTAAAACTTGTCCAAAAGGGGAGAGTATTACAATCGATACTGCAAATGGAGAGGTTAAAGTTGTAGGGAAATCGTGAAGAAAAATGGTTTTACATTATTAGAAATGCTCCTCGTATTAAGTGCTATTTCTATTTTAAGTGTTGTAACGTATTTTAATTTATCGTCGATTTATGAAAAACAAAAGATGAATCAGTTTATGCAGCAATTTTCTCAAGATATCCTTTTTATGCAACAAGTAGCGATGAGCCGCCATAATCGTCACACATTACGGTGGTTTCCTAATCAGGCTTCGTACAGCATTACATCGTCAGGAGAAACAAATCCGGTTCTTGTTCGTTATTATCCATCTGATATACAGGTGAATGTAAACACATTCCCTAATCCAATGAGTTATGGGACGGACGGTAATATTAATAGAGGCGGAACAATTATTATTTCTTATAAATCCAAAACGTACCATGTTGTATTTCAACTTGGGAGGGGAAGATTTACGTATTATGAAGTGTGACAAAGGTTCGGTTATGCTAGAAATTCTTGTGTCTCTTAGTTTGTTAATGATGACGGTTTCGCTATTACTTCCGCAAACGCTTCTCATTATGCAAGAAAGAAAAAATATTCAGTTTCGGTATAAAGCGCAGCTACTTTTGAAAGAAGCGGCAGCTGCATATATGTATGATCATATAGTTTCGCCAGTAATAGAAAAGCGATATGAAAATACGGTATATACAATTCAATGGGAGATCGAAAAGGTGTGTGTAATGTGGAAAGATAGTAAACAGCGTGAGAATGAACGGTGTCGTTATGTTAAAAAATAAACAAGCTGGGTTCACGTTGTTAGAAGTTATGATATGTTTTCTATTTTTATCTGTATTTTTTCTTCTTCTCCCGCGTCTTCAAGTCCTCTTTATAGAACCTCCGTACCCTAAACAGATAATGAATTGGGAATGGAACGTTTTTTTAGAGCAAGTGCAAATTGAGTTTCGCGAAGTGGAAGAAGGAAATAACGGAGACGGAAAATTATTTTTCAAAACAAAGGCTGGAGAACGAATCACATATGACATGTCTGGAAATAATGTTGTTCGAAAAGTAAATGGGACGGGACATGAAGTTCTTTTACAAAAAGTAGAGAATATTTCTTATCAATTAGCAGCTCATACATTAATGATACGTGTACAGGATATAAGCGGTAAAGTATATGATGGTATTGTTACCCGTTATTCTGTTATTGAGGTGAAAGGATGAGATCGGAAAGTGGATTTACAATGCCAGGAACAATCATCCTCATATTTTTGCTCATGTCTTTTTTAGTATATGAGACAAATATATTCCTATCAGATCAAAAATTTTATACAGAAGCAGAAGAATTGTTTATTTTAGAAGAAATAACGAACCAAGCTGTTGCCGATGTGAAACAAGAATTACAAGCTAAAATGGAAAAAAGAGAATTTTTTTATGCGTATGAAAAAGGAGAAGCAAAGGGAGATTACACAATAGTAGATGGGAATGCCTTTATTATTTTACAATGTATAACAAAACGAAAGCACACATGTAAAGTTAGCTTTCGTTATAATACAAATAACGAAGCGATTACGCATTGGCAAGAGGAGAGAGGATAACATGAAAGCATTATATATAACAGGTTTTATGGGATCGGGGAAAACAACAGTTGGTAAAGCGTTAAGCAGTGCACTTCATATGCCGGTTATTGATACAGATCAATGTATTGAAGAGAAGACAAAGAAAATCATTCGGGATATCTTTTCAGAAGAAGGGGAAGATGTGTTTCGAAAGTATGAAAGTGAAGTGCTGCAATTACTGCCGACAAATAATTATATTATTACAACTGGAGGCGGAATCGTCGAAAAAGCCGAGAACCGAGAGTGGATGAAAGAACGTGGTACTGTAATTTATTTGTACTGTGATCCATATGTGATTGCAGAGCGAATTGCTGGGGATACAACAAGACCGTTATTTCAAAAAGAAAATATAAGGTCGTTTATCGAGAAATTTGAAAAGCGTCAAGTTTATTATGAAGAAGCAACAGTGAAGATCGACACGACAAATAAAAGTATTGAAGCAATTGTTCAAGAAATTCAGGGGTGGATTACTAAATAAAAAAGTGGACATACTAATCTAGTAGAGGTGATAGATATGTCTACAAATGATTATATAAAATATGTCACACAACAATTCGTATCATATATGGATGCTCCAAAAGAGGATCGAAAACAAAAACGGCAGCAGCGCCGTGAAGAGAGAGAACCATTTTTGAATCGTTGGTTTGGTATGTTGCCGGTAAGCGCCGCAATCTTTTATCGCCAAATGAAGAAAAAGAAATTAAGTTAAGTATTTTTGGGGATAATTTACAACTAGAAAAGAAGTTCCATTGCTTACAAGCAGTGGAACTTCTTTTCTATGCGTTAAACTTCAGCTTCAGTCACCTGTTTAATTTTATTACCAATCCAAAGGAACCCAGCTCCAATTCCTATTGAAATGCACCAACCAATTCCTGTCATAATCGCTTTCATTTCTCCGTATCCATCTACTCCAAATTTAGAAATCATATATATCTTGATGCTACTAAGCACAATAAATTGTAAGCCAAAAAAGAAAGTAAAGTATTGGAACGATGGAAAGAGGCGAGGGTCACGATATAACAATTGTGATTCCTTTCGATCATCTCCTTGCAATGCAGCGTAGTCGGCTGCGAAATATAACATGAGTGGTTGTTTTATAAAAATAGTACATATGACAACAATACCAAGTGCAATGTGATAGTACACGTCGTTCCACAACATTTTTTCGGCTGAGCCAGAAAGTAAGTCTACGCTCGTATTTACAATCATCGTGATGAGGATAAAAAAGCCGGTTACATGAAATTGCCGTTCTTTTTTGAAACAATACAGTGTATAAAGAATGCCTGGAACAGAAGAAATGAGCATGGCATAATATGTATCCATATATTGTTTACCGAATTTCCAAATAACAAATGGAAAGATGAGATAAAAAATAATATCGTAGACAACTTTATTGTTTTGTTTCATTGAATTCCTCCTCTGTTTGTATTGTACAACAAAGATTCTGAATGTTAAACTTCTTTATATACCAATTAAAACGCTTTCAATTTTTCGATTTGTTCACAAAATTGTCTAAAATACACTTTGATACTATGGCAATGTTGTTTTATAATGGAACTAATCATCTATACATGCATACATTAATTGTGAAATAAATAACATGTTGAGTTTATATAAATGTAAACGCTATCAAAGGAGAAGTGGTACAAATGAGTAAATTTTTCTTCGATCAAAATCCTGCAACAGTTGAAGATGGAAAATTGATAGAATATGCAGAAACAATTTATGGAAAAGGCGGACGTTCCGTATTAGAGAATTTAATTTTAAAGGCATCTATTCGCCTGCGCGATCGCTATCCTGATAAGTCAGATGAGCAGATTTCTTACCTTGTCAATCAAGGGCTGCATGATATGTTTCAAAAATATGTGTAAGGAGAGGCAAATGCCTCTCCTTATTTTTTGTATAAGTGCAATGTTGATTGCGAAAACTAATGTTGAAGTATAGACAAGTGGGGTGAACAAAATGAGTAACGGAGTAGGCGGTTCAAAGAAAAATAGAGAAACGGATGCAAATCATGTAAGTGCAAAACAGAGAGAGTATCAAAAGAGAATGACAAAGATTCACCAACAAGAACATAATGATGGCCGAAAATATAATGGGAAAATATAAAGCGAAACTTTTATAAGTGGGGGCATTCTCCGCTTATGGAAAGTCCGTTCAATCGGGCTTTTACTGCTCAAAAATAGCGGGAGAATACTTCCCCATATTTTCTAACATAAAAAAAGCTCCTTGTAGAAGGAGTTTTTTTATGTTAGAAAATGATTCGCTGTCACATAAAAGAGTCCACCGTTTATAATTTGCATAGTAATGCGCGGCTCGTATTGTTCTTGCAAGGCTCGTTTTTCTATTTCATAGCTTTCTGGTAATTCATCACTTTCCTCATAAAAACGGTTTAGTAGTTGTAAATCGTGATTCCAACGAACTTTTGCTTCTTCAGCCCATGCGTGATCATCTGATTCAATGATACGTTTCATTGCCTCTTCAATTCTAGATAGCCCGCTTTGCGGTTTAATAATCGGCGTTAATGTAAAACAAAAATCAGGAATTTTTGGTGTAAGACGAAGCGCTGTTAATGCCTCATGAAAATTTGTAATCATCGCACCAGAAATAAGGTGAATCCCAATGGAATATAGCATATCTTTTTTTCGATCACATTGATAGGAGACTTTTATATTGACGCCAAGCCAAGGATGAAGCGGAGTGCTTGTTTGTCCATTAGAATATACATCTTCAAATAAACGAATGTAAGCACCTAATTCCTTTGTTGCTTGAAAAATTTGATGTAAGCGCGGAGAACCGTAGTGAATGAGTTCGCCTGTTTGCTCCTCATGTTTTGCATCGGTAATGAATGTAAGACGCATCGGATTTGGTATGCCACCTGTTTTTTCAAGATAATGCCAGTAGAATGGACGGTTCATCAGTAGTTTGTCCATTTCAATTGTTAATTGAACGTCTAATAAATGAGGAAAACGCTGCAAAATTTCACAGCCGTTTGCCTCAAAAAAACAATGTAAATAATGATGGATTTCATGTTGCTGCATAGCCGTGCACCTCAGCTTCATTTCGTTTGGCAAATTCAATAATGGACGTTAAATTTTCCATTTTGATTCGGATTTCCCCTTCACTTTTGGAATGGGTAAAAATATCGTGAATGTGTGCATCGATATTTTTCATATTAATTCTTGTTAAAATTTCATCTAAATCACCAATGACACGCTCAAATAGGTCAATTTTCTCATACAGCAGTTTTAAAATGTGTTCTTCTACTGTATGTTTCGTTGCCAAATTATAAATATGAACATCATGTTTTTGTCCAAGGCGATGAATCCGTCCAATTCTTTGTTCAAGACGCATCGGATTCCAAGGAAGGTCGTAGTTGATCATGTAATTACAAAATTGTAGGTTAATTCCTTCACCGCCTGCTTCTGTTGCAATTAATACTTGGGCATGGTTTTGAAACAATTCTTTCATCCAATCTTTTTTACCACGTTTAAATCCGCCTCGAAACGGTACAGACGAGATGCCGTGCTGCTTTAAAAACCATTGTAAATACATTTGAGAAGCACGGTATTCTGTGAAAATTACAACTTTATCATTAATTTCTTTAATGATTTCTAATGCTTTATTTGCTTTTGAATTAGAGGAAATACCATTAATTTTCTCCATTAACACATCTATGTATGGATCTACTGTGTACTGCGCATTTTCCTTTTGCCGTTTTTCTACATGTTTTTTGAGTGAGAAATAAACAGCTTCGCGGCTGCTGCAGGCTTCGCGCTTTAACGTTAAAGCGGAAAATGCAGAAGTAAATACATCTTGTCTTTTCCATCCCTCAATCGCATCGTATAAAGCTTTCTCTTGTTCATTGAAGTCGACAAAGAGCGTATGAACGTGCCGTTTTGGCCATTCAATGCCGGTGTCATGCCGGCGATTTCGTACCATTACTTTATTAATGAGTTCTTTTAAATGTCCATCTGTTTCATCGGTGCGATTTTTGGAAGCATAATATTCTTCAAAGTTGGATTGGTTGCCGAGATGTCCAGGTTTTAATAACGAAACAAGATTAAAGATTTCATCAATGCGATTTTGAACAGGTGTTGCGGTAAGTAATAAGCAAAACTTTTTCTTTAATAGTTGCGCAAATTCATAGTTTTTCGTTTTGTTGTTTTTTAGTTTATGTGCTTCATCGATAATAATGAGATCATATTCTAAATTTAAAACAATATCACGGTGCGGAGAGCGCTTTGCTGTATCGATAGACGATACAATAACGTCAGCTTGCTCCCATGAGTAACTTTTTCGCTGGGCAACGGCTGGAATGAAAAATTTTGTGTTTAGTTCATATGCCCATTGTGAAACAAGAGATGCAGGTACAAGGATGAGCACTTTTTTCACAAGTCCGCGCACCATATATTCTTTTAAAATAAGCCCAGCTTCAATCGTCTTTCCAAGGCCAACTTCATCTGCTAAGATTGCTTTTCCATTCATTTGTTCAATGACGGTTTGCGCTACCTCTAACTGATGTGGAAGTGGCGTGAAATTAGGTAAATGTTTAGGTGCCTGTAGCCCGTCAAATGTTGGGATGAGAAGGGACTGTTCAGTTTGATAGGCAAGATGAAATAGTTCCCAGTTTGTCCACGGGCCATCTTCTTCTATTCGTTTTAAGAAGTTTTCTTGCCAAGAACGTTCTATTGAAATTTCGACATTCATGGATAATATCTCACCTTCTATAAATTCTAAATTATTTTTTTAGCTAGAATATTGATGAAACGGCTCGAAAAATGTTAGGATAATGGTGTGAAATGTGTGGAATCTTTCGTATTTTATCCAAGAAAGCACTTTTTTATTTACGCTTTCATAAAAAAATAGAATGAGATTCCGTATATCCCGTCTTTTCAGAATTGAAAATGTTTAGAAATGGGAAGCCAACTTTTATTAATTTGTCATAGAAAGCGCAAAGGGGAGAGAACATGATTACGTTACAACGTACACCGCTATTTGATGTATACGCGAAGTATGGTGGGAAAACAATTGATTTTGGTGGTTGGGAATTGCCAGTTCAATTTTCAAGTATTAAAGAAGAACATGAAGCTGTTCGTACAGCAGCAGGTCTTTTTGATGTTTCTCACATGGGAGAAGTAGAAGTAAAAGGTGCAGATAGTTTAGCATTTTTACAACGTGTAGTTACAAACGATGTTTCTATCTTAAAAGTAGGCGGAGCACAATATACGGCAATGTGTTACGAAGATGGTGGTACGGTAGATGACTTATTAATCTACAAACGCGGAGAAGAAGACTATTTATTAGTAATCAATGCATCTAATATTGAGAAAGATTACCAGTGGTTAGCTTCTCATGTAAGCGGTGATGTGCAAGTAGTCAACGTTTCTAGTGAAATTGCACAACTTGCAATTCAAGGACCAAAAGCAGAGGGCATTTTACAAAAAGTTGTATCAGAAGATTTGAAAGAAATTAAGTTTTTTAAATTTAAAGACCATGTTCTTGTGGCTGGTGTAGAAGCGCTTGTATCTCGTACTGGTTATACAGGTGAAGATGGATTTGAAATTTACTGTAAGAGCGAAGAGGCTGCAAAGCTTTGGGAGAAACTTCTTGAAGTAGGGGAAGAAGACGGCTTAAAACCATGTGGTTTAGGAGCGCGTGATACACTTCGTTTTGAAGCAACACTTCCTCTTTATGGTCAAGAGTTATCAAAAGATATTACACCAATTGAAGCTGGCATTGGCTTTGCAGTAAAAACAAATAAAGAAATGGATTTCTTTGGAAAAGAAACGTTAAAGGAACAAAAAGAAAACGGTGCACCTCGTAAATTAGTCGGCATCGAAGTAATTGAACGTGGTATCCCGCGCACTCATTATCCAGTATATGTAGGCGAAGAAAAAATCGGGGAAGTTACAAGTGGGACACAATCTCCAACGTTAAAGAAAAGTATCGGTTTAGCGTTAATTGATGTGAAATATGCAGCAGTTGATACAGAAGTGGAAATTGAAATTCGTAATAAACGCGTCAAAGCAGTTGTTGTTCCAACACCATTTTACAAACGTTCAAAGTAACGGGGAGAGGGGTAGATTTCATGTTGCATCGTTATCTTCCAATGACAGAAGAAGACAAAAAAGAAATGTTACAAACGATTGGCGTTCAAACAATTGATGAATTATTTTCTGATATTCCAGAAAGCGTTCGTTTTCAAGGAAATTTAAATATTAAACAAGCAAAATCAGAACCAGAACTTTTAAAAGAGCTGTCTGAGCTTGCTCGTAAAAATGCAAACTTAAGAGACTATGCTTCCTTCCTAGGAGCAGGTGTATATGATCATTATGCGCCAGTAATTGTAGATCATGTTCTTTCTCGTTCAGAATTTTATACAGCTTATACACCGTACCAACCAGAAATTTCACAAGGGGAATTACAAGCAATCTTTGAATTCCAAACAATGATTTGTGAACTAACAGGTATGGATGTTGCGAACTCTTCTATGTATGACGGAGGTACAGCGTTAGCAGAAGCGGCAATGCTAGCTGCAGGTCATACTCGTAAAAAGAAAATTCTTGTTTCTAAAGCAGTTCATCCAGAATCAAGAGCAGTTCTTGAAACGTATGCAAAAGGTCAACACCTTGAGGTTGTTGAAATTGATTATAAAGATGGTGTAACAGATCTAGACGTATTACAAAGCGAAGTAGATGATACAGTAGCTTGTGTAATCGTTCAATATCCAAACTTCTTTGGACAAGTGGAGAAACTGGCTGATATTGAGAAAATCGTTCATCAGCAAAAATCATTATTCATCGTTTCTTCTAATCCATTAGCGTTAGGAGCGTTAACACCACCTGGTAAGTTTGGTGCTGATATTGTAATCGGTGATGCACAACCATTTGGTATTCCAACACAGTTTGGCGGCCCACACTGCGGTTATTTTGCTACAACAAAAGCATTTATGCGTAAAATCCCAGGACGCCTTGTTGGACAAACAGTGGATTCTGAAGGACAACGTGGTTTCGTATTAACGCTGCAAGCGCGTGAGCAACATATTCGTCGTGATAAAGCGACATCTAATATTTGTTCAAACCAAGCATTAAATGCATTAGCAGCTTCTGTTGCAATGACAGCACTTGGAAAACAAGGTGTGAAGGAAATGGCACGTCAAAACGTTTCTAAAGCACAATATGCAAAACGTCAACTTGAAGCAAAAGGCTTTACGGTAACATTTGCTGGACCGTTCTTCAATGAATTTGTTGTAGATTGCAAACGTCCAGTACAAGAAGTAAACGATGCATTATTAGCAAAAAATATCATCGGTGGTTACGATCTTGGCCGTGATTATAAAGAACTTACAAATCGTATGCTTCTAGCTGTAACAGAGTTACGTACAAAAGAAGAAATCGACACACTTGTGAACGAAATGGGGGCTATCCAATGAAGAAGCAAGATCAAGCACTTATTTTTGAAATGAGTAGAGAAGGACGCGTAGGATATAGCTTACCCCAATTAGATGTAGAAGAAGTAAAATTAGAAGATGTGTTTGAGAGCGAGTATATTCGTACGGAAGACGCAGAGCTTCCAGAAGTATCAGAACTTGATATTATGCGCCATTACACAGCGCTTTCAAACCGTAACCACGGCGTTGATTCTGGATTTTATCCATTAGGATCTTGTACGATGAAGTACAATCCGAAAATTAACGAAAATGTAGCGCGTTTCCCTGGCTTTGCACATATTCATCCGCTTCAAGATGAAAAGACAGTGCAAGGTGCAATGGAATTAATGTATGACTTACAAGAACATTTAAAAGAAATTACAGGTATGGATACTGTTACACTTCAACCAGCAGCTGGAGCACACGGTGAATGGACAGGATTAATGTTAATTCGTGCATATCACGAAGCGAATGGCGATTATAAACGTACGAAAGTAATTGTTCCTGACTCTGCTCACGGAACAAACCCAGCTTCTGCAACAGTAGCAGGATTTGAGACGATTACAGTAAAATCAAATGAAAATGGTCTTGTTGACTTAGAAGATTTAAAACGTGTTGTGGACGAAGAAACAGCAGCGCTTATGTTAACAAACCCAAATACACTTGGATTATTTGAAGAGAACATTTTAGAAATGGCACAAATCGTCCATGATGCAGGTGGTAAATTGTACTATGACGGTGCAAACTTAAATGCAGTATTAAGTCAAGCACGCCCAGGAGATATGGGATTTGACGTTGTACATTTAAATCTTCATAAAACATTTACAGGTCCGCATGGCGGCGGGGGACCAGGTTCTGGTCCAGTAGGTGTAAAAGCAGATTTAGTTCCGTTTTTACCAAAGCCAGTTTTAGAGAAAACAGAAAGCGGCTACCACTTTAATTACGATCGTCCACAAGCAATTGGACGCGTGAAACCATTCTATGGTAACTTTGGTATTAACGTTCGTGCGTATACGTATATTCGTTCTATGGGTCCAGATGGACTTCGTGCAGTAACAGAATATGCAGTATTAAACGCGAACTATATGATGAGAAGATTAGCTCCATTTTACGATCTTCCATTTGATAGACATTGTAAGCATGAATTTGTTTTATCAGGTCGTCGTCAAAAGAAACTTGGTGTACGTACGCTTGATATTGCAAAACGTCTGCTTGACTTTGGCTACCATCCACCAACAATTTACTTCCCGTTAAATGTGGAAGAATGTATTATGATTGAGCCAACAGAAACAGAATCAAAAGAAACATTAGATGGATTCATCGATACGATGATTCAAATCGCAAAAGAGGCAGAAGAAAACCCAGAAGTGGTTCAAGAAGCGCCGCATACAACAGTAATTAAGCGTCTTGATGAAACAATGGCAGCACGTAAGCCGATTTTACGCTATCAAAAACCATCTATGGTACAAGTTTAATAATCAATAATAGTTTGTAGAGAACTCGCTATATGCGAGTTCTTTTTATATATAAATACAAATTGAAAAACCGACAGAAAAGCATTTTTTTAAATGGGCGAGAGGGACTAGCGATGCATAGGAGCGGTCAGGGCCTTTTCCTGCCACGTGCAAGGTTTGAAAACAAAAGTAGACAATAAGTGCAGGTCCCTGCCTTGTTTGCATTACAGCAGTCTATATGCCCAAAAATGAATTTATAAGTAATAGAGAGACACATCTTCACTAGAATCATACCCTTTTCTAAATTTCTAAAAGGTATAGCTGAGTAGTTACAATACAAATTGAAAAACCAACAATAAAACCATTCTTTTTAGGTGGACGAGAGCATCTGGCCATGCATAGAAGCGGTCAGGGCCTTTTTTGCCACATGCGAAGTGAAAACAAAGAGAGAAAGCAAAGGGCATGCTTCTTTTTTCTTCGTAGCAGCGACTTATATGTTGAAAAATCAAAATAAATTTATATATTATGACCAAAAAGGTTATTACTTAAAAAAGATGTTATAAAATCGCATGTTTTATGTAAGATTGGAGATTTATCAGACTTTCTCAACATTTTTGTTGAAAAAGTCTCTTTGATAAAAGTGTGTATTTTTGTTAGAATTTTATTAAAATTAAAGTGAATGAGAAGCAAAAAAGTCAATTTTTCATACATATGTGAAGAAATGAACAAGGGGATGAAAAAGATGGGCTATAAGCGCTGTAGGATGGTGTATCATTTAGAAAATGGTGATATGATTAAGGATATTAAAGAATTTTATTACCAAGATACAGAAAAAATGTTAGAGAGAGTGAAACATCACGTATTAGATAACACGAGTGTAACTGCAATTGATAGTAAAGGAACACTGATTCCAATCGCTTGTCATGATATTGTGAAAGTGGAGTTAGATCATTTACAGGAAAGTTAGCCTTGAGTCATAAAGGATAATTCGTTACAATAAAGTGAAACTTTAATCAGTGGGGGGTTTCTTCATCCCCCACTGATTATTAGTTGAACCAATCGGGCTTTTACGGGCAGTAATACTCCCACGAATAGCGGGATAAATGAGTAATTAGAGAGGAGTTCGTTATGGGTAGTCAAAGACATTTCTATATGTTTATTGTTGCATTTTTACTTGTTACAGCATTAACTGTATATTTAATTATTGATAGCCATTGGTACAACACAGTACATCCAGCATTTCTTATTTTTATGTATGTCGGAATTGCAGTTGTGAGCTTTGGTATGAGAGATGAGATGTTAAATCGCTTTGAGAAGTGATACATATATGAAAGACCAACAGAAAAATGTTGGTCTTTTTTTATTGTCCCAAATAGCGAGGGGATAAAAAGGGCTCGTTCACTAAAAAATATACCTTTGCGGCAAGACAAATGCTCAGCCATCTAGATGCTTGTTACATAGAATAGAGAGAATACCTAGTACACTCATTGTTCATAATATTCCTTTTCAAATTATGAACGTTTAAATTCAAAAAGTAGGAGACCTATCTATGCACAGAATAAAGTGATTCGATGGTTTCCTAGCTAGAAAGGATGAATATATATTGTCTTTTCCAAACATACCTAATATTACCCCTACCATTTCTGTTACGACTGCACAAACGATCCCATTGCTTTTAAGCTCTATTGCCCTAGAAGAATTAGCTTTGGCTCATATTATCAATGCTGAGGCAGAGAAGCTTCAATTTGTTTTAGGAACATTACCGCCGGGAAGAACTACACTTTCACCTCCAGTAGTTACGATATCTAATCTTCTTGCTGTCGACTCAAGTGTACAAAGAACCCTTCGTGACGTCATTAAAAAGGAGATGTTACTAGAGTTTAAATTTGAAAATGTTCTTGATCTATTAGCAACTACTGCTCCAATAATTACTCTGAATGCTGATCCAACCACGATATGTACTTCTGGAACAGGTCCCAATACTTCGACTCTTACTGGTCAAGTATTGGTGGGGGGAAGTCCCCCTCCAGCAGGTACGCCGGTTTCCTTTACAGTAGATAACCCTGCTCTTGGTACTGTAGCTCCTAATCCTGCTGTTACGGATGCATTTGGCAACTTTACTGCTACTTTCACAGCTATCGATGGACCTGGTACAGTAATGATTACCGCTACTGCTTTAGGAGGAAATAGTGATCCAATCACTACTACTATTATTGATAACTGTAACGTTTTATCTGAACTTAGCCTTAACATTGCTTCCAATATATGCTCTAGTGGAACAGGACCTAATACGACAACTGTTTCTGGTCAAGTGTTAGTGGACGGAGGCGTCGCAGTTGCGGGAATTCCTGTAGAATTTTCAGTTGATAATCCTCTCCTTGCTTCAATATCTCCTACTAATACTACTACTGATGCTTCGGGTAACTTTACCGCTACTCTTACAGCCATTGACGGACCTGGGACAGTAGGTGTTACTACTACATTGCCTACTATAGGAGGATTCTCTATTACTCTCTCTGCTACCATTGCTGATTGCAGTGTTTTCGGTGGCGCTACTCTTGGCGTTGATGAAGTAAATATATGCTCTAGTGGAACAGGACCCAATACGACAACTGTTTCTGGTCAATTGTTCGTTGATGGAGGCGTTGCAGTCGCGGGGATTCCTGTAGAATTTTCAGTTGATGATCCTCTTCGTGGTTCCGTGTCTCCTGTTAATACTACTACTGATGCTTCGGGTAACTTTACTACTACTTTGACAGCCATTGATGGAACTGGAACAGTAGGTGTTACCGCTTCGTTTCCTACTTTTGGAAGTTCTCTCACTGTCGGTCCTAACATTGTCGACTGTAGCATTTTCGGTGGCGCTAGTCTTAGCATTGCTGAAGATGTATGCTCTTCCGGAACAGGACCTAATACGACAACTGTTTCTGGTCAATTGTTCGTTGGTGGAGGTTTAGGCTTCGCAGTTGCGGGAATTCCTGTAGAATTTTCAGTTGATAACCCTCTTCTTGCATCGGTATCTCCTGCTACGACGACTACTGATGCTTTGGGTAACTTTAGCACTACTTTTACAGCCATTGACGGACCTGGGACAGTAGATGTTACTGCTACATTTCCTACTGTGGGAGGGGGATCCCTTACTGTCACTACTCACATTGTTGACTGCCTGTAACTATTATTTTATTACTGCTGAATATGTAGTGAATGATTCCATAAAAGAATCTATATAAATACAAACTAAAAAAATCGACATAAAAACCCGCGTCCTTTTTAGGCAGATAAGAGTATTTGGCCATGCATAGAAGCGGTCAAGGTCTTTTTCTATACAGGTATTGATAGATGATAGAAACAAAAACGAGCTGAATGAATATTAGCTCGTTTTTTATACATACATGGGAGAAAATGATATAAAAAAGGCAGTTACTTCTTGTCTGAAGAACTGTCCTTCAGGCTTTCTTCACAGCCTGGAAAGACCAACAGGAAATTGTTGGTCTTTTTTTGTTGCCAAAAATGGAGAAGTGTGTATATACTGTATATATAACATATATACAGTATATACACCTTGGAGGGAAATATGAATATTATTATTTCAAACTCTTCACCAGATCCGATTTATGAACAGATTAGTAAGCAGCTTCGACAGCTTATTTTAAATGGTGATTTAAAAGGTGGAGAGCAATTACCGTCTATCCGTAGTTTGGCGAAGGAATTACAAATTAGTGTAATTACGACGAAACGAGCGTATGAAGAGCTTGAAAAAGAAGGGTATATAGAAACAGTTGCTGGAAAAGGGACGTATGTTTCTGTGCAAAATAATGAGCTCATACGAGAACAAAGGTTGCGACTGTTAGAAAGTAAGGCTGAAGAAGTGGTAAATGAAAGTAAACTACTACAACTGTCTCTGGAAGAGTTACAGCACATCATTGCCTTTCTATATAAGGGGGAATAAGACACATGCTAGAATTAAAAAATGTTTGCAAAGACTATCAAGGTTTTTCTATCCAAAATGTAAATTTTAAACTGCCACGCGGATATATTATGGGGTTTATTGGAGCAAACGGATCAGGAAAAAGTACGACAATCAAAATGATAATGAATTTAGTAAAACGAAATAGTGGTGAAATTTATATTTTCGGTAAAGACAATCAAAAACATGAAAAAGAAGTAAAACAAAATATCGGTTTTGTATATGATGAAAATCATTACTATGAAGATTTAACATGTGAACAAATGAAGCGCATTATTGCGCCTTTTTATAAAAAGTGGGACGAAGCACAATACCAATCATACATGGAGCGATTACAAGTTCCGAAAAATAAAAAGATTAAACAGTTATCAAAAGGAATGAAAATGAAATATGCCATCGCTATGGCGCTGTCACATCATGCTGAGCTAATCATTATGGATGAACCAACAGCAGGGTTAGATCCAGTTGTCCGAAGTGAACTGCTTGATATATTGCAAGAGATTGTGATGGAAGAAGAAATATCCGTATTATTTTCTACACACATTACAACGGATTTAGAAGGCATTGCTGATTATATTACATTTATCAATGAAGGTGAAATCGTCTTTACTGGAGAGAAAGACGAGCTGCTAGAGAATTACACAATCGTAAAAGGAAGCAACGATTTGTTAGACAAACAAGGGAAAGAACTGTTTATCGGTTTAAGAAAAAATAAATATGGATTTGAAGGATTGGCGCGTGATAAACAGGCAGTTGTAGATTGGTTCGGTCAAGAGGTTGTACTGGAAAAGCCGACGATCGATGATATTATCGTGTATACGGCGAAGGGGAGAAAGAGAAATGCGTCAGCTTGTGTTTAAAGACTTGTATTTTCTACGCGCTATATGGATATTTTGTTTAGGGTTTCCGGCTCTCTTATTTATAACGAATCCATCTAATTCACACATTTTTTCTGTGAGCAGTTTACTATCAGTAATAGTATCTATTCTGTTGTCTGTAGGATCGGATGAAAAGAATGACAGTGAAAAAATCATTGCTAGTTTACCGATAGAACGGAAGGAAATTATTATAGCGAAATATATGACTTTTATTATATCGACAATTATAGCGATTGTATTAACAACAGCAGCCACTTGGATAATAAGAGGGATGACTTTAATTGAGGATATTCGTGTATATCATCCATATTTTTATATCGAGCTCAAGTGGTATACAGTGCTAGGAGGTATTATCGTTTCATTTATATACATTGCATTATTCTTGCCTGTTTATTATGGAACTGATTCAAAAATTATCCGCGGTTTATTTGCAATAGGATTAATTATACCTACGACGCTTATACCATTATTTGTTATAGATGAGGGAGAGAATCGTGTGGAAGATTCATTCGGTGATTGGATCATGAATCTGTCTCATGTAGGGGTAAGTATAGTAGGGATAGCTGGGTTGGCAGTTATATATATTGTTTCTATGTTTATTGCAATTAAATTATATGAAAAAAGAGATATATAAAGGAGAGAAGAGATCATGCAACAGTTAGTATGGAAGGATTTTTTCTTACAACGAAAAGTTTTTTTTCTTTATCTTATATTGCCAATTTATTGTGCTTTGAAACAGTCCGCTGAGCCGTTTCAGATTGCGTGGGTTTGTTTTGTTACTTGTAGCGTATTGATATTTGGATCATTACAGTTGGAGGATAAAAATGGAACAGATAAACTATTAATTAGTTTCCCATTTGTTAGAAAGGATATTGTCATTGCGAAATATATATCGACAATTCTCTTTATTGGATGCGGGTTAATTGCTACATTAATCATTGTTATATTACCTAAAATTTTGTTAGGTAAAGCTATAAATATTCCGTGGTATGCCATCTTTATAGCCGTTTGTCTTTCTGCTCTTTATGGAATTATGCTTCTTCCATTGAAATATGGGGGTAGTAAACAAATAATTACTATTTTTAGCCTAGTTTTCATGTTCCCGCTAATCGGCTTGTTGGGGTTAATGTGCAATATTCTTGCGGAGGAAAGGCTTATGTTAATGTTTTTTCACTCTTCAAACCTTGTATTTATCGTAAGTATGTTAAGTATTGGAGTATGTATCGCGTATTTTGTTTCTATGTTTTTTTCTATTTCGATTTTTCAAGGTAGAGAATTTTAAGAGACTAAGCTGAAGATGAATAAGGAAAGGTATTGGTTTTCTTCACTTTCTGTATAATGCATAGTTTTTCAATAGAAATTATAGGATAAGATAGATAATTCTATAATCTTTAATAAATATTTAGAGTTAATGAATAAACAAGGTTATTTTGAAATACCTTTTGACAGATTACGGACTGAATGTGTTTAGTTTAACGAATGATTGCTAATTTTTTTATTAGTATTAATAACATTTGACTTTGTTGATAAAAAATCAGAGGTCTAAGGGAGGAAGAATTATTGGGGAATGTAGTAGTGAAATTAGAAAATGTTCATAAAAAAATAGGTAGTGCTGAAATTATTCGTGGGCTTTCATTTGAAGTACAGGAAGGAGAAGTATACGGCTTTTTGGGACCAAACGGGAGCGGAAAGACGACGACAATCCGGATGATGACAGGACTGATTTCAGTAACAGAGGGCGATATTACAATTTGTGGTCACAGTATACGTACTGAGCATGAAAAAGCGCTAGAGTACATTGGAGCGATTGTAGAGAACCCGGAATTATATGAATATATGACGGGAATGCAAAATTTAAAGCATTTTGCTAATATGGCTGTTACGCCAATTCGTAAAGAACGAATTGCTGAAATTGTAAAGCTGGTGGAATTAGAACATGCGATTCATAAAAAGGTAAAAACATATTCTCTTGGTATGAAACAACGTTTAGGGATTGCACAAGCATTATTACATAATCCTAAAATTTTAATTTTAGATGAACCGACAAATGGTTTAGATCCAGCAGGAATTCGTCAAATTCGCGATTACTTACAACGTTTAGCAAAAGAAGAAAACATTGCAGTCATTGTATCCAGTCACTTATTAAGTGAGATTGAGTTGATGTGTGATCGTGTAGTCATTATTCAAAATGGACAATTCATGCAAGAGTATAGCTTACGTGAAAAGGCAAAAAGTGACGACAAGATTATGGTAGTGTTTGAAGTAGATCAAGTAGAGAGAGCGAATGAACTGATAAAAGGAAACATACAAGAAAACAAAATTATTGCATCTGTCATGAAGGAGGAAATTCCGAAGCTTGTGAAAAAATTAGTGTATGCCGATATTCACGTGTACAGTGTAACAGTTCAAAATAAATCATTAGAAGATGAATTTTTAGCAATCACAGGGGGAGTGACAGCATAATGATGAAATTAATCCAAAATGAATTTTTAAAGTTACATGCGAAAAAGAGTATGTATATTTTGTTAGGAGTCCTAGCGATATTAGAAATCGCAGGGGTAGCTATTATAAAATGGACTCTGCCTGAAATGAAAATGGAAGGGTTTATTATGTTTGCAGAGCAAAATATTGGATTGATTGCGAAATTTGCGACGGTTTTTGGAATTACGTTAGCATCTCGCACAATTACAGAAGAATTTCAAAAGGGTACAATTAAACAATTATTAATTCGCCCAAGAAAGCGCATGACAATACTATTTTCAAAGTACATTACAGTTCTTTTAGCTATTTTCTTTGTATGTATTACTTCTTTACTTACAGCAATGTTAATTGGTTTTATTGCCTTTGGCGGAGGCATTGGAGAGGTAACTTTTGTGATTTTATTAAAAAGTTTTGGATATAATATGTTACCAATATTATTTTATCCAACAGTTACATTGGTATTAGCTAATATTTTTAGAAAATCAATTTTACCACTAGTTATTACACTCTTCTTCTTTTTTCTAGAAGGAACGTTCGAAATGATAGTATCCCAATTTGCTCAAGGGGTAGCAAAATATGTTGTAATGTTTCATCTGAATTTAAATGTGTATGATAGTAATGAATTTCTCAATCAAGGAGCAAAACCGATGTTTTCAGAGTTTACATTTTTAACATCATTGTTATTTGTTTTAGCTCATTTTGTTGTTTTACTCGTTATTTCAAGTGCATTGTTTCAAAGGCGCGATGTTTTGTAAAAGAAAATAAATTACTCGCTAACTTGGTATTATTTTCTATAGTTCACCTGAAAGCGCCAACTATAGCTTTGTGTTTTTCTAGTCAAACGTTTTGTTATCAATTTTAGTTTGTGTGAAATTATATGAACAGAAAGATATATAAATAGGGGGATGTAATTATGAAAACCATGGGGAGCTTCTTCGTAATAGTTGGACTTCTGCTAATTATTGGTGCAGGGCTTGGAGTTACGTTTCATTTCATTCCTACTCATATATCGGTTCCTACTTGTCTTCTATTTGGCACTGTTTTCGTGACGACAGGAAATATAATTAGGAAAAAAGAAAACCGTACGTTATAGAAGGTGTCTCATCGCGAGACACCTTCCTTAATGCAACAAACTATGCATAACAATTTTATAAACCGACACGACACTCGGTGAGTAAACAGGTACGTTGTATGTATGTAAGACGAAACTAAAAAACACAGCAAACACAATAAAGAGGAAAAATAATAGTAAAATCTGCTTATGTACAGAAGTTTGCATATGATCAGCTCCTTTTTTGTAGTATGTCCAAAGAAGGAAATGATATGAAAAAAAGACAGTTACTTCTTGTTTGAAGAACTGTCTTTTGAAACGAGCTTATTCCAGAGTTTCGCGATACTCCAAATGATAATAATCCCAATAGAAGCGATAATGGACCAAATAACGGAAGTGACCTCAAGAGCCATGTTTGGGAGAAACGTGAGGATTGCAAATACTTTATGAAATAACCATTCTGCAATATGGAATATAGTTTGTAATAAGAATACAATGGCAATTAGGATTCCCATCATAATTTGTGCTACTCTTTTTTTCCACACCGCATTCACCTCATTAACTCATTAATTTTAAACCAACTGCACCGCATAAGATGCAGCTTAAGAAAGCAAGGCGGCGCCAATCAGCAGATTCGCGGAAAATGAGAATACCAAGAAGTGCGCTTCCTGCGGTTCCGATTCCTGTCCAGATTGCGTAAGCAGTTCCCATTGGCAGTGTATCCATTGCGAGGGATAAGAAGAAGAAACTTACACCAAAGTTTGCAATTAACATAAGTTTTGGTGTCCAGCCTTTTTTTTCATTTGCTATTTTCATAAAGATAACACCGGTAACTTCACATATACCAGCAATAATTAAATATACCCATGCCATTTTATGCAGCCTCCTTCTCTTTTTGTTCACCTGTTACTCGTTTTAAACCAATGACACCAATGAAAATTAAAGCGATAAATAAGATTTTTACAATCGAAAATGGTTCGCCGAAAATAAAGATTTCTGTTAGTACAATACCTCCGGCTCCAATTCCTGTGAAAACAGCATACACAGTTCCGACAGGGAGCTTCGCATAAGCTTTAAATAAAAGGAAAAAGCTAATAGCGATTGCAAGTGCAACGCCAAGCCATTCTAGTGGTGTTGTGGCATGCTTTAAACCAATTACCCAAACAATTTCAATGAGTCCTGCTATAATAACATAAATCCATTCCATCATTTATTCTCCTTCCTACCAGTCGTTAGGCCCGGGGCAAGAAAATGACGTATTGCGTGTGCAATCCGTCAGCTTGACAATCCGCGCCAAAATATTTTCCAAGATGCGTGTAATCGATTTTCAAATGGTTGTATTCCAGCAAATAAAAATTCAACCATTAATCCATCCATTAAACATAAATAAGCTGCAACAGCTTCTGTTACTTCAATACTACAAAGTTCTTTCTTTTCTTGTGCCTGTTCAAATATAGGTACTAAAAGCTGTCCGATGCTTTCAATGTATGCATTTGCTTTTTCGACAATTTGCTCACGAAAGGCATCTGGTGGAAAAAACGAAGTGCGCAGCCAAAACATTGTTTCAATACTTTCTTGAAAGCGATGACCATAATCTTTAAGAAGATGAAATAAAAAGTCTCCAAATGGAGTTTCTTCTGACTTCTTCACATACTGTTTAAAGAATAAAAAATCCTTTTGTAAAGATTCTTCTAAGCAAATAAAATATAGCTCTTCTTTTCCTTTAAAGTGTGCATATATGGATGGTTTTTTAATTCCAACCTCCCCGGCAATGTTGGCTAATGAAGTTCCTTCATAGCCATAGCGTGCAAAGTGTGAAAGTGCTACAGATTTAATACGGTTTGCTGTCATTCTCATCCCCTACCTACCGTTCGTTAGTTATAATATAGGATAAAAAAAGGATATAGTCAAGAAGGGCAATTATATGAAATATATGAATCCATTTTAATTTATAGATTGCAACTATGCAGAAACAAAAGGGGCCTGCACTTGCTTTCTCCTTTTGTTTGAACTTCGCAAGTGGCAGAAAAAGGCCCTGACCGCTTCTATGCATGGCTAGATGCTCTCGACCACTGAAAAAGAATGGTTTTATGTCGGTTTTTAATTTGGATTTATATAAAAAAGCTCCAGTAATAGGAGCTTTTATACTGTTCCACGTTCAATGAGACGAAACGGTAACTCTTCAGAAGTCCCTGTAATTTGTTCTTGTTGTATTTGTTCATAAAAGAGTGAAAAAGCATGATTCCCCATTGCTAAGCCTGGATGTTCAATCGTTGTGATCTCTAATGCTTCAGAAATAGGATGGTTATCAAATCCTAAAATCGCTAAATCTTCTGGTACTCGCAAGCCTTGTTTTTTTGCTTCGGTTAATAATCCAGAAGCAACTTGATCGCTTGCAGCAAAAAGAGCGGTAGGGCGATTTTTCATCGCTAGTATGCTTTGAATGACATTCACACCGTCTTGAATATTGTAGCATTGATAAAACTGCCAGTCTGTTTGCGAGTGTTTACCTGCTGCATGAAGCGTATCAAAGAATGCTTGCTCACGCTGCTTTGTACTCACGCTTTTTTTACGTGCTAAACAAAATCCAATGTGTTCGTGTCCGTTTTGTAATAAATATTCTGTTCCAATCCGAAAGCCGTCATAATGATTCACATAGACAGAAGATATAAGAGGATGCAGCAGTTTTTCACACGAAATGATAGGCGCAAATTTCGCGTAATGTTCAATGGCCTCCCATGAGCTCGCCCGGGAGCAAATAATTATGCCATCAAATTGCTTCATTTTCATCATTTCGAGGACACGCATTTCTTCCATGCTATCATAGTTTGTTTGACAAAGAGTAATGCGGTATCCGGCTTCAAGTGCTTTCGTTCCAATACCTTCAATAATTGTACTAAAGTACGGTAGATTAATAAAAGGAAGCATGACACCAATTGTATGTGTTTTTCCTTTAAGAAGATGAACGGCATTTACATTTTTTGCGTAATTCAATTCTTCAACAGTTTCTAGGACGCGTTTTCGTTTTTCTTCACTGACATATGGATGGTCATTTAAGACGCGTGAAACAGTCGTAACAGAGACCCCAGCCGTTTTCGCGATTTGTTTTATATTTACCATATGTTTCACCTCTATTTTTATTATACAAGAAAATCTTGTGAAACTCTTGACATGAAAAGCGTTTCATATTCTATCTTGTTAATAACGCTTTTGCTATTCGCGTAACGATTTTATTCGGCGTGAGAATAGGGAAAGCGTTTTTGTCAAATTGTGTGAGATAAACGAGGAAAGTTTTCAAAGGTGGAACAGTAAGAAATAGAGAATATGAACATAACATACGAAAGCCTGAAAAGAGAATGTTGAGAAAGGGCGGATACACGTTGAAAAAACGGATGATATGTTTCGTATTTTCTAGTATGGTGTTAAGTGCATGTTCTTTTCAGCAAACAATGGTCGAAGAAAAAAAGTTTGCAGCAGATTTAGAGGCAAGTGAAGATATGATGTCTGATCCAATACCGGTACAGGCTGTAAAAAATGTTCTTCCTTTTTCTTTTTACACACCATCATTTTTACCATATGAATCAACAGATAATCCAAAAGCAATAGTTCGAAAAATGGGAGATAAGCGGATTGTTCTTGATATTAAATATGAACGTCAAGAAAAAGGCATGCGAGATTATATTGAATTAACAGTTGCAAACTTTTCGTACAATTTTCCTTTTATCGTAGAACAAAATCGTTTTCAGGAGAAAGTAAAGCTTGCAAATGGTATAACAGCCTATTTTAAAAATAGTGACGAAAAAATGGACGGAGAAGATATGGCGACTCTCACATGGAAAGAAAAGAGTGTGGAGTATCAGTTGCTTTATCGAAATGTTCGTGATCAAAATAGTGAAGATGTCAAACGAAATTTGGTATATATTGCTAATAAAATGCAATAGCTAGCTTGTGTAGGACAAGCTAGCTATTTTATTATGAGTTTTTCTTTTTCACTTTACCAGACCAAGTTTTAAAGCCGCCTTGTAATTGATAAAATTCTTTATAGCCGTGTTTTTTTAAGAATTGTGCTGCACGGCCTGTTCGGAAACCGTTTTGGCAATACATATAAATTGGTTGATCAGTACGTAGTTCTTTGTAACGAAGACGTATTTGTGAAATTGGAATATTACGCGCTCCTAAAATGTGACCAGCATTATATTCGTCCGCTTCACGAATATCGATAAGCTGTGCTTTACGGTAACCAGCGCGAAATTCTTCTTCTGAAAGTGTTTTAATTAATTTTTTCTGATAGAAATACATCCATACAGAATAGCCGATGATTCCTGCAGCTATGGCTAGTAAAATAATAACATTTGTTGACACGATTATATCGCTCCCTTTTTCTTATCCTACTTTCCATATTATAATGCCCATATGTATTTATGCAACAAGTTCATTTTGTATTAGAAGAAATTTCGTATTCTTTCACAAATTTTGTCGAATTTGATAGACTAGAGAATGTGAGAAAAATTAGTTATATGAGGTGTGGGATGGAAAAGGAAAAATGGTGTTATATAAATTCCGGTAAATGTTCTCCGGCGTTTAATATGGCGTTGGACGAATGTTTATTAAATTGGCAAAGCGAAAAGAAACTGCCGCCAACAATTCGTTTTTATGAATGGGAAGTTCCGACGTTAACAGTCGGTTATTTTCAGCGTGTTTCAAAAGAAATTGATATGGATGCAGTACATAGAAATGGTTTTGGTTTTGTGCGTCGTCAAACAGGTGGACGAGGCGTTCTTCATCATAATGAATTAACGTATAGTGTCATTGTGTCTGAAGAGCATCCAAATATGCCAAAAACAGTGACAGAAGCATATCGCGTAATTTCACAAGGTTTGTTAGATGGATTTAAAGAGTTAGGTTTAGAAGCATATTTCGCAGTACCAAAAACAGCTGAGGAGCGCGAAAATTTGAAAAATCCGCGTTCAGCAGTTTGTTTTGATGCTCCGTCATGGTATGAAATTGTTGTAGAAGGGCGCAAAATTGCTGGAAGTGCACAAACTAGGCAAAAAGGGGTTATTTTACAGCATGGTTCCATTCCGTTAGAAATCGACTTAGATATGCTGTATGATTTGTTCCTGTTTCCAAATGAACGTGTGAAAGAACGCATGAAAAAAATGTTCTCTTCAAAAGCAATTGCAATTAATGAATTAACAGATCGTACTTTTACAATTCAGCAACTTATCGATGCATTCCATATTGGATTTGAAAAAGGGTTAAATGTGGAACTTGTTCCGTACGAGTTAACAGAAGAACAACTTCATGAAGTGGAAACGTTAGCAAAAGAAAAATATGAAAGTGATGAATGGAATTACAAAAAATAAGGAGATGGATACCCATCTCCTTATTTTTATATGAATGAGAGCTCTCCAGCAGGGAAAGCTGCGCTAAATTATTATAATAAGTTTAATACTTTTTCCACTTTAATGCCTTTTTGCTTTAATGAACGTAAACGGTTTACAACATCCATAATTTCTGCATCGAATGCTACCGATATTCCTTGTTTTTGTAACTCATTTTTTAAGTTCTCAATAGAATCGTCTACATCCATACCAAGTTCGTAATCTTGACATACATCTACAGCCTGTTTTACAAGACGAACATACTTTTCTTGTAATTCAGAATTTGGTTGATTTGTCGCAGGTTGTTTAACCGAAGGTGTTGGCTCTACTGGAGTTGACACCGTTACTACTTTTTGTGCTGTAGTTGGTGCAACTACTTCTTTTTGTACAGGTTTTGGTGTAGTTTTCACTACAGGATCTGGATGCACCGGTTTTGGAATTGATGCCTGTGTAGGTGCAACATTTACAACTGGTTTTGTGACAGGTGTCACTTCTTTTGAAGTTTCAACTATTGCTTCTTTCTTTGTAGTTGGTGCTTCGACAACGGATAGTGTGTTGTCTGTTAATTCTGCCACTTCTTCTTTCGTTTCTTTGCTCCACATAACGCGTTCAATTTGCAGTGAAACATTGTTTTTGTTCATGGCGCTTAATGTCACTTTTCCAACTTCAGCATTGCCGGTAAAATCGACAATTTTATAAATAACGCTCTTGTTCCAATCTACTTTTCCGCTCAAAAATAATTCTTCGTTACATTTTGGTGTTAAGCCCTCGATTTTAATTTCTGCGTTTACACCGTTTTCACTATACACCATAATTAGCGAAGCATTTACATCTTCGTCGGCTAACATTAGTTCACGTACCATCTTGCCGGTGCGTACTTGCGTTTTCTTCTTCAGTGACATCAAATTTCCCCTCTCAAAAATGTAGTAACAATAAAAATCCATATAACGAAAAATAATTGCTCACGAAGAAATATGATACCGATAATAAAAGCATCACGTCAACAATTTACTTTAATTATTTTGCATTTTTCTTTTTTGTTTATGAAATTTTTTAATTTGTAAAATTAGACAGAAGAAAAAACAGCCCCAAAAGAGCTGTTAAAATTTTGAAGTTTTATATAGAAATTTATATGAAACGTAAAAGAAAAGGGTTAATAGGGCACCTTGCCAAATCGGTAAGTTATAGGACAGATAGCTTTGCTTTTTAAAATAAATATTAAAAAATACAGATGAACAAAATGGAATCGAAAAAGCTAAACCAAATGTAATTCTTTGCTTCCAATTCATTGTTTGGTTAAATGAATCACGTTTTAACAAATATAAAATAACAAAAATGCCGCCAGTAATCATAATGATTGATAACAAAGTTCCCGGAATACTAAACGGTACACCAGAAAGATGGTTTTGTTTTTTAGCAAAAGAAAACCCCAATGCACCTATAGTATCTATGCCAAACTGGATGGCGAGTAGTAAACTAACCATGAAACCGGCAAGTGAAAACTTTTCTAACATTGTTTGGCGAGGTAATGCGCTAACTAATTCGTCACAATAATTTTGTAGATCATTCCCAAAAACATCGTAAGCATTTTTTCCTTCTTTTTGGGCCTCAAGAAGATGATCTAAAATTTCTAATAATAGTTCTTCTACTTGCTGCTCTGGAACGTCAGCTAATCGAAGGTAAACAAGCATATCCCCATAGGCAGCTTCATTTTCTTCTGTTAATAGCTCCCGTTTTTTATTATTCAATTCAACCATGTCTTTTGCTTTCATTTGTTTCACTCTCCCTTTAACAAATTATTTACCGTGGTTGATACCATATCCCAACTTTTTTTAAATTCCTCCAGTTGCTCAAAGCCTTTTTTTGTAACGTGATAATATTTGCGCTTCGGTCCAAGGCTGGAGGCTTTTAATGTGCCTTCAATGAGTTTTTCTTTTTGCATACGTAACAATAGAGGATAGATACTTCCTTCACTTACGAATGTAAAACCATGTTGATGTAATTTCGTACTGAGTTCGTATCCATACACTTCTTCTTGCGAAATGATATATAAAATACACCCTTCCAGCACACCTTTTAACATTTGACTGTGCATTACTTTACCACCTCCGGGTAACTTGCCTTGCAAGGTAGTTGTTATTTGGAGTATAGCATTCAGTAACTTGCCTTGCAAGTTACTGAAGCAGGAAACGAACAAAAAAGTAATCCAGCAGCGTTATCCAAATACACAGCTCGATATGAAATTGGAAAATATGTTTATCCAAAAGATGAGGTGACGAAATTAGAAGAAACAACTAGATATGATATTTATCAATATTTGTAACTACTCAGCTATACCTTTTAGAAATTTAGAAAAGGGTATGATTCTAGTGAAGATGTGTCTCTCTATTACTTAAAAATTCATTTTTTGGCATATAGACTGTTGTCATGCAGACAGGGCAGGGGCCTGCACTTATTGTCTACTTTTGTTTTCAAACCTTGCACGTGGCAGGAAAAGGCCCTGACCGCTCCTATGCATCGCCAGTCCTTCTCGCCCATTTAAAAAAATGCTTTTCTGTCGATTTTTCATAAAGTAACTGAGTATTTACCGATATTTAACATAAAAGAACCCACATATATAACGTGGGTTCTTTTATGTGTTACGGAAAATGGGCTTGTTTATCCCTTGTCACAATATCCTTTCTGTTGTATCATTTTATTGATTGCTTAGTGCGGAATATATAAACTAAATTGGATGGAGGAAAACGATGCCTACTCCTAGTATGGAAGATTATATCGAACAAATTTATTTGTTAATTGAAGAAAAGGGATATGCCCGTGTATCTGATATTGCTGAAGCGCTTAATGTACATCCATCCTCTGTAACAAAAATGGTACAGAAACTTGATAAAGATGAATATCTAATTTATGAAAAATATAGAGGGCTTGTATTAACATTAAAAGGGAAAAAGATTGGTAAGCGCCTTGTTTATCGTCATGAGTTGTTAGAACAGTTTATGCGTATTATCGGTGTAGATGAAAGTAAAATTTATAATGATGTAGAAGGAATTGAACATCATTTAAGCTGGGAAGCTATCGATCGCATTGGTGATTTGGTGCAATACTTTGAGCAAGATGAGCTTCGCATTGAGAAGCTTCGTAGTGTCCAAAAGGCAAATGAAGAGCAAGCGCAGTAATTGGACATATTACAACAATAAAAAAGAAAGACCACACTTCTTAAAAAGAAGCGCGGTCTTTCTTTTTGCCTTTTTTACCTTCAATGACTGTTAAATGGGATTGCTTTCTTTTTCGTTTTAGGAAGGAAGTATTTACTTTCTTTCCTTTCGGATCGGAAGCATTTTTCTTTAACAGATTGTTACTTAGGGGTGTTACATTTTGTTTTCCGTATTTTCGGTTTGATTGTTTCGCAGCACGTTTGTAGGAAGATTGTGAGTTAGTAGCTGAACTGCTCGAACTTGTAAGCATTTTATAAAGTAAATAAAAGACACCAACAACAATAAGCATTATCGCAATGTTTTTTACAACTCCCATTGGATCTTCAATTGTGAATGATACAAGGTTAAATATTGCTAATCCAACAATTACAACAAATAGAGCGAACATAAATGAGCGACCGTTCATAAGGAACACCTCCTAAAAAAGAAAGATATTTTAATTAGTTTATTAACGAAAGGTTAAGGAATTGAATAACATTACGAAAAAGTTATTGTTGTTTTCCTTCTAGACGAAGTAATTCTTCAAATGATGCAATTGCTACTTCAACTTGATCATCTGTTGGTTCTTTCGTTGTTAACAGCTGAAGCCATAGGCCAGGATATCCTAATGCGCGGAGCACTGGAACGCTTCGTAAGCTGTTTGTAAATTGCAACACTTCAAATGAAATACCTAGCACTACAGGGATGAGCAAAATACGATTTAAAACGCGAACCCAAAGGGGATCGGTTGGAACGAGAAAATATACAAACATCCCTATAATAACAGTAAATAAAATGAAGCTGCTACCGCACCGATAATGGAGACGAGTTTGCTTTTGTACGTTTTTTACTGTCAATGGAAGATTGCTCTCATAGGCATTAATTACTTTATGTTCTGCTCCGTGATATTGAAATACACGTTTAATAAGTGGAGTCAGTGAAACAAAGTAAATGTAACTAAGCAATAGCATGAGTTTAATAACACTTTCAATGATAATTTGCCCAGTATGAGATGGAAAAACAGGTCTTGTTAGTTCTGCTAAAATTGCAGGAACTGCCGTGAAAATCACTTTTCCAAAGATAAAGGATAAAACACCGACTGCTGCAACGCTAAGTATCATCGTTAACTTCGACTGTTCTTCTTTTTTTTGTGCGAATTGTGCATCCTCTGAAGGATCTACATCAAAGCGTTCTGAGGCAAAATTTAAATGTTTTGCTCCGTTTGCACTCGCATCAATAATTGCCGCGATTCCGCGTAGAAATGGAATTTTTTTAAACATAGATGATACTTTATTACGAACGCGAGGTAATCGATAAAATTCGATAGATTTATCTTTACGACGAATCGCTGTAACAGTATATTCTCTACCGCCAAACATAACTCCTTCTACTACCGCTTGACCGCCGTAGATTTGTTTTGTCTCTTCTGCCATGTCAACACCAACCTGTATTTGTTTCTCTCTTATCAGAAAAGAGGTAGCGACTCTAGGTGATGTCATTATATTGTATGACATCACTACAGTTTCCTTTATTTTATCGACAAAGGTGCACTTCTGACAAGGAAAATCAGCAGGCTAGGCGGACATTTCCTATTCTTTTTATAGACAAATTTCGCAGTATTTAAACATGCTTTAAATAAGTTTCGGACATACTAGTAGACGGAGGTGTGGATGTGAAACAAGAACAATCTGTCACGAAAAAAATTGTCCAAATTGGTGTGTTTGGAGGGTTGTTTTGGGGAGCTGCTTGGTACTTTCTTCATATTTTTTCTTTTACTGCCCTGGGACCTAATTATTTGTTACTCCCATTTGCGCTTGGAGATTGGAAAGAAGGGGTATGGGGAAATATAGGTGGTATTATATGTATGGGGATACTTTCAATTCTTGTGGCCTTTGTATATAAAGTAATTTTTAGTAAGTTTGAAGGTCTAATTCCAGGTATTATATACGGTCTTGTATGGTGGGGATTATTATTCTTTGTCATTGCACCTGTTGCACCAGTTATAAAAAGCATGATAGGAATGCCTAAGGAAACGATTGTAACAACAGCGTGTATTTTTATTTTATATGGTGTTTTTATTGCATACTCCGTTTCATTTGAGGTGAATAACAATACTAGTACAAGAGATGCAGAAGAAGACAAACTATTCAAATAAGTGAGAGGTATGGTAGAATATTATATAGACATTTTTTATTAAGGAGTTAGATATATGGAAAAGTTGCTCCTCGTTAACGGTCCTAATTTAAACCGTCTTGGTGTGCGAGAGGTTAATGTATATGGTACAGGGACGTTAGCGTCGTTAGAAACAGATATGAAGCAACAAGCAGAAAGTTTGGGAGTGGAGCTAGAGTGTTTCCAATCTAATCATGAAGGTGCCATTATTGATATTATTCATGAGGCTGAGGGTACATATAAAGGGATTATTCTAAATCCAGGAGCATTTACGCATTATAGCTATGCAATTCGTGATGCAATTGCGAGTGTTTCGATTCCTGTTATTGAGGTACATATTTCAAATATTCACCAGCGCGAATCGTTTCGCCATGTATCTGTTACGGCGCCGGTCACAGTGGGACAAATTGTAGGGTTCGGTTTGTATGGTTATCATTTAGCGTTACTTGCATTAGTGGAGAAAATTCAGGAGGCGTAATTCATGGAGAAACTTACAAAATTAAGAAGTGCATTTGGGGAAGCGGGTATTGATGGTATTTTATTAACGAATCAACATAGTCGTAGATATATGACAAACTTTACAGGAACAGCAGGCGTTGTATTAATTTCAAACGAACGCGCTTTATTTATTACAGATTTCCGCTACGTTGAACAAGCGCAAAAACAAGCGGTTGGTTATGAAATCGTACAGCATACAGGTACGATTATTGAAGAAGTTGCAAAACAAGTAAAAGACTTAGGAATTCAAAAGCTTGGTTTTGAGCAAGATACCCTTACATACAGCTCTTATACAGCATATAAAGAAGAAGTTGATGCAGAATTTGTTGCAACATCTGGTATTGTAGAAAAGTTACGCTTGATTAAGACTGATTCAGAGATTAAGATATTAAAGGAAGCTGCACAGATTGCAGATGCTGCCTTTGAACATATTCTATCATTTATTCGCCCGGGAGTATCTGAGATTGAAGTGTCAAATGAACTTGAATTTTTCATGAGAAAGCAAGGAGCAACATCTTCTTCGTTTGATATTATCGTTGCTTCGGGACTTCGTTCAGCATTGCCGCACGGCGTGGCATCTGAAAAATTGATAGAAAAGGGAGATTTTGTTACATTAGACTTCGGTGCTTACTATAAAGGATATTGTTCCGATATTACTCGCACAATTGCAGTAGGTGAGCCGTCTGATAAGTTAAAGGAAATTTATAATATCGTATTAGAAGCACAATTGCGCGGTGTAAACGGTATTAAAGCTGGTTTAACTGGTCGTGAAGCAGATGCATTAACACGTGACTACATAACTGAAAAAGGATACGGTGAGTATTTCGGGCATTCTACAGGTCATGGAATTGGTCTTGAAATTCATGAAGCACCAAGTTTAGCATTCCGCTCTGAAACGGTACTTGAGCCAGGAATGGCAGTCACTGTAGAACCGGGAATTTATATTCCAAATGTAGGCGGAGTTCGCATTGAAGATGATATTATAGTAACAGCTGAAGGTAATGAAGTGTTAACTAAATCTCCAAAAGAACTTATTATTTTGTAATACACAGGAGGATTTTTTGCATGATTTCAGTAAACGATTTTCGTACAGGATTAACAATTGCGGTGGACAACAGCCTATGGCAGGTTATCGATTTCCAACACGTAAAACCAGGTAAAGGTGCAGCATTCGTTCGTTCTAAATTACGTAACCTTCGCACAGGTTCTGTTCAAGAAAAAACATTCCGTGCTGGTGAAAAAGTAGAAAAAGCGCATATCGAAAACCGTCGTATGCAATATTTATATGCAAGCGGTGAAGCTCATGTATTCATGGACAACGGAACATACGAGCAAATCGAACTTGGTGAAAAGCAAATCGAACATGAATTAAAATTCTTGAAAGAAAACATGGAAATAGCAATCATGACATACCAAGGCGAAGTACTTGGTGTAGAACTTCCAAACACTGTTGAGTTAAAAGTTGTTGAAACAGAACCAGGTATTAAAGGTGACACAGCTTCTAACGTAACAAAACCAGCTACATTAGAAACTGGTCTAGTTGTACAAGTACCAATCTTCATTAATGAAGGTGAAATGCTTATTATTAACACAGGAGAATCAAAATACGTTTCTCGTGCGTAATAAAACAAGACACTCGTGGTATTAAATATCCACGAGTGTTTTTTTATGTGAAATAAGGTAGATAATAGATGACAGTAATAATAAAGCTAATGGTAAGTAGTAGAAGGGTCCCTGTTATATAAGGGTTCATTCGAATTTGAAAAGGTGTTACTTCCCCGGTGTTAAACCCCGTCAAACTTTTTGTGATGGCACGATCCATATGCGTGTTTCGGTTCATATTCAAAAGAACCAGCCATGTGATTTCAAAAATGGCTAAACTTCCTAAAAAGAAACTTTCTATAAATGTCCAATTACCAAATTTGGAAAATAAGAAAATAGTAGCCACCTCTATAAAGACTGTAAGGATTTTTTTTTTTTTTTTTTTTTTTTTTTTTTTTTTTTTTTTTTTTTTTTTTTTTTTTTTTTTTTTTTTTTTTTTTTTTTTTTTTTTTTTTTTTTTTTTTTTTTTTTTTTTTTTTTTTTTTTTTTTTTTTTTTTTTTTTTT
>NZ_JBITWA010000005.1:0-248411 GCF_044543425.1 Bacillus sp. NPDC077411 | reverse complement strand
TATGTATTTCAAGCCGGCCATCAAATAGGAGTCGTATTAATTGCAAGTGACTATGACTATACGATTCGTCCAAAAGCAGGGACGAAACTTACAGTAAAATTAAGTGAAGTAACATTACCAATTGTAAAATAGATAGAAGCCTCCGAATAGGGGCTGTTGACAAACTCTTCGAGTTTATCAATTTCTTCAAGCGTTTTAAGAGCCTGTGTAGTAACGATAGACTACACAGGCTCTTTTATTTGCTTTCAATGACTTCTCTCTGTCAATTTTCAATAAAAGCACCAGTTATGCTATTCCGCAGTCGGGCCATTTAATAGAATGAAATTTTAACATATTTCCAAAAGAATTCCCCCTTCCTCAAGGAATGAGAAGGGTTGAAGCCCAATGAATAGGAAGGGGATGAATTTGGGTTGGCGTAAGTCGAACGTTTTTTCTTTCTATTTCTGGTTCTGTTGCAAGGAGCTGATATTTTAAAAGTTTGTATTTGTGATATAATTTACATATATAGGAAAGGTGGGGGTTATGATTTAGCTAAGTTTCGTACATAGTGTACCCCTAAAGTAAAGTTTGATAATTTAAAACAAAGTCTGATCATTTATAAAAAAGTTTGATAAGAAATCCTGTGAGCTAGGATTTCTTATTTCACTAACGGAGCAGATCAGCTCAATAAGGGAATCAAAGTCGATAAACTTAATTCACAGTCTCGATGTTATACAGATGTAGAGAGATATTATAATTCATTCATGGTAAATTAGGAATAGTTTGATTTGTTTAAAACTAAGTAGAAGAATATAAAATGTATGCGATTTTTTGCCCAATCTCATATGTCTTATTCTATGGAGGAAATATGCTTAAAGATAATTTTAAAATTAGTAATATTCCCGCGGTTTTGTGGGGAGAAAAGAGTGAAAAAATTTTTATTGCAGTACATGGAAACATGTCAAATAAGGAAGATGCAGTTATTCAAATATTAGCTGAAGAAGCCAATCAAAAAGGTTATCAAGTGTTAAGCTTTGATTTACCTGAGCATGGAGAAAGAAAAAATGATAATACTCCTTGCAAAGTACAGTTTTGTGTTAATGAATTATCTATAATTATGAATTACGCAAAAGAACATTGGAAAGAAGTAAGCTTGTTTGCATGTAGTATGGGGGCTTATTTTAGCCTTTTAGCATATCAAAATGATGTGTTAAAAAAGGCATTATTTTTATCACCAGTAGTTAATATGGAACGAATTATCGAAAATATGATGAAATGGTTTAATGTAACACCAGAGCTTTTGCAAAAAGAAATGACTATAGAAACACCTATTGGTCAAAAGTTATATTGGGATTATTTATGCTATGTAAAAGAACATCCTATTAATACATGGAATACAGATACATATATTATGTATGGAGCCAAGGATGAACTGTGTGAATTTGAAACTATTAACTATTTTACAAAAAAACACCGTTGTGAATTAGAGGTCATGGAAGCAGGTGAACATTACTTTCATACTGAAGAACAGTTGAAGGTATTTGAGCAGTGGTTACACAAGCATATCGATTAACAAATTACAATTTATCTAAAGATTTAATGAAGAACCTGCTAGAGAAGAATTGTGAATATATAAACTGATATTATATTTGAGAGACATTATAAAGGTGAATTTATTTACTTAAATTATCGGGTGCGTTTGTTCAATAAGGAGCATTAAATCATCAAACTTTTTTATAAAAACTGTACACACAATCCCAGGGAAAAAGTCGATTTTGATCAATCTTTTTTCAAAATCGATTCTTTTTGTGTACCATAGAATGTAAGTTTGTAAGAGGTTTTTGATCAAACTTTATTTCAAAGCAACACATAGATGTTATAAATGATGAGGAGGACATACATATGGATAGCATAATTTTTGATTTGGATGGAACTATTTGGGATTCTATAGACACCGTACTACTTGCATGGAATAGTATAGTTGAGGAAAATAAACAAGTAGAAAAGAAATTAACAAGAAGAGACTTCGAAGGTACTATGGGACTGCAAATGGACGACATAAGTAGCAAGTTATTTCCAAACTTAGATTTAAACACTCGAACACAAATAATTAAACAGTGCTTTGAAATTGAAGGTAAATATATAGAGGAACACGGTGGAGCTCTTTTTGAAAACGTGGAAGATGTACTACATAACCTTTCTAAGAAATATAAACTTTTTATCGTCAGCAATTGTCAACAGGGTTATATTGAGGGGTTTTTTCGGTATCATAAACTTGAGAATTACTTTTTAGATTATGAAAACCCTAGTAGAACGGGTCTTACAAAAGGAGACAATATCAAATTAATAATTGAAAGAAACAATCTTTCAAAACCTGTTTATGTTGGAGACACAGAGAGTGATCTAAAAGCGTCTAGGCATGCAGGTATCCCTTTTGTTTACGCAAAGTACGGTTTTGGAAATGTAAGTGAATATGATCAAGTTATAGAGAAATTTGATGATCTTTTAGACCTATTCTAAAGAATAATAACAAATGATTAACAGAATAACATAATAACAGATTTTTACTTTAACAAAAAGCAAATTGAACACGCATTAGTATTATTAGAAAGTCATTCTTATAAATAAGTTGAAGAAATAAGAGGTATTAGTAAAAATATATTAATTTGAGCCAAGAAGAAAGCGCAAATCAGCATGCCTTTCAACTAAAAATAAAAGGACTCATTAATTGAGTTCTTTTATTTTTAGTTAGTGCCTTTTTCTTTGTTCGAATCAATGTACTTGAGGTTTGTGTAGTAATGGCACAGAAACGGTAGCTTGTTTAGAAAGAATAACGTTTTTTAGTATTTAGAGTTGATGAGCATAGTGTGCGCCCCCTATTAGCAATTTATCCTGTCCATTTGCTCTTATTACTGTATGTTTCATAATCAAACTTTGGCAGATAATCAAAATCCTCATCATTTTTCTGTTCGTATGCTTCTCTACTTATACTCAATAAAGATTCAAACTCCATATCTTTTGGCATTTCCTCTGGATGCTGCAACACATGATAATAAAAATCCCGCCCATTTGCTATAACCACGCATCTTGCATACAGAAAGTTATCTACGGAGAAAAACTCTTCTTCATCTACAAAGGAATACTCACCAATATTTTTGGCGTATTCAACCCCGTCCAAATCATAAAGTAATTTGGAGAGCATGTCCTCGAAAGCAAATATCTCTTCATTGGATTTTTTACTTAAATAATTTACCGCTTCTTCCAAAACTGTTTCATCATCACCTTCATGTTCCCAATCGAACATATCAATGATTTTCCAAAACTCGTTCTCGTCCATCTTTAAATCGTTAGACATATAAACCTTCTCCTTTCACTTCTTTAACTAAATAACATCTTTTAATTTTATCAAAGAGCATATGTTGAATACAATTTTCTTACCTGTATGCGCACCATATGAGACGTTATCAGAAGTTAATTAGATTTGTCTTATAAAATAATATTGTAACATTTCTGTCACAATACATGTCTATGATTGAAATACAAATAAGGGAGGTTATAAAAATGAAGAAAAAAGTTAAAAAGTTAGTTATTCCGATTTTGATGAGTTCGATATGCCTTACGTTGCCTTCTATGAGTTATGCGCAACAAACGAATTCTATGATAAAGGTTGAAAATACAGTCTCTCAATATAAAAACTTTACTTTTGATGTAAATCCTGAAACAGGTGAACTTTTTGTAGAAAAAGATGGTGTAAGAGAAAGTGCATCTCTACCATTACCAAAGAAAAAAGTAGAAAATCTTATAAGATCAAATAATTGTATATCGTGGAGTTATCCGGATGATCAAGTAGATGTAAAAATTGAAAAGAAAGAGTCCTATTTAAGCATTAAATTAAAATCTACTAAGTCTGAAGGAGCTAATGAATTTACTTGGCCAAAAGTAAGTGCTGACAGTTATACATTACCATTATGGGAAGGGAAAAATATACCTAGCAATGATTCAAGCTGGAAACAATTCTTAGGAAATCAAGATTTTTCATTTATAGAGAGCTTTTCTATGAGATTCTTTGCATTGAATAAATCTAAGTATTCTATCATGTATATTGCCGACAATATGTATAATGACAATATTCATTTTACTGCTGATTCTAATATACAGTTTAGTTTTACACATCAATATCCATCTATTAATAAAAACAAAGAATATGGATTTAGATTATATGTAACAGATAAAAATCCTGTTTCAATTGCAAACATTTACAAAAATTTTATAAAAGAACAGGGAGAATTTAAAACTCTAGAAGAAAAAGCAAAAGAAAATCCGAACATTAGAAAATTATATGGTGCTCCTCATATCTATTTTTGGAATCACCCTGGGATTTCAGTAGAAAATATCAAATGGGATAAATTTGCACAAAAAATAGATGAGAAATTTACAAATTGGATTGCTCAGTTGTTACAGGTAAATACAGAAGACGGATCAAAAGACTTTGAAACTGTTATGCAAGATATAAAGAAGCAAAAATCTATTAATAAAAGCCAGCAAAAAGTAATAGTGGATGCTATAAATCACGTATTACAATTAGAACAACTTTATAATAAAGATATTTTTGGAGGTCTAGGTACTCAGACAAATGATTTATTGAAAAAAGGAATTTATAATTTGAGTGAGCAAGAACTATATACTCTTAATAAAGAATTAATTAAAAGTAAATTAACAGATGCAGTGGATAGAATAAACCAATGGGAACAAAAAGAATCCACCGATGTCTTAACTGATATAAAGAAATCAGGTATTAATCAAGCGTGGATTGGTTTATCAAATTGGGCTAATGGATTAATGAATCCCAAAATGGTAGAAGAAGCAAATAAACTAGGTTATTTAATTGGACCTTACGATTCTTATCATTCTATTCACGAAGTTGGAAGTAGAGATTGGAATACTGCTTCTTTTAAAGATAAAACTTTATACCAAAATGCAACAATTTCGAATGAGAAAGGCGAAAAAATAGAAGGATTTGCAGGTAAAGGAAGAAAGTTAAATCCAACATTATCTTTACCGAGTGTGAAACAACGTGTGGGAGATATTTTACAAAATAATATACCGTTTAATTCTTGGTTTGTGGATTGCGATGCTACAGGCGAGGTTTATGATGATTATTCTCCAAATCACATTACTACTGAGGAGCAAGATGTTAAAGCAAGATTGGAAAGAATGAAATATATTAGCCAAGAAAAACATATGGTAGTTGGATCAGAAGGTGGAAATGATTTTGCAAGTACTGTTATAGCTTTTGCCCATGGAATAGAAACAATTGGGCCTGGACCTTGGCTTGATTCTGATATGGGAGATAAAAAAAGCCTGTACTACTTAGGAGGTTATAAGCCAACTTCACCAAATGGTGCCGTTCCAGAACAACTGGGAAAAACTATTCCTATTAAACCTATTTTTAAAGATATCTATAGTAATCCTATATATTCAATTCCTTTATATAAACTTGTATATAATGACTCAATTATTACTACCCACCAATGGGGATGGGGAAGCTTTAGAATTAAAGATGAAATAGGAAATAGAATGTTATCTGAAATGTTGTATAATGTACCACCTTTATATCAAATTGACAAAAATGAATGGGAGAAAAATAAATCCCTTATTATCTCATACTTAAAAGTATGGTCTCCATTTCATAAGAAAGCTGTCACAAAGCCAATGACAAATTTTGATATATTGTCTGAGGATCGTCAAGTTCAAAGTACGACATTTGGAAAAGATATGAAAGTAATTGTAAATTTCTCCAACCAAGATTTTAAATATAATAATGAACATATTAAAGCTAAAACTGCCCTGGTATATGATGGGAAGAAAAAACGCATATTAGAGGTTCCTAAATATTAAAATAGTGGAATAAATTTGGGATAATGCGAATTTTACTACTTCTTATAAAAAACTTAAGATTGGAAAAAACCTTATTCTTTCTGGAAAATGATAAGAAAGGATAGCGTTTGTTGGTTTAGGAGTACCGCTCCATCACCAACAAGTTAAGAAATTTATTGTTTCCCAAAACGAAAAAAATGAACTGAATTCCCATAGACAACTATGAGGAGATAAAATTTTCGTTTTGGGGATACTTCAAGATATTAGCTTGATGGGCATGCGGCAAGACCCCTGTATAAATAATATTGAATATATATTATTTAGAACTTTTTGTTAAATTGTTGTGAAATTGGAAATGGAGTAGATGGGTAAGAGTTCTAATTTTAGGGAATAAATATGAAAAAACAATGTTTCATTTACAACTAGTCAAAAAAATTCAATTGTACTTTATAAAAAGTAGTATGTATTAATTTTTAAAAAAGGATGTGCAGTATGAACAAAGAGAAAAAGTACACTGTTGTTGGTACCGATATTGATGAAGTGAAGAAGCTGAATAAGAACTCTGGTTTAACATATAACGAGGTAAAGCAATTATTAGCAAAACAAATGAAACAAAAGTGATTATCCATGAAACCGAAAGTATATTATTATTTTTGGTTCCATGGATACCGCTATAATTGATTGCACACTAAAAAGGCGTTTATAATAGGAGTTTGTTCTTTAAATGCAAGGCTAATTTGCCGATATTTTTTTTGTTTTAGTTTTTTTATTTCAATGTTTTTATGAGATTTAAAAAATAGTTCAGGTCCCATGCTAATTCCAATATTTTGTGAAATCATATTAACAATCGTTTCACAATGCAATACTTCTAATATAATGTTTGGATACACATCATAAGCGGATAAATTTTCTAAAACTAATGACTGATAGGAAGATTTTGGCATAATAAAGTCCATATTAGCAATAGTTTTTATATCAATTGTTTTCTCATTAACCAGTGGGTGATTTTTCGGTAACCCTAAGACAATTTCATCTTTTGTAATAGGTATTGATGGGAACTGTTTTTTTGTATCTTCTTCGATAATGAATCCTATATCTACAGTACCGTTATGAATCCAATCTACAATCTCCATATAAGTACCTTCATATAGTATTACCTTAATTTCTGAGTAGTTCTTTTTAAGCTGAGATAGCATTTTGGGTAATATTTGAGCTGCAGCACTTGTAAATGCGCCTATTTTTAAAGTGCCCTCTAGTTGATTGTTTTGAAGAGATATTTCTTGTTTAATAATAGCCTCACTGTTTAAAATTTGCCGAATGTGAGGAAGAATTCGATCTGCAAAAGCAGTTTTTTGAATCTTTGCTTGTTTGTTTCGATGTAATAAAGGATAACCAAATTCTTTTTCTAAACTAGAAATAGCATGACTTACTGCGGATTGTGTCATGTTAAGTTGTTCAGCCGCCCTAGTGAAATTCCCTAGTTCAACTACTTTTTGGAGTACCTCGTATCTTGCTATAGTCATGAGTTAAATTCATACCTCCTATGCTAAATATTAATTTCACTAATCATATTATACCCTTTACGATAGAAAAAGGAATAATTGACAAAAGGGTGATGATATTGAGAAAGATTGTTTTATTAACAATAGGGATGTTTGCGTTAGGGGTAGATGCTTATGTAATGGCAGGAATTTTACCAAGTATTGCAGATGAATTTCATGTATCTATAGGGAAAGCGGGGCAGGCGGTAAGTGTATTTACATTATGTTATGCGCTTGCAGCACCTTTGTTTGCTGCAATGATGAGTAAAACGAATGCAAAACATACATTATTAATAGCGTTGTCTATTTTCGTATTAGCCAATGTAGTAAGTACAATTACAAACAATTTTATCATGTTATTAATTTCAAGAGGAATAGCAGGTATAGGTGCTGGTTTGTATTCACCATTTGCTTCATCTGCAGCTGTTACATTCGTTCATGAAAGTAAAAAAGGTAGAGCGCTAGGCATGATACTACTTGGAATGAGTGCAGGAACCGTAATAGGTGTTCCTATCGGTATATATATTTCGGATATTTATGGGTGGCGTATGACAATATGGTTTATTGTTGCAATCGGTGTAGTAGGAATATTAGGCTTATGGTTTAGGCTTCCAGTCATACAATCAACCCATTTACCAACATTAAAAGAACGACTAGCGATGTTTCAAAACAAGGTTATTTCATTGGTCATGTTTATAACAATGATACTAAGTTTTTGTAGCTTAGGGTTATACACATATTTAGATCTTATCATAGCCTCTTATGGCTTTGAAAAATCCGTAGTCTTTATATGGATGTGGGGAATAGGTGGCATAGGAGGAAGTTTCATTATAGGATATATAATGGATTTTTATAAGAAACCTAAAATCATATTAATATATCTAATGATTATTATGTTTTTATCTTTAATATGTATGGGGATTTTTCAACAAATAGCAATTTTGGTGGCTATCTGTTTAATTCTTTGGGGAGCTACTGGATGGGGAGCAGTAGCGACTCAACAAAAAACATTAATTGAAATAAGTCCAGAACATGCCACTATTTCTATTGCCTTGCTTAGTTCTATTAATTATTTTGCTGGTTCAATGGGAACACTGGCAAATGGTATATTTCTAGAAAAGGGTATAGATCCTTTAAATTTTCCGTATTTTACAGCTGGTATATTAGTAGTTGCAATTGGATTGCAATCTACTTTAATAGTAAAAAAGAAGTATAGTGAAATAAATCAGTAAGGTATTGTTTGTACAAAAATAGTCTAAGTCGCGTATTATGACTTAGACTATTTTTATTTGTTAAGGATTATTTAAAGAGTCTAATACAATATTTTATTCTTTTTTCACTTCACTTTCGGTAAGGGAAATGTAATGAAGTAGTTATTTTTATTTGCATAAACAATTTTATAATAATAGATGATATGGTAGAATTTTATGTATGGTGTGCATTATTATACAAGATAAGTATGTTTATTATGATAATGTACTATTTTTGTAAACCTTTTATTTCGAAATTCGTTTATACTTGTTAAGTGTAAATTCGTAGAATTTCGTAATGTGAATAGTTACATAGTTTCTAGAGAAAGATGGGGGTGACTGTGAATGCCCACACCATTAAAGAAAAATAGTCGTTATATGGTTGGATTAGACAGTTTAAGGGGCCTAGCCATACTAGGTGTTATTTTGTATCATATCAATTTTAACTGGATACCTGGAGGATTTTTAGGTGTTACTGTGTTTTTTGTACTTTCGGGTTATTTAATTACGGATATTCTTGTTGTTGAATGGAAGGAAAAAAGAAGAATCGACTTGAAGAATTTCTGGTTGCGCCGGGCAAGGAGATTGCTCCCGGGAATGCTTGTCATGCTTGTTATAACTTTAGCTTGGATTACAATTTTTCATAGTTCATTACTTGGAAAAATGCGTGGAGATTCGGTAGCAGCTTTATTTTATTTTAGTAACTGGTGGTATATTTATCACAAATTATCATATTTTGATAGCTTCGGTAAACTGTCTCCACTAAATCATTTTTGGTCGTTAGCTGTTGAAGAACAGTTCTATGTGGTCTGGCCTCTTATCATTAGTTTAGGACTTTCTTATATAAAAAAACAATCACGTTTGACTTTATTTATTTTTCTCGGAGCGATTGCTTCAGCTGTCGCAATGGCAATAATATATGTACCAGGCGCTGATCCAAGTAGAGTGTATTATGGTACTGATACAAGGGCGTTTTCCTTACTAATTGGTGCAGCACTTGCTTTCATTTGGCCGAGCAGTAGATTAGCTAATAAAATTATCCCACCAGCTCGTCTCGTTCTTGATATAATTGGAGGAATTGCTCTTCTTATTATTCTCGTTATGTTTTGGAAGACGAATCAATATGATCCATTCCTATACCGCGGGGGAATGTTCCTTTTATCGATTGCTACTGCATTATTAGTAGCGAATCTTGCTCATCCAGCTAGCCGTATTAGTGTTTTTTTAAGATTCAGACCTTTGCGCTGGATTGGAGTTCGATCTTATGGGATATACCTTTGGCATTATCCGATCATCACATTGACAACTCCACAAGTAAGTACTGGAGAATTTCAGCTTACGAGAGCTATTTTTCAATTTTTTCTTATTTTGTTTATTGCGCAGCTTTCATGGAAATTTATCGAAAATCCAATTCGTCAAGGTGCATTGAGGAATATTCGTTTACATAACTTAAGAATAAGAAACTTAGCGTTAGGTGGTAAGTTAGCTTTAGCGTTTGCAATATTGGTTACTATGACAGCTAGTTTTGGTTTATCAACAGCGGGCAAAGCGAAAGAAAGCCCTAAAAACAAAGTAGAGGCGGTACAAACACAGCAAAAAGATCAGCCTAAACATCCAGACGCAGTTTTGGAAGAACCGGCTGATAAACCATCACAAAACAAAGAAGAAGTTAAGTCTGCGGGGGCTAAAGAATCTGCGCCGATTACAGCTATTGGAGATTCAATTATGATTGATGTCTCTCCCAATTTAAAAAATGCATTTCCTAATATTCGGATTGACGCGAAGATTGGAAGGCAAATGTCTGAAGCGACCTCTGCGGTAGACAGAATGAAAAAAGAGGGTACTTTAGGGGAGTGCGTTATTATTGGATTAGGTACAAATGGAGCATTTACTACTGAGCAAATAACATCACTAATCCAATTAATAGGTAATGAACGTAAAGTAGTATTAATTAATACAAGAGTACCGCGTCCATGGGAATCATTAGTTAATAAAAAGTTAGAAGAAGTAGCATCAAACTTCTCAAATGTTACGCTAGTTGATTGGTATTCAGCTAGTGCTGGGAAGCAAGAATACTTTGAACCAGATGGGGTTCATTTGACGAAAGCAGGAGCGGAGGTATATTCTTCGCTTATAGTGAAGAGTATTAAAAAGTAGAGTAATAGCAAATTGATAATTTTTTCACTTGATTTCACTTGGATGTGTAGAATTTTATTTTTTTTAATATATTTCTATATGTATACAAATTGAAAAAACAACATAATCCCCTTTTTTTAGGAGGGATGAGAGCGTCCGGCCATACATACAATCGGCTTAGATGTCGAAAAATTAAAATGGATTTTAAAAACATATGGATTATTAGGTGGGGATAAAAAAGAGAGATTGTACTCACATATAGTTTACATATGAGAAGAGAGTCGTGTTGATATGCGACTCTCTTTATTAAATAAAAAATGTTTTATATTATGACGATGTGTCTCGTAAAAATTGAGAGTACAAATCGAAAAAATAATTTGGCCGAAAGATATTTGCAGCATGACCAGCTAAGGGAATTTCTTTATATGAAACATTTGGAAGAATGGATTTTAAATCAAATAAACAAGATTTATAGAGATGATCGTGTTCTCCCATCACCCATAAAATTGGTTGTGTAAGTTCTCGTAATCGGGATTTTAAATCGAATTCCAAACGATGCCGCAGTGACTCTCGAATAATAGATGAGTGTAATTGTAACCCGAATCGATAGTAAATATTTTTGGAAACAATCGCAAATGGGTTGGCTTTTAGTATGCCACTTGGAAATATAGTACTTGCATACTGATGAAGCCAAGAAGAGTATTCATTATTTCGTTTGTCCCAAAACTTTTGGAAGACATTAAACAAAATAGATGGGTTATTATAATGACCTCCAATATGACAAAGGCTCAATACTTTTTCTGGGTACTTATGAGCAAATATAGAGGCAATATAGCATCCATAGCTTAGGGCGCAAATATGAGCTTGCTGGATCCCTTCTTTTTCATATAAATTTGACAATTGCTCTACTAATCGATCTAAAGAAAAATCAATGGCTTGTCCTTTGTCATCACCATGGCCAAGTAAGTCATATGTGATGATGTTATAAGATGAGGAAAATAGTTTACATTCTTTTTTAAATGCACGACGATTTCCAACTAGTCCATGAATGAATATAATCGTTTTTTTCTCAAAATCTTTTTTTGTTTGCAAAAGTATGCCCCTTTCAAGTCTATGGTAGAAAAAAGAAAATAAGTTCTACTAGAATGGTGTTATTACTAGTAAGCTTAGGCACCGATTATGCTCGGAACATTGAAATGAATGAATATATAATGATAGAAAACATGTTTATGGAAAGTGTATATAAAAATAACACAAGAATTCTTTGTACTAAGTTAATTTATTTTTCATGTTTAATAGATTGAGTACAACTAATTTTAAGTACCAGGTAATAATACCAGATAATTGTGGTGGTTGTAAAGGTAACTTTCCAACGAGGGTGTATTCATCTTAAATATGCCGGGAACTGTAAAATGATTTAATTTGATAATTGCTGATGGAGTGATCGTAAATGAGGATCTTCCGAATATTTGTACAACTTTTAAATTGTAGAAGTATAGTGAAAAGTATGAGAACTTCATTTCATGCTTTTAATTAAATCCATCCATCATTTTTTTAAATGGTTTCTATTAAAATAATTCATTTTATTTATTTTTATTATAAATATATAATAGCGATTAGGTGAGTGTATAGGACTGTTATCTATTTTTTCTTTCGTTTTTCATTCAGATGTGAAAGATTAAGAATGTATAAAGTTTACCTATGAAGCTAACTATTTCTATCAAAATAGTTAGCTTCATAGGTGTTTTAGAAAAGATTTTATTTCATATACTTTCTAATATCATTTTTCGTTATGATGGAAATATGATTATAACAATAAATTGATGATACGAGAATCTTGTAATCTTTATACATACATAAACCGTAATTTATGCTATTGAGGATGAAATAATGATTGTACAACAGGAGGCATTATTATGGAGCTGCGTCATTTGAAAACGTTTATTATTGTAGCAGAGAGCGGAGGATTTACACGGGCCGGAGAAAGACTCGGATATACACAATCAACAATCACAAATCATATTCAATCGCTGGAAGAAGTAATTGGAAGCCCGTTGTTTGATCGCCTCGGTAAAAAGATAGTTTTAACTGAAGTAGGAGAGCATATGCTTTCTTACGCGCAAAAAATATTGGCATTATCAAATGAAGCACTTGAATCATCTCAAATGAACGGCAAACCATCAGGAACGATACGTATTGGGGCAAATGAATCTTTAATGATATATCGATTACCTGTTATTTTATATGAATTTAAAAAGAAGTATCCGCAAGTTCATATCATTTTACAGCCATCAGAGAGTCAGGAGTTGCATAATGAATTAAAGTCAGGGAAATTTGATTTTGCTTTATTTACAAATCCAGAAAAACTAGGTGTAGATATTGTCACTCGTTCGCTTGTTAGAGAAACAATTGTGCTTGTTGCTCCGCCAGGGCATCCGTTAACGAAGCGAAAAATTGTTACTCCTGCTGATTTAGAAGGAGAAATGTTATTGCTTACCGAGCCAGGGAGTTATCGAGACTTACTAGAAAAATGGATAAAAGAAGAAGGGATTAGTTGTTCACGTATTCATTTTTGGAGTATAGAGGCAATTAAACAAACTGTTATGTGCGGGTTAGGGTTATCGTATTTACCGCTTATTACAGTTAAAGAAGAAATTGAGCGTGGAAAGTTAATTGCCTTGCCATGGATGTACAGTGAAGATTTTGTCACAACTGAACTGGCGTATCATAAAAGTAAATGGTTGACACCAGCGATGAAGAAGCTAATAGAAATGATAGAGAAACATGCAGAGAGATGGAGAGAGACAATTTAGTTTCCTATGATGTATAGAGATTAAACATAGGAATAGACGGGAGGAAAACGTAATGAATGAACGTATGAAAGAGATTATACTTGTTGTACTTGGATCGTTATTGTTTGCAATTGGAATTAACTTTTTTGCTATTCCAAACCGATTATCAGAAGGAGGAATTATCGGTCTTACGGTAATTACTTACTATTTGTTTGACTGGTCTCCTGGTGCTGTAAACCTTATAATGAATGCCATTTTACTTGCAATTGGTTATAAATTTTTTGATAAGAAAACGATGGTATATACAATTCTTGGTATTATATCTACATCTTTCTTTTTATATATCACAGAAGATGTGGCCACTCCGGTAAATCATGATACATTATTAGCAGCTCTGTTTGCAGGGGTTTTTGTTGGTGTTGGTTTAGGGTGTATGTTTCGTGCAGGTGGTACATCAGGTGGTTCAGCTATCATAGCTAGGTTAGCAAATCAATATTTAGGCTGGAGTGTTGGAAAAGGTGTGCTAATTATCGATATCGTTGTTATTGCTGGCTCAGTATTTATTATTGGACAAGAGAAAGCGATGTATACACTTGTAGCAGTCTTTATCGGTGCAAAGGTTATTGATTTTATTGTGGAAGGATTAAATACAAAAACAGCAGTGACGATTATTTCAAATAATCCAGATATTATTCGAGAATCCATTATGCAAAATATGACACGCGGTGTAACGGTATTAGAAGGACGAGGTGGTTACACAGGAAATAATAAGGAAGTGTTATATGTTGTCATTAATAAACAAGAACTCGTCCAATTAAAACAAGTTGTAGGTCGAAAAGATCAAAATGCATTTGTTGTGATTCATGATGTACGAGATGTATTAGGTGGCGGCTTTAAAGCGAGTTAAAAAATCTAGCCCTCAAATGTTTGAGGGCTAGATTTTTTGTCTATATAGCCAAAATGTCATTTATCTCCAATTAGTTCATAAAATAGTGTTGAAAATTATGCCAAATAAGTGAAAGATTACTTGGGATTTCAAAAAATATTTGTGTTAAAATTTCGTTGTCATCATTTTGTTACAAAACGATGTTATTTTTTTTGTAGCGAAAAGCTATGATTCGTACGTTGTAGATTCTTACAAAAATGTAAGGTTGATGAAATGTAATTCGATACAAAGGATGTTACATTTCAATTAAACTAATAGAAGATGTTCTGAAAGGGGGAAGTGAAATGAAAACGAACATGGAAGCAACAAGTAGAATTGAAAAGAAAAAGAAGCGCTCTAAAAAAAGAGGTTTTTTATTGTTTTTGATCATTCCTGTTTTATTTCTCGTTATTGGAGGAATAAGTTACAGTTCCTTTATATATAGTAAAGCAAAAGCGGTTGTAAGTAATTCTTATGCAGAAATAAATAAGTCTAATAAACGTGATACAGAGGTGGCTCCTTTAAAAGATAATATTTCTATTTTAATTATGGGTGTTGATGAAAGTGAGCAAAGAAAAAGTCAATATGGCGAAGCAGTTCGTACGGATGCATTGCTACTGGCAACGATTAATAAAAATGATAAATCGGTAAAGTTAGTGAGCATCCCTCGTGACTCGCGCGTATATATACCGTCACGAAAGAAATTAGATAAAATTACACATGCACACGTATTTGGCGGTGTGGAAAGTACACGTGATACGGTTGAACGCTTTTTAAATGTACCTGTTGATTATTATGTGAAATTTAATTTTGAATCGTTCATTAAAATAGTGGATTCACTTGGTGGTATTGATATTGATGTGCCGGTTACTTTTACGGAACAAGATAGTAAAGACCAAGCTGGTGCCATCCATCTTGAAAAAGGATACCAACATTTAAATGGAGAACAGACGCTTGCGCTAGCGAGAACACGGAAAATTGATAGCGATGCAATGCGTGGTCAAAGACAGCAACTTGTAATCGAAGCAATTATGAAAAAAGCGGCATCAGTCCATTCAATCCCAAAACTTAGTTCATTATTAGATGCAGTGGATCAAAACTTGAAAACAAACTTAACATTCAATGATATGTTGGCAATTACAAAAAATATGGCAGGAACAGACTTGAAGTTAGAAAAAATACAAGTACAAGGTACAGACAAACGTATGAATGGTATTTATTATTATCAACCAGATGAGAAAAATGTTAAAGAAATATCAAAACAATTGAATGATCATCTTGGAATTGCTGAGAAATCAGAATCTAATAAATAAGGAAAAGGTTGGTTTTTTGCCAGCCTTTTTCTTATTTATTATTACCACTCTTATGCCCGGCTAGATGCTCTCGTTTTCCTATAAAAAGGAAAGGGGTTTTATGTCGGTTTTCTAACTTATATACATATATATCAGGATATTTTGAATATTCGACTGTAATTAAGTGAATAGTTTTACCAACATATAAAACGCAACAGCCCAAATTATAACACCAGAAATTTTATTTAATAGTTGTATTCGTTTTCCGGATGCATCCACTTTCCCTAGTATCCGTCCAGCGAATGCTAATCCGATAAACCATAGCCAAGAAACGAAAATTGTCGCGAAGGTAAACGCCCATTTTTCAGCACCAATGTACTGAATAGAGTTCGTTCCAATGACTCCAATCGTATCTAAAATAGCATGTGGATTGAGTAAAGAGACAGAAGCTGCAAATGCAATTTGTTTTTTTATTGTAATTGTTTGCTCTTCATTTTGGGAAGCGGTAGGTTCACTTTTCCATATCGCCCACCCCATGTAAAGAAGAAAGAAAAATCCAACTGTGTAGAGTGTAGTTGTTAGCCAGGAAAATGTTAATAGCACAAGAGATACGCCCTGCACAGCTACCAAAATCAAAATAGTGTCACAGATTGCCGCTGTTATAACAACTGGAGCAGCCTGTAATAGAGTAGATTGACTGGCACCTTGATTAAAAACAAACACATTTTGAACGCCTAAAGGAATAATAAGTCCAAATGAAAGAATGATGCCGTGAAGAAATGCTTCGCTCATTTTTTCGCCTCCTATGTAAAAGCATATTTTTTTGGGGTTACCTATTGGTGTCTAGTATATAAAGCGAAATATCAATTGTATCCATCCATATGGATGGATGATGACCCAACCAAAGTGTATACTACAAATTGTAGATACATAATTGGGGTGATGTTATGGAACGGTTTGATTGGCAACCAAATGCTTTATCTCCAATACCTTTATATAAGCAAATTGAAGATTATATAAAAGAGAAAATTGCAAATGGAGAATGGACAATCGGGATGAAATTACCATCTCAACGAACGTTAGCTGATGCATTTAAAGTTAACAGAAGCACAATTGTCACTGCACTAGATGAATTAGCTGCTCAAGGATTGATTGAAGGAAAAGGACGACAAGGAACGAGAGTGATAAATAATACATGGGGGTTATTAACTTCTTCGGCACCTCTGAATTGGAATTCATATGTTGATACTGGAATGCATTATCCTAATTTACCTATAATTAGAGAAATTAACCGAGCAGAGTTTGATCCGAATATCATTCGATTAGGAACAGGAGAACTCTCATCAGAACTTTTGCCGCAAGAGAAGACCAAACATATTATGAATATACTTTCGAAGCAGTATATACCTTTAGGGTATGAAGAACCAAAAGGAGATATTTTACTACGTGAACAGCTAGCAAAATATTTACAAACATTAGGAATACAGGCATCAACATCATCTATTTTAGTTGTTTCAGGTGGCATTCAGGCTTTACAGTTAATTTCTATGGGGCTATTACAAAAAGGAGCAACAATTTTAGTAGAAAAACCCTCTTACTTATATTCTCTTAACATTTTTCAGTCAGCAGGGATGCGTTTAATTGGTATTCCGATGGATCAGGATGGAATGCAATCAACACTTATTTCAAAATATAAAAAGCAATTTTTTAGTTCACTTCTTTATACCATTCCTTCTTTTCATAATCCAACTGGGATTTTGATGAGTGAAGAGAGAAGAAAGGTTGTTGTAGCAACTTGTAATGAAATTGGTCTACCTATAGTCGAAGATGGAGTGTATCAAGATTTGTGGTTCGGCTCGCCATCTTCAAAGCCCTTAAAGGCATATGATAGAAGTGGGAGTGTTCTTTACATAGGAAGTATGTCTAAGACAATTAGCCCAGGATTAAGAATTGGCTGGATTGTAGGGCCAGAGGCTGTTATTAATCGATTAGCAGATATTAAAATGCAAACAGATTATGGATCAAGTTCTTTGTCACAACGAGCTGCTGCTCAGTGGTTTTTAAGCGGATTGTACGAAGAACATTTAGATTGTATTCGGCAACAATTACAAATACGCAGAGATATTGCATTACATGCGTTGGAAAAACATTTTGCACATATTGCAACGTGGAATGTACCAGAAGGTGGTTTTTACATTTGGTTACATATAAATTTGAGATTTTCTATGCAGAAACTATTTTATAAAGCATTACAAGCAGGAATTTTGCTTAATCCAGGAAATTTGTATGATCGGCATGCTGAGCAACATTTGCGAATTTCTTACTCCTATGCATCGCTGCACGATATTGAAAGAGGAATTGAAAAACTTGCACGAATTATACAAGAAATAAAACAATAAATACGATAATATATAAATCCAAATTAAAAACCTGACATAAACCCCTTTTCTTTTTAGATGGTCGAGAGCGTCTGGCCATGCGTAGAAGCGGTCAGGGCCTTTTTCTTCCACGTGCGAAGTTCAAACAAAGAGAGAAAGAAAGTAGCAGGTTATTTTTTGTTCAGCATGGCGGCAACTTGTGTGTTGGAAAGTCAAGTTGGATTTATATATAAAAGGAGAATGAAAATGAAACGCTATGTCATTTGCCAAGTGATAAATGGAACAAAATATTTAGCTGCTTATGCAGAAACAAAACAAGAAGCAATTGAAAAAGCAGAACTGTTAGGGTTAAGAACGGGAGAACGTTATATTGTTATTACGGAGGAAGAAGCAGAGGGATTGCAATATCCGTAAAAGGACGGTAGCTATTATGGCTACCGTTTTTTCTTCTTATATTTATTTTTTAGCAGTTTTTCTCTAATTAGCTGTATACAGTGAATTTAGACTTGAGGAGGGAATTATATGTCCCAATGCGAATGTATATGCGTGGTACATAGCCAGTCCCTCTCGACCACTTAAAAAAATGCTTTTCTATCGGTTTTTCATAGAGTGACTGAGTAGTTACACCATTTGAAAATATATAAGTAAGTCTCTTGAATTTACGTTTTGAAGGAAAGAAGAAATGAACTAAAATCTTACTGCTGGTAGTTTTATATTATTGTTTATCGTAATTAGTAGTTTGGCTGTGTATAGCACGAGATGATTCGCTACGATATTGACGTATATACTGTTTAAAATTCCAAGAGCTCAGAAATTTTTTAGCTGCCTGGTAGCCAGAATGATAAAGCCAATCTCTTTCTTCATCACTTAAATTAAAGTGGGTACTCGTAATACTTCCAGTGGGGATTTTAATTGTGCGTGCGCTTGTTTCTGTATTGAGGTAGCGTAAATCGTGGGCTTGCATCATTGTTTTAAATAGTCCTTTAAACATAGAAACAGGTTCTTCATAATGCACAGGTTCAGCTTGAATTTCGTCTTTCATGAAATGAAATCCAAAGGTAGGCCAGCGAGGGATGTTTGGTGAGTCGAAAATCCATATCGGATAATTACTGAGAATGCCCCCATCAAGCATATAGCAAGGTTTATTCCACTTAGGGGTTTTCCATTTTACAGGTTGAAAAAAGAAAGGAATTGTTCCGCTCATTCTTGCTGCTTTTGCAATAGAAAATTTTTTATTTGGAAATCCATAATGCGGTAAATCATCAGGGAAAATTACCATGTTCCCATTGCTAATATCAGAAGCAATAATTTTTAAGCCGCTCGGGTTAGGTAAGTCACTAAAACAATAAACGCCCTTTTGAGATAATAAATCCTCTAACCATTGTTCTATAAAATCGTTTTTATATATACCCATTTTGAACCACACATTTACTCCTTTTCCAATAAGGGGAATTTTATCTAACCATGTTTTTGTTATGAAGTTTGTATAATCAGCACTATTTATAATTGTTCGTAGTTCTTTTCCTGTATAACCGCATGCGAGCAGTGCGGCTATAATAGCACCGGCTGATGTACCAGCGACTCGCTCCCATTCATAACCATGTTCTTCTAATGCACAAATTGCTCCAACATGTGCAATGCCTCGAACGCCGCCGCCTTCAAAGACACCATCTATTTTCATGAAAATACCTCTCTTCAATTCATTATTTATAAAGTTAAAGAAAATAAAAAAGCACGACAAATGCGTGCTTTTCTACAATAGTTGTTAAAGATTACTTAGAAGACAAAGCCATTACAGCAGCTTGCTCCAATGATGATAAGAAGGATAAATAAAACGATTAATAAAGCAAAACCGCCAAATCCACAACCGCCATATCCTCCACAACCGCCATATCCTCCATAACCGTAACCAAATCCACAACCGCCATATCCATAGCCCATATTTATTTCCTCCTTAATATAAGAATTTTGAGTAAAAAAAGTGGGAATTACGAGGGTGTCTTACAAAGGATGAAAAGTTTGCATGTTTGTAGGAACACTGTATATTATGTGTTAGAAAGACATTCCGATTATAATGAACAAGCCCTTTTTCATAATGGGCAGTACAGGTAGAGATAAAGAAAAAAACGAAAGAAGCTTTATCATACCTAGCGAGATGACCCTCACCTCAAGCACGAAACGGTAGGTGGGGGTAGTTCAATAAATTTTATGATATGATGTAGGTAATCATGTAGAAAAAGGAGTTTGTATGACGAAGCATATTGAAGAATTAATTGACAAGTATCAACTGAATCATATAAAAGATGAATTGTTAGCCACAGCATTTGAATGTATAAAAGTGGTACCAAAACAAGAAGAGATATTGCCAATAGGGTGTTCAAAAATGGGAGGATCACCTGATTTGCCAGCAGAGTTGGCGTATCCAGCTTATAAAGGGCGTCCCCTTCACTTTGTTGCCCAGTTTAATTTAGCTGAAATTCAAGCTGTAGGTATAAAAAATGATTTTCCTGAAAATGGCATGTTGTATTTTTTCTATTTTGCTGATGATGAGCAAGAAGACTTTTATGAAGTGTATGGAAATGCAAACATAAAAGAAGGCTGGCGTGTTTTATATTATGAAGGAGCAATCGAGGATTTACAAAACACGAATCAAATGAAAGGGCAATTTTCTCAGTGCAGAATTACATTTGAAAAAGTGCAAAAACTTCCGGAGTTGTTTATTGAAAATGAAGATGATTCAGATCGTTTCTTGCAATTGTTAGAGGAATTAATACCTGACCACTATGACAATCATCAAATTTTTGGTACACCATTTTCCGTTCAAACAGAAGTATTTGAGGAAGCACAGGAATATATGAATGTGCATCATAGTGAGATGACATTATTATTTCAAGTAGATTCTGATGAGCAACATTTAAACATGATGTGGGGAGATATGGGAATGTTATATTTCTGTATTGCAAATGAAGATATAAAGCAACGCCGTTTTGAAAACGCTTGTTGTATTTTACAAAGTTTATAATTTAAAGAAGTTTCGCGTGTGAACGGAAATTACTTTTCCATATATACAAGTTAAAAAACCGATATAAAAACCCTCTTTTTTTAGGGGAGGACGAGAGCATCTGGCCGCGCATAGAAACGGTCAGAGCCTTTTCTTGCCACATGCAATGTTTAAAACAAAAGGAGGAAGCGAGAGTAGGTCATGTTGTATTCTCTATAGCAGTGACTTATATGTCGGAAAATTAAAATGGATTTATATAGTTCACCGTTGTTTGAATTACTTCACTTACGTGTATGAAATCTTTATATCTAGCACATACATTTTTAGGTGATGTCAACGAGTTTTTGTTGTCTAGGTCCGTATACTTAACTGGAAAAACGCGGAACTGCTGCCCGTTACGTGCTTAAAGATGTGGGTTTCTTTCGGAAATACGTTAAAATATCAAAAAAATGTATTTTCTTTTTTGATAGAATTAATATATGTTTATATATATTAGAAAATCATTTTTTATAATTACTTTATATTACGAGGATGTGATTAAATGAAGAAATCTGTAAAATGTTTATCAACTATAGTACTTTGTTCGTCTATTATAAGTGGAACGCTTCATATGCCTTCAGTATCATATGCTGCTACAAAACAGGTAGATAGTTCTGTAAGCGATGCAAAACTGATTGCAGCGTTTCAACAAGAGTTACAAAAGCATTTAAATAATCATGAAACAAATATTACAATTGTTTATAAGACAAAGAATTCAAACATAAAAGAAGTGTTAAATACACTGGTGCAAGCCTATAACCAAACGTTGGAAAAGGATGAATATTTAAAATATAATGTAAGTGGTACGAAATTTTCGATTCGTGGTGTACCAGGGAATTATTCATTTACATTGAATATTTCATACCGAGAAACGAAAGAACAATCACAGTACGTGATGAAGCAAGCAAAATCAATTGTAAATTCAATCATTACAGCCGGAATGGACCAAAATGAAAAAGTAAAAGCCATTCATGACTATGTAGTGAAAAATGTTTCATATGACACATCACTACGTTCTTACACTGCATATGAAGCGTTATCAAAACATTCGGCAGTTTGTCAAGGATATGCACTATTAACCTATCAGTTATTAAAAGAAGCGGGAATTCAATCTCATATTGTAACGGGAACTGGAAATGGGCAGTCTCATGCGTGGAACCTTGTGAATGTTGAGGGGAAATGGTATCACCTCGATACGACATTCGATGATCCCGTTCCGGATAAACAAGGACGTGTTACGTACTCTTATTTTAACTTGTCCGATGAGCAAATGAGTAAAGATCACCAGTGGGATCGTAGTAAATATCCAGCTGCAAATACAAGTTATTATAATGAGTTAACAAATAAAATTAAAGCAGGAAATAAGAAAGCTCCTATTTATCAACAAATCTTAAAAGATACAAATCTTGTTTATTTAGCAGCAGAATTTGGAGCTGAAAACTATAATCAGTTAAAACAAAAATTACAGCAAAAATTTACAACGAAACAAGAAAAGGTAGAACTTCGTTACCATCAAACAATCGATAACACGATGAACGATGTGAAAAAAGTACTGAATGAAGTTGCTTGGCCAAAAGGAGCAAAGCGAGTGTCATATCAGGTAGCTCCTTACCAGGCGCAAAGTGGATATTCATTGTTAACAATTACATTTTCATATTAATAACAAACAGGAGCATCTTTATGAAGATGCTCCTGTTTGTTATTAATAAGGTTCTGTCGCTTGTAAAATAGCGTCTAATAACCCTGGAAATCTCTTGTTTAAGTCTTCTGTCCTAATGGAGATGAAACGCTGTGTTCCTTCGATTCTCGTATACATAACACCGGACTCTCGTAATACTTTAAAATGATGAGAGAGTGTAGATTTTGCGATAGGGATGTTTAAAGCGCCGCAAGACTGTTCACCGCATGTCAGTAAGTCGTTTACAATCTTTAACCGGATTTGATCGCTAAGTGCATATAATACAGAGGAGAGTTGAATTTCCTCACGATTTGGATGGTATAGAGTTCGCATTTTTCCACCTGCTTTTCGTAACGTATTTTAGTTTCTATTTGCACTATAACATATATCATGATATATTTCTATTGTTCGAATATATTAGAACAATAGAAATATAAAGGGGATAGAAAAATGAAATTAGTAACTTTACAGAAGGCAAAATTGGAAGTTTCACAAATTGGTTTTGGAACAAATGCGGTTGGTGGCTATAACTTATTCTCAAATATTGATGAGGCAGAAGGAACGAAAATGATAGAAGAAGCTTTATATCAAGGAGTTACTTTTTTTGATACAGCAGACGTATATGGATTTGGACGTTCAGAAGAGTTATTAGGAGAAGTATTACGAAGGAAACGAAAAGATATTACACTTGCTACGAAAGGTGGGATTCAAAAGTTATTAGGAGCTACTACTCGTATAAACAATAAACCTAGTTACATAAGAACAGCTGTAGAAAATAGTTTGCAACGATTACAGACAGATTATATAGATTTATATTATTTACACTTTTCAGATCCAGGAATTCCATTTTCAGAGTCAGTGGGGGAACTAGTACGTTTAAAAGAAGAAGGAAAGATACGAGCGATTGGTATTTCAAATATCAATATTAAACAGTTAAAAGAAGCGAATCAGCATGGGGATATTGCTGTTTTGCAATCACCATATAACATGTTGGATCGGACTGCGGAAAAAGAATTAATTCCGTATTGTATTGAACAAAATATTGCATTTATTCCATATGGACCTCTTGCTTTTGGAATTTTAGGTGGTAAATATCCGGAAAATTTGCAATTGAGTGAAGGAGACTGGAGAAGAAGTGTTTCTTTATTTGAAGAGGATGTATATAAGAAGAATTTTGTGAAGGTAGAAAAATTAAAGAAATTCGCAACGGAAAGAAATACGACTATGCCGAATTTAGCGTTAGCTTGGTTGCTTGCACAAGACGGGATTGATGCGGTCATTCCAGGAGGAAAACATGTAGAACAAATAAGAGAAAATATAAAAGTAAATCGAGTTACTTTACTCGAGAGTGATTTGCAAACGATTCAATCTATTTTAGAAGAGGAATAAGATAAAAGCTGCATGTGTTGCTTTTATCTATAAATATATATAAGTTAAAAAACTACATAAAAACCTCTTTCTTTTATGGGAGGATGAGAGCATCTGACCGTGCATAGAAGCGGTCAGGGCCTTTTCCTGACACATGCAAGGTTTAAAACTAAGGGAGCAAGCGAATACAGGGCATGTTGTATTCTACATAGCAGAGACTTATATGTCGAAAAATTAAAATGGGTTTATATAGAAAGGGTGTTTATGGTGAAGAAAACGATGCTTTTATTTTTTATGATCATGTTTATGATAGGAACAGATACATTTTTAATTTCACCCCTCTTACCGACATTGCAAGAGTTATATAATGTCTCTACGGAAATATCAGGTTGGATGGTAAGTGCATACGCATTAGGGTATGCTCTATTTGCATTAATTGCTGGTCCTATTTCTGATGGTCTAGATAGAAAGCGGGTTATAATAGGTGGAATGATATTTTTTTCAATTAGTACGTTTTTATGTGGTATAGCTCCTACTTTTTGGTGGATGATTACCTTTCGTTTTTTAGCTGGTGTTAGCGCAGCATTTGTATCACCGCAAGTATGGGCGTCTATCCCGCTCCTTGTATCACCTCAGCATATTATGAAATGTATAGGAATTGTTACAGCTGGATTATCTTTGTCACAAATGTTTGGATTACCTATCGGAGCTTACCTTGCATCTGTGCATTATTCTACTCCGTTTTTTGTAATTGGAATTTGTTCTGCTATATTGGGGATACTCATATATTTTACGCTGCCTCATTTACGACCGCTACAACAAGAATCTCAAAAACAAACAGTTTTTAGTCGTTATAACCAGTTATTACATATATCAAAAACAGTACCGTCATTTTTTGCGTATTTCTTATTTCAAACCGGTAACTTTGCAGCTTTTTCATTTTTAGGAAAATGGTTATCAGATCAATTTCAATTAGAAGTAAATGAAATTGGAAGCGCCATGCTTATATTAGGATTTGGGAATTTAACAGGCAATTTGTTTGGCATTAAACTTGTCAATAAGTTTGGTAAGACCCGCTCGTTATATGGGGGAATAATTGTGCTTGTTGTTTTGTATTTGATATTGCCTCAATTAAAATATGTGTTATTTATAGAGGTATTTTTCTTTATTATATTTTTTATAACAGGTATTTTGTTTACTATTATGATGAGTGCATTACAAACATTATCACAGACAGCAAGAGGTACTATTGCCGCGCTGGCTAATTCATCAATGTATATTGGGCAAATGATTGGAGCAGCTTTAGCAGGTTTTTTATACGTTATATTTCATAATTTTTCTGCTATCGGGATGTTTACAGCTAGCATGTATATCTTTTCTCTATTCACGTTTAAACGAGCTGGAATTATAAAAAATATAGAATCTGGAACAAAACAAAAAACAGTTTCATAATGTATATAAAAAACATATATACACTATGTAAACTGAAAGGAAAAAGCACTGTTTCATGTATATACTAAAACAGTGCTTTTCGTTTTGGATGGATTGTTGCAGCATTTTCATCTTTAATGCCGGCTTCTTTAATAATACGTTGCTTTGCTTTATCTAACAAATCGTTTACTGTTTCGCCAAAATAGTTTGCTTCTCGCTTTGTGCGGGCTTCTCGTAAACATTTGTAGTTTTCTATCAGCTCCTCTTTTTCAGGGTCTGTTAAGAAATCTTCTATTTTTTTGCTTGCCATACGAAACACCCTCTCTTCTGACAGACGCTTTCATTCAGCATTTTTATTTTTCATTATATCAGTAAATTGCAAATTGTAGTACATATTAACGCCTTAATAATTTGTCAATTTCTTGTATTTTTTCATTTGCTTTATTCATCTGTGTATTCTTTGCTTGTTCTCCTCCAAGCGCTTGATGGAGTAAAAATGTTTGGCCAGAAATAGCAGTAACGATTGCAACTTTAATGATTTCTTTTATAGTTGTCGCATCAAATAAAACAAGGCCAAGTAGGGCAGCGAGGCTGCCAGTGATGATATCAGCTAAAAAGCCAAGATGGAAAAATGTTTTTAATCGGCGTGGAAGCAATAATTTGCCTTGATGATTGATAAGATGGGCAACAAAACCGGTAATTCCACCAACGAGAAGAGCAGTTAGCCACGAATACATATCCATCAAACCCACTCCTTTTAGTAAATATCATTCTGTTTTTGGCGCATTTACTCCTTTTTAAATTTTATGTGTATAGATTGAGAAAGTTTGTTTTTGTTATATATGCTTTTTAATCTGATAATTCTGTTATATATGGTGGATATTTTATTTGAAATTTCATATAATATAATTAAATCTAATAAGAACGGAGTGATGTATTATGTCGATTGTTTATAAAATTTACACGGTTAATACAAATAAGGAAGGAACGGACGAAACTTTATAAAGAATCGTTATATCCTTCCCCATTAAACATTTTAGGGAGGATTCGAGATTGAATCGTAATTATTTAGTAGAATTTGGATGGGATATGCATTTTGAAGAGCAATTATCAGAGCAATATGAAGTAGGACGTGTTCTGTTAGAGCATAAACATATGTATCGGATTATATGCGAAGATGGTGAATATGTAGCTGAATTAACAGGGAAATTTCGTTATGAGGCAATTGAGAAAGGTGATTATCCTGCAGTAGGAGATTGGGTAGGCGTAACAAAATTGCCAGAAGAAAAGAAAGCAATTATTCACACTGTGCTTACAAGAAAAAGTTCTTTTTCTAGAAAAGTAGCTGGAGAGAAAACAGTGGAACAAATTGTCGCAGCAAATGTGGATTATCTCTTTTTAGTTAATGCTTTAAATGCAGATTTTAATGTAAGGCGAATTGAGCGTTATTTATTGTTAGCATATGAGAGCGGAGCGATGCCTGTCGTTATTTTAACAAAGAGTGATTTATGTACAAATATAGAGCAAAAAATAATGGAAACAGAGACGATTGCAATTGGAGTGCCTATTTTTGCAGTTGATAGTTTGCATCAAACAGGCATAGATCGATTGCAACAATTTTTACAACCAGGAAAAACGATTGCGCTTATTGGCTCTTCGGGAGCAGGGAAATCCACGTTACTGAATGCTTTAATGGGAAATGAAGTGGCCAAAACAGGTGGAATTCGTGAGAGCGATAGTAAAGGAAAGCATACGACAACACATCGAGAATTGTTCCAATTACCAACTGGTGCACTTGTTATTGATACACCGGGAATGAGAGAACTTCAGCTTTGGGAAGGAAGCGGTGCCATGCACGCAACTTTTTCTGATATTGAAGAAGCTGCTCAAAAATGTCGCTTCCGAGATTGTCAACATGAAAATGAGCCTGGTTGTGCAATTCGTGCTGCGATTGATGAGGGAACATTGGAGGAAGCTCGATTGTTCAATTATAAAAAACTACAAAAAGAAATTGCTTATGCGATGAGAAAGCAAGATGCTCTTTTAGCCCGTGCAGAGCGTAATAAATGGAAAAGTGTCACAAAACAAATGAGACAGAAAAAATAAAAAAACTCCAAAGGCGTAGTTACAAGTGTTAATTGAGAGATTTAAAGTATAATAAAAAAGCGTGTGGATCAAATGATTCACACGCTTTTCGTTTTTAATTTGTGTTTATATAGTTTTGAGCGGAGAAATACAGCTGTTATAGTCGTTTGTGGTAGAATAAATGTATATAGGGTATTGAGAAAGAGGTAAGAGAGGGGTATTGTATGCTGCACGAGGAGATTACATCATTTTTTAAAGTTCTTCCACAAGAAGACGGGACACGAGGCTGGAAGTATTATATTCAAGAAGAAAAAGGTACATATTTTATAACAAATACAATCTCATTAACAGGTACAAGTATAGAATTGTTTTTTAATGAAGACGATGAGATTGGTCTTGTTTTATATAAAGATGGTCAGGCGGTAACAAAAATCCAACGTATTGCTGTCCAAAAGGTGGATATTATAAAAGAAGAAGAAGAAAGCCTTCAATTTGTACTAGATCGTATGCCAAGCCGCATGATTCGATTACAGTTAAAACCATTTTTAGCAGTTGAAATGGGATTGTATTGGGAAGTGTGTGAAGATTGCGAGTAAAAAACATCCAGTTACTAACGGATGTTTTTTATTTTGCCATTCGCAGTAAGTAAGAAATTTCTTCCTCAAGATCTTGAGGAATTCAAAGAAAATAAGTTAGTTCAGTAGCTGGAACGTTATCAAAAATGGCTGAAGAGTTACAAATATGAATTGAAAGATGTAAGGTGTAATGAAAAAAGCACGTAAATAAGATGATTCACGTGCTTTTTGTTTTCGTTTGATAGAGGTCCAATCCGTTCAACTCATTCGTAGCAAGGGATAAGAAGTTTCACTTTATCCCGCATTAACGGGCAGTAATACTCCCACCTCAAAATTTGGCGAAAGCAAAGAAGTTAGGTAGGAGATAAACTGCCCGTAAAAGCCCGATTGGTTCAACTAATAATCAGTGAGGGATGAAGAAAACCCCCACTGATTAAAGTTTCACTTTATGTATTTTGCTGTTGTTTGAATGCAATAATTGGAAGGAAAATCAAGTTGATCCACCCAATCACAGGATATAATATATGAAGTAATTCACTATAACCAATATAACTAAAACAATAACTAATCAGTAAGATGAAATAAATAATGCTGTTACTTTTCCAGCCGGTGATAGATTGAAGTTGTTTAGTCATACCAAATATGTTACCGACAAGTGTTGTAAATACTTCCCCAAAAATAATTAATACAAAAAAGAAATGAAAAGTAGCATTGAAGCGACGTACAACTTCTGCCATTGGAATATTATATTGATAAAATTGCTCGACAGTTAAAATGGCGAAGTGACTACATAATAAAATTAAACAGAGACCAGCCCCGCCTAACATACCCCCCCATTTAATGGCTTTTTGATCTTTTACTTCACTTGCTAACGGTACAAGTACACTTTGAGCGAGTGAGAGGTTGAGTGCAACATATGTAATTGGACTTGTAACCCATTTGCTATTCCAATTTTCAGAAGGTGTCATGTTGAAAAAGGAAGGTACATCATGAAAGAGTGTTGTAATGGATAGCCCCACAATAAAAATCATCATAATTGGTACGACGAGTGAATTGACTTCGAATACCCCTTGTAATCCTCGGCCGCCAATTATCATACAAGCAAGTATCGTTATAAAGATTCCAAGTTGTCTTGGAAGGCGAAGTTGCTCTTCAAATACCGCTCCAGCTCCGGAAAGCATGACGCTTGTTACACCAAATAATACGAGAAGTAATAAAATATTTACAACGCTCCCAAAGACATCACCAAATAAATATTTGTTAAATTCTTGAGCAGAAAATGCATTAATTTGTGAAGAAAGCAGCATCATTTTTGTACCTAACCAAATAAAGAAAATGCCGCTTACTAAAATGCCGATTGTTCCATATGTGCCATGGATTGTAAAGAATTCCACGATTTCTCTTCCTGTTGCAAATCCAGCTCCAACGACAGTTCCTATATAAGTAGCAGCAATTTTTTTAGCTACTTTCCATTGCTCATTGTCCATGTAATCCCTCTTTCTTATGTTATGAGCTGATTGATTTGTTTCCTAGACTTTGAGAGTAGGGTGAGACAAAGTAAAAAATTCATCAATTATTTCTTACTTTTTTAAAAATTTTTCTTGAAATTTGTGATAAGAGAAGGTGCACTCTCTACTGAAAACGTTACTTAATTTCATACATATGAATGAGTTTGGACAAACATACAATAAAGTGATAATTTCGCATGATTTTTTTAAAAGGTGAGATTAGTGAAGGGACTTATTGGTAATGTAGAGGTGTGTTTTTTCATTATTCATATTTATCTTGTAATTTATGGTATAATAAAGGAAAAGGGGGCGGAGAAAATGTTTCGCTTTTTTACAAAAGGCAAGGAAGAAAGAGAGATTACGAAAGATGAATTAGAACTTGCTATGGCAAAATTTCTTGAAGCGAATGCTAACGTCGTATATACAGTATTAGTAAATGATGACTACACAGTTAATTATGACTTATTAAAACCTTATTTACCTGCTTTTCCTACAAATACATTTATTATTACAAAGGAGACACTTGAAGTCTTCGAGAATACACAAGAAAACCTTGATCTTGTTAAAGAAATTGATGATGTACAACGTGCTGTTGATCAATATGTAACGGACAAAGAAGTTTTTCCAATCGTTGAAGGAAATGAGAATCGCCTTATTTGTTCAATAAAGTTAGGTCCATATTTAAAAAGAAAACTAGAACGAAATTTATATGTTTCAGAGAAACATTATTTAGTGACAAGTAAGCCTGATAAAATAAATACAAGCATTGTATAATAAAGAAACAACAATACTTCATTGTTGTTTCTTTATTGTAAGCATCATGCGGAAGGTGTAGAGAAGAGGAAACTTCATGATTCTTAGGGAATGGGATTTAAATTTAAAGATTCGTCTAGTAGGGGAATGGCTCTTCGGCCTTTTCTTCTGGATGCTTCTTCCGTTTATGGCCATATATTTCGCGGAAGAACTAGGAAAGACGATGGCTGGAATATTACTTGTATTGTCGCAAGTATTATCTGTTTTTGCCAATTTAGTAGGCGGCTATTTAGCGGATACGTATGGCCGTAAGCGAATGATGGTAATTGCTACATTTGTACAAAGTGCTGCATTTGTATTATTTGCTTTTGCTAATTCACCGTGGTTGCAATCGCCTCTCTTAACATTTGTAGCTTTTTCACTTATCGGTATTATGGGTTCTTTATATTATCCGGCGAGTGCAGCAATGGTTGCCGATTTAGTACCCGAAGAGCAGCAAAGTAAAGTATTTGCGGTTTTTTATACAATGATTAATATTAATGTTGTGTTGGGACCGATTTTAGGAGCGTATTTCTTTTTTTCTTATCGTTTTGAATTGTTACTGGCAAGCGTTGTCATTAATTTTATATTAGCATTTGTACTACTTAAATTTATAAAAGAGACGTTACCAGAGAACAGAACAAAAGTAGAAAAACAAAGCGGATGGCTGACTGTTGTGAATGAACAGATAAGGAATTATCGGATTATTTTTCAAGATGGTGTCTTTCTGTTGTTCATTGTTGCAGGTATTCTTGTTGCTCAAACTTTTACACAGCTTGATCTATTGTTAGCTGTATACATAAAAGAAAATGTTCCTACGCAAGAGTTTTTTAATCTAATGATAAATGGGGAGAAATTGTTTAGTTGGATTATCGCGGAAAATGGATTTTTGGTTGCTCTATTTACTGTATATGTAACAAGGCTAGCAAATTACTTTTCTGAGCGGGCTATTTTTGTTTTATCTTCTTTTGCATATGGGATAGCAATGATTATGTTTCCTCACACTATCTCAGTCTGGGGGCTCATTATTGCGATGCTCATTTTCACGTTCGGAGAGCTATCAGTTGTTGGAATTCAAAATAGTTTCGTTTCTAAATTAGCACCTGAACATATGCGAGGACAATATTTTGCGGCAGCAACACTTCGTTGGTCTGTTGGCCGAACCATTGCACCAATTGCGATTCCTTTAACAGCATGGATAGGTTATCAATACACATTCTACATTATTGCAGCACTTGCGTTTTTGAGTGCAATTTTATATTATGTGATGTTTCAGTTGTTACAAGGGAGAAAAATTAAGGTGATAAATGAGTAAGTCTAGCTTTAGAATAAAGTTTAATTAGATTAACACTTTTAAACTTGATATAAAAACAAATATAAAGAGCATGTTTTGAAAAAAGATTGATCAAAACATGCTCTTATTTATGTCAAAAATATTGACTCAAATTCAAGGATTATTATACATTACCTCACTAGAAGTATGTATTTTTTCAAGAATAATATCTTGTATTGATAGAGTAATAGATTTACGAATTTTTCATTCGAAGGGATCGGAACTTCACGTTAAAACTCATATAAAAAATATATATGATTCACTTCGCATTAACTCCCATCATCAGCAATAGGGTAGCTACTTAGGACTGAAAAAGAATTTGCCAATTTTTTCGCAAAATGTAATGGTGGTTCTACTGATTGGACATGAATATACATGATCAATGGATTCATATATAACCAATGATTATGTAAGGCACTAACAATAATTCCTTGTTGTGTAATTGACCGCATAAATGAGGGGATTTCTTCTTGCAGAATAGCAATTTCACCTAAATTCAATGCATTACCATTTTGATCCAAAGATTCGAAGCCTACTCCTACAGGTACTACAGACATACTCGGTTTTCCTTGGACAAGCACCTTGAAATTGCGATGGAAAGATACTGAACAAGAATTTTGATTGATTTTACTTTTCCCTTTAAGAATGGTAGCAAATTGTTCGCAAAGAAAATGAAAGTTGTTCATAAGTTAAATCCCCCTCTATTAGGAAAATGGGAATTTTATTGTAAAAATTATGAATGTTTCCATAGTCGCCAACTACTATTTTGCCCTTCCTCTTTTTTCTAATTAACACTCCAAAAAGAGAATATTTATATAACCATATGCGTAAATTGTCTGTTTTAGAATGGAAAATAAGAATTTCAGATAACAATATAGAAAATCTTAAAAAAGTCTGCAGGAGTTTCACTTCTATTTAATTACTGTTATCAGAAGTTCGACTGTTGGAAAAGATATATCTATATGAATAATGAGGGCGGTATAGAAGGGCGGGAAACAATTGCTGTTATGTGCTAGCTTGGACAGGGTTTCCATCAGTGGGGATGAAGAAAAAACCGACTGATGGAAGTTTCACTTTATTTTAACCTCTATGTCCTGTTAATTTGTACACCCGTTTTCAGTGAGAAATTCCTCTTTCAAAATGATTCATTTCAACTAAGTTAAGAATATATTCGTAATTGTCAATCATTCTCTTGATTTCATTGCGCTCATTTTCTGTTAATTTTACATCTGTTAATCGTTTACATAAGTGAGATTTTTGGCTTTCTAATTGTTTTTTAATCTCATGATAGTTGTAAGAGCGTTTCATGTTTCCATCCCCTTCCTTACATTTCCTATCTACATTTTTATTATACGGTTAAATAAAAGGAAAGAGTGCATATTTATTTGAACTTTTTGTGAATATTCAGAAAAAATAGAATGATTCATCCTTTTCATGAATACAATGCATTGAACTATGAATTTGTGTTGATGAGTAGGGGTGGGGATGATGCGATTAAATATGCAATCCCATTTTGCAACAAATGAGATGGTATCTATTATTGACAATGGCTTACCAAAAACGACAGTACCGAAAAATATTATTATTATTGGAGCGGGCATGGCTGGATTAGTGGCTGGATCATTATTAAAGGCTGCTGGTCATCGTGTGAAAATACTAGAAGCAAATAATCGAATTGGTGGGCGTATTTATACGATGAGAATGCCAGAAACAGGCTTATATCTAGATGTTGGAGCCATGCGGATTCCTTATACACATGAATTAACGATTTCGTATATTAAGAAGTTTGGGTTGAAGTTAAATCCATTCATTAATCGAAATGAAACGGATATTATTTATGCAAATGGTCGCAAGACAACATTGAAACAATATGAGAAAAATCCGAGTATTTTACGTTATCCAGTTGCAGCGAATGAAGAAGGAAAATCATCGGAAGACCTGTTGATGTCAGCAATACAACCAATTCTTGATTTTATTAAAAGAGACCCGGAAAAAAATTGGAGTATTGTAGAGAAAGATTTTGGTCGGTATTCTACAGCAGAGTTTTTAAAGGATTATCCTCACCAATATAAAGTGCCTTTTTCACCAGCTGCTGTAGAGATGATAGGGGTGCTTCTTGATTTAGAAGGATTTTTAGAAAGGTCTTTTGTAGAAACATTGCGTTTTATTTTCATTTTACAGCAATCTACAGGTTTTTATGAAATTGAAGGCGGCAATGACGCGTTGCCAAAGTCTTTTTTACCGCAATTGCAAAATGATATTATCTTTCAACAAAAGTTAATGAAACTAGTGCAGCACGAAAAAGGAGTTACAGCATATTGTCGTAATGAGAAGACGTTTGAATATACCAGTATTACAGGTGATATTGTCATCGTCACCATTCCATTTACAACAATGAGATTTGTTGAAATTGATCCGTATGATTCTGTTTCTCATGAAAAGTGGAAAGCCATTCGAGAACTACATTACATGGCTGCGACGAAAATTGGAATCCAATTTAAAAGTCGTTTTTGGGAAGAACAAGGGCAACGTGGTGGCCGCATCATTACGGATTTGCCTATTCGTTATGCATATTATCCAAGCTATGGAATTGGGACAAAAGGGCCTGGAATGGTACTGGGGAGTTATACTTGGTCGTATGATGCGTTATTGTGGGATGGTTTATCTGAAAATGACCGTATTTATTATACTTTACAAAATTTAGGGGATATACTTGGAAATCAAGTATATGATGAATTTATTTCTGGTATATCGAAGAGCTGGACGTTAGACCCGTACGCATTAGGAGGGTTTGCAATCTTTCAGGCAACTCAAGAAACAGAATTGCAACCTCACATTGTGAAACCAGAAGGGAGAATATATTTTGCGGGTGATCATACTACGTTGTATCATGGCTGGATACAAGGAGCAATTGAATCAGGAATTCGGAGTGCGGCAGAAATAAATCAATTACAGATTTAAAAAGAACATGAGAATGAATCTCATGTTCTTTTGGTGTACTTATGGAACAGGATGACCATTTGAGCTTTCAAAGATGGTAAACCATTGCTGACGGTCCAATGTTAGTTTTGTTGCTTCAACAGCTGTTTTGATACGTTCTAGTTTACCAGAACCAACAATTGGTAGCATATTAGCTGGATGAGCAAGTAGCCATGCATACATAATCGAATCAATTTCAGAAATATCACAATCAGTAGCAATTTTCTCTAGTGTGTGACGTAAGCAAAGTATAGGCTCACTTTCTTTTTTGAAAATCTCACCCCCAGCAAGCGGAGACCAAATCATAGGAGAAATTCGATTTTCTTGGCACTGTTCAATCGTACCTTTTTCGAAATGCTCAAGCTGCATAACAGATACTTCGATTTGATTGGTAATGAGCGGAAAATCTAAATACGAACTTAACATATTGAATTGGGAAGGCAGAAAGTTTGATACACCAAAGTGTCGTACTTTTCCCTCTTGCTTCAAACGAGAAAAAGCTTCTGCAACTTCTGCTGGATTCATAAATGGATCAGGGCGATGAATGAGCAATACATCAATATAGTCAGTATTTAGGTTTTGTAGTGATTGTTCGGCACTTTTTAAAATATGTTCAGTACTTGTATTATAGTGAGCAACGTAACGCTCTGGAAATTTAGATGATGGGGGAGCGATTCCACATTTTGTAACGATTTGCATGTTGTCACGTAAACTTGGTTTTAATTGAAGTGCTTTCCCAAATAAAGCTTCACATGTATAATCGCCATAAATATCGGCATGGTCAAACGTTGTAATGCCCATTTCCATGCAAGATTCAATGAAAGAGAGTAATTCCTGATCTGTCATATTCCATTCTGCTAAACGCCAAAACCCTTGAATAATTCGAGAAAACTCTAGGTTTTGGGCCATTCGAATTCGTTCCATTTATGTAGATCCTCCTTGCTGATATGTATGAACCTATTCGATATGAAAAGGTTTTCTTATTTGCTGCTATTATATATTCGTGTAGATATACTTACAACTAATATGTTCTATATTCGAAAAATAAAAAGACAACCTATGATATAATTATGTAATTAGACATATAACAAGGAGATGTAGAATCGTGATTCCAGTAACAATATTAACCGGATTTCTCGGATCAGGGAAAACAACATTATTAAATCGTATTTTATCTGAAGAGCACGGAAAGAAACTTGCGGTTATTGTAAATGAAATTGGACAAATAGGTATCGATAATCAATTGATTATGAATGTAGAAGAAGAAATTATGGAAATGACAAACGGTTGTTTATGTTGTACAGTACGTGAAGATTTGCTTGTTGCACTAAAGCATCTACTAGAAGTAAGAGCAGAAGGTAAAATGGATTTTGAAGGTTTAGTAATTGAAACAACTGGGCTTGCAAATCCTGGTCCAATTATTCAGACATTCTTTTTAGACCCTATTATTCAGTCCGCATACCAAATTAACGGTGTAGTAACTGTAGTAGATAGCTATCATATATATAAACACTTTGAAAAAGGTTTAGAAGCAAAAGAACAAATTGCTTTTGCTGACATGGTATTAATAAATAAATTAGATTTAGTAGAGCAGGAAGAAAAGGAGAATTTACTCATTGAATTACAAGGGATCAATCCAACTGCAAAATTAATCCCAACAATAAATTGTGAAGTAGATATTTCATCCTTGCTAGATATACAAACGTTTAAAACGCGTGACAAGTTAGAAATTTATCCCCATACAGAGCAGCATCATTTAGAAGGGGTAAAGGCCTTTGTGTTAAGAGAAGAGCGTCCTCTTGATCTGCAAAAAATAAATGAATGGATGTCAGCCGTTGTACAAGAATTAGGAGAGTATTTATATCGTTATAAAGGAATATTGTCTATTGAAGGAGTAAATCGCCGCGTTGTGTTCCAAGGCGTACATACGTTATTTGCAGCTTCCTATGATAGAGAGTGGCAAGAAGGAGAAAAACGAGTAAGTGAGATTGTTTTTATTGGTAAAAATTTAAATAAAGAATGGTTTCAACAACATTTTGAAGAATGCATAAAATAAGCCTGCGTTTGCAGGCTTATTTATGTTGGTTTATGGAAGTTTCACTTTATCTATAAGTAACTCCATTACAACTCCAGCAACAGGACCTTCATCGTCAATATCACCAGTTAGACGAAAGCTAAACGATTCATATAGTTTCATTGCTAATTTGTTGTTAGGATGAAGACTTAAATAAATCTTTTTACATTGATATTTTTCTTGTAAATATGAAATTAATAAATGGAGAAAGCGTTTCGCGTAACCGTTTCCTTGAAAGTTGTGATCAATCATAAACCGGTCTAACCATATGCTTTCATTTTTTTCAGAATACCATCCATACATTGCGTATCCAACAAGTGTTTCTCCATCATATAAAGCTAACGATGTTGCATTTCCTTCATATAATGATTCGGCTAAAGAAAATGCGTTGCTTTCAATAAATTGTCGCTGCTCCGCTGCTACGTCTAAGGCAGCGACTGAACGCCAATTATGTACTGTTACTTCACAAATGTGAAGATTCATAGTTTCATCTCACTTTCCTATTTATTATAACTATATAAATACAAATTAAAAAATCGGCATAAAAGTTCTCTTTCTTTTTAGGCGGGCGAGAGGATCTGGCCATGCATAGAAGCGGTCAGTGCTTTTTCCTGCCACGTGCAAGGTTTTAAAACAAAAGGAGAAAGCGGGTGCAGATCATGGTGTATTCTGTATAGAAATGACTTGTATATTGAAATAATATATAAAACTAATATGGATAATTTTACTATATGTTTTTTATAAGTCAAGGCAATCAGGAAAGAAATGGCATAAGAAAAGACCGCAGAAACATTTTTTCGCGGTCAGAAATGAATGTTATATTAATTTGTAGCTTCTTTTAAAGTTTTCATGTTCTCTTCCATTAGTGTGAAGTAATCTTTATTTTTTTTCGCATCATTATCAGAAATAGTTGCAAGATGATTTAAGCGTAAAATTTTCGTTCCTGTTTCTTTTTGAATAACTTCTGCTACTTTTGGTGTAGAGAATGTTTCAAATAAAATATATTTTAACCCATGCTCTTTTGCTGTTGCCGTGATAGAAGCTAGTGCTTTTTGGGATGGTTCATCAGAAGCAGAAATACCTGCAATTGGAATTTGTTTTAAACCGTAACGTTGTTCCCAATATCCGTATGCTGCATGAGAAACTAAAATTTCTTTCGTTTTTGCATGATCAACAACTTCTTTAAATTGATTATCTAAACTTGTGAATTTGGTTTGCAGTGCAGCAAAGTTTTTCTCGAATTCTTCTTTATGCTCTGGTTGTAGTTCTACAAGTGCATTTTTAATTGCTTCAGCTTGTTTCGTTGCAAGTGTTGGATCTAGCCAAACGTGAGGGTCTTTATCATGATGATGTTCTTCTTTATGACCTTCCTCGTGTTCGTCTTCAGTCGAAGCTTGTAGTTCGATATCTTTTGATGCATTCACAACTTTAACCTTTTCATTTTTTAATGTTTTTTCCATTTTTTCAGCAAATGGCTCTAATCCAGCTCCGTTATATACAAATAAGTCTGCTTTGGCAACTTGTACTGTTTGTTTTTGACTTGGCTCATACGTATGGGAATCTGCACCTGGTGGATATATAGTTGTTACTTCTACGTAATCGCCACCGATTTTTTTAGCAAAGTCAGCTAAAGGAAAAATAGTTGTATAGACAGAAAGTTTACCATCTTTTTTATTTGCTGTGTTATCTTTGTTTGAACATCCAGCAAATATAAGGGTAAATATTAGTACGAATGAAAATATAAGTGATCTTTTCTTCATTTTGTTTGCCTCGTTTCTTTACTTTCTAAAATGTATTTTCTCCAAATAAAAGAAAGAATAACTTCTTTTTTTATAAAGCGTAATAATTACGTTTTATACCACCGGTTTAGTATAATACATCTTTGACAATGTTGCAATAAATAATAATGATTACGATTTATAGTTTGTTCTAAATTTGTCACAATGCTCTGGTTTATTTTTTTTGTTTTTGCATATATCCTTTCAGTTTCTTCATATAGTGTGATAGAGGGTGCAGAGAAGGAGATGAGTGAATGGAATATGTGAGCGAAGCAGTTTTATTAATATTGGCTGTTATTTTTCCATTATCATGTGTGCTGTTTTTTTTGAAAGCGCTTATTCGGAATTTAGGAGATACAAGTACAGTTACTGAGGTGCCAAAAGAAGAAAAAGAGTAAACAAAGGGCTTGCATATTGTATTATGCTTTGCATATGATAGAGAAAGATATTAGAAGATAAAGAGGTATGGAAACGGATGAAAACAAGAACAGCCTTGGTACTTGGAGCTAGTGGTCTAGTTGGACAGGAAGTGACACAATTACTGCTTGATTCGGACTATTATGATTCAGTTACAATTTTTGTGAGAAGATCACTAGAATGGGAGCACGAAAAGCTTCAACAAAAGCAGGTGGATTTTTCGATTTTGGAACAATATAAAGAGTTTTTTGCTGTAGATGATGTTTTTAATTGTCTTGGTACGACAATTAAAAAAGCAAAGACGAAAGAAAATTTTAAAAAGGTTGATTATGATTATACAATACGAGCAGCTCGTGTAGCAGAAGAACAAGGGGTACAAAATTTTCTTGTTATTTCTTCGATGGGGGCAAATCCGAAGTCGCTATTTTTCTACTCGCAAGTAAAAGGAAAGATGGAGGAAGGTATTAAAAAGCTAGTCATAGGAGGCATTCATATTTTTAGACCATCTCTTTTACTTGGAGAACGAGAAGAGTTTCGTTTTGGAGAAAGAATGGGAGAAAAAATTTCGGGAATTATGCCGTTTTTATTTAAAGGGTCTTTTTCAAAATATAAACCGATTTCAGCAGAGCAAGTAGCAAGAGGAATGTATGTAACAGCACTGCGAGAAGAGTCTGGAGTTCATATACATGAATCTTTGGAAATTGCTAAGATGAAATAAAGTGAAACTTCCATCCGAGGGGGGGGCTTCATCCACCTCGGATAAAAGTGGTTTTCACTAGATATTTTTCTCTTTAAGAAAATATTGCTGGTGTAAAATAAAGGAGCTGCCCAAAGTACTATTTTGGGCAGCTCCTTTATTTATTAGTATTTTTTAGTTTTCCTGGAGCACGACTATATTGAAACGGCTCAGCTAATTCAAAACCAAGCTCATTAGCTGCTGTTCTTGGGAAATATGGGTTTCGTAATAGTTCACGGCCGATAAAAATTAAGTCAGCAGAACCTTGTTGTAAAATTTCTTCTGCCTGTATGCCGCTTGTAATAAGGCCAACAGTACCTGTAGCAATAGAAGCGTGTTCTTTTATATGTTTTGCATAGGGTACTTGATAACCAGGATACACATCGATATGTGCTGGTACAACAGCTCCCGAACTACAATCAATGAGGTTAACACCTTGTTCTTTCATCCACTGTGCAAACATTACGTAGTCTTCTACAGTTAAACCTTCTGGATGATAATCATGAGCGGAAATACGAACAAATAATGGTCCAGTCCAAACTTCTTTAACCGCATCAATGATTTCACGTAAAAAACGATAGCGATTTTCACAAGATCCACCGTACTCATCTGTACGATGATTTGTGAGCGGAGATAAAAATTCATTAATTAAATAACCATGTGCTCCGTGTAATTCAATAATATCAAATCCAGCCTTTTTGGCACGTGTTGCTCCATTTTGAAAGGCTATGATAGCTTCTCTTATTTTTTCTTTGCTCATTTGCACAGGGATTTTCATAGAGGAATCAAAAGGAATAGCTGAGGGTGCAATAGGATCTGTATCAAGAACAGCTTTTCTACCGGCATGTGCAATTTGAATAGCAGCTTTTGCACCGTGTTCATGAATCATATTGACAACTTGATGTAGGCCATCTATATGCTCATTATCCCAAATACCTAAATCTTTATGGGAAATGCGTCCTTCTGGTGTTATGGCTGTAGCCTCTAACATAACAAGTCCAACTTGACCAGCTGCACGTGATGCGTAGTGGACGAGATGGAAATTCGTTATTTTTCCGTCTTCGTTTTCAGAGGAGTACATACACATAGGTGACATAACAATTCGATTTTTTAGTGTAACATCTTTTATTGTATACGGTGAAAATAATTGATTGTTCACAATAAGAATCCTCCTTTATTTTCTTAAATGAACATATACCCAAGTATCATTTCTTAACTAATGGGAGTGCCACTTTATTGTAGCACCTTGCACCCTTTTTCCATAACAAAATGCTTAAAGAAATGTTATGATGAGTCTATGTTTAGTGAATATGAAGAGAGGTGGAGTATTTTTCATGTATCAAGCATATTACAAAAGTGAACTTGGATGGATTGAAGTAAAAGGGGATGAGACTGGCATTTCCTCTGTATTATTTGTAGAACAAAAACAAGAAGATATTCCTCATCCAATTGTTGAGCGATGTGTAATGGAGCTAGATGAATATTTTCATAAGAAGCGAACGGAATTTACTGTCCCGCTACGAGCGAAGGGAACTCCTTTTCAAAAACAAGTATGGAATGCACTTTGCAGTGTTCCATATGGAAAAAGTGCTTCTTATCTTGATATGGCAGAGAAAATCGGCAATCCAAGGGCTGTACGAGCAATCGGCGGAGCGAATAGTAGAAATCCTATTTCGATTATTGTGCCTTGTCACCGAATTATTGGGAAGAGCGGGAAGTTAGTAGGTTATGAGGGTGGACTTTGGCGGAAAGAATGGTTATTAAAGCATGAAGGTTTTTTAAGATAATGGAATATTTCAAATGAAACAATTTAGTTGAGCTATATATACAAGTTAAAAAAATGACATAAAAACCTCTTTTTTTAAAAGGGAGACGAGAGCAGCTGGCCGTGCATAGAAGCGGTCAGGGCCTTTTTTTGCCACATGCGAGGTTTAAAACAAAGAGAGAAAGCGAGTACAGGTCATGTTGTATTCTGCATAGCAGTGAATGATATGCCAAAAAATTAAAATAGATTTATGTAGATGATAAGGTAGTGAAAAAAGTGACGTGTGTCACTTTTTAATTTTTTAAAAGATAGTATTTGAAATTATCAGAAAATTATGTATAATACTATTCAAGAGAGTTGGTCTTATTTTTAGTTGTTACAAAGAGAAAGAGGGGAAATGGTCTATGAAAAAGAAGGTTTCACTTATTACAGCACTTGCACTTTCTACGAGTGTGTTAGTTGCAGGGTGTGGAAATGGGGAAAAAGCATCAACAACTGAAAAGGGAAAAGAAGGAAATGCAGCACTTGCTGATAAACAAGTATTAAATTTACTAGAAACAGCAGAAATTCCTACTATGGATACGTCAAAGGCAACTGATGGTGTATCATTTCGGGTATTTGTAAACGCGATGGAAGGATTATACCGCTTAGATAAAGAGAATAAACCAACACCTGGTGTGGCAAAGGACGTGAAAATTAGCGAGGATAAGAAAACATACACATTTCATTTACGAGATACAAAGTGGTCTAATGGAGAATCTGTAAAAGCACAAGACTTTGTGTTTGCTTGGCGTCGTGCTGTCGATAAAGCAACAGCATCAGAATATGCTTTTATTTTGTTCGATGTTAAAAATGCTGAGAAAATTAATAAAGGAGAATTACCGCTTGAACAGCTTGGTGTTACAGCAAAAGATGATAAAACATTAGTGGTTGAGTTAGAGAAACCTACACCATATTTTCTAGATCTTACAACATTCCCAACATTTTTCCCATTGAATGAAAAATATGTAAAAGAACAAGGGGACAAATATGCATTAGAATCAGATAAGTTATTATATAACGGACCATTTGTGATGAGTGAATGGAAGCATGAACGAAGTTATCAGTTAAAGAAAAATCCGAACTATTGGGATAAAGATAATGTGAAATTAGAGGAAATTAATGTAAGTGTTGTAAAGGAAACATCAACAGCTGTAAATTTATATGATAGTAACGAAGTAGATCGAGTCATTTTAAGCTCGGAGTTTGTTGATAAATATAAGAAAAGTGAAGAATTTAAATCGGAATTAGATTCACGTATGTATTTTATTCGTTTCAATCAGAAAAATCAGATTTTTTCGAATAAAAAAGTACGTCAAGCTATTGATTTATCATATGATAAAAAGGGAATTACAAATGTGATTTTAAACGATGGATCATTACCTGCATATTACTTAGTAGCACAAAAATTTACAAAAGGACCAGATGGAAAAGACTTCCGCGAAACAAATAAAAACTTTCATGATGGTAAAGATAATGCAGCAAAAGCAAAAAAACTATGGGAAGAAGCGAAAAAAGAGTTAGGGCAAGATACAATTACAGTTGAAATGTTGAACTATGATAAGGATAACTTGAAAAAAGTTGGAGAATATATTAAAGCAGAATTGGAGAAAAACTTACCTGGTTTGAAAGTGAATATGAAACAGCAGCCGTTTAAACAAAAGTTAGAGTTAGAAAAGAAATTAGAATATGAGTTCTCTTTATCATCATGGGGCCCAGATTATCCAGATCCAATGACATTTATTGATATGTTTATTACAGATAGTGCATTTAACGAAATGGCATATTCTAATAAGAAATATGATGAACTAGTTGCGAAAGCAAAAGGTGAGTTGTTAACCGATGAGAAAGCACGATGGAAGGCTCTTTCTGAAGCAGAGAAAATTCTATTTGATGATGCAGCCATTTCTCCGGTTTATCAGCAGGGCGTTGCTTTTCTTGAGAAATCTAAGGTGAAAGGAACTGTTAAGCATACATTTGGAGGAGATTTTAGTTATAAATGGACATATATTACAAAAAAATAGTACGATAAAGATGCGCGAATATTGCGCATCTTTTTTGCTGTGAGGGGATAATGACAATGATAAAAGGAATGAATCATCTTTGTTTTTCTGTTTCAAATTTAGAGGAATCTATACAATTTTATGAACAAGTGTTGGAAGGGAAGTTACTTGTAAAAGGTAGAACACTTGCCTATTTCGACCTGTGCGGAATGTGGGTTGCATTAAATGAAGAAAAGGATATTCCAAGAAGGGAAATCTATCAATCGTATACACATATTGCGTTTTCGATAGAAAAAGAAGATTTTAAAGCTTTATTACATCGTCTTGAAGTGAATAAAGTACATATTCTACAAGGACGAGAGCGTGATGTACGAGATTGCCATTCTATTTATTTTACAGACCCAGATGGACATAAATTTGAATTTCATACAGGGACGCTGCAAGAGAGATTGCAATATTATAAAGAAGAAAAACCGCATATGCTGTTTTACTAAATATGGAAAGGGGATATGCATGTACTTATTGTTGGGGGAACTGGCATGTTACAGAAAGTATCAAAGTGGTTTGCTGAGCAAGAGCTTCATACTTCTGTAATCGGTCGAAACATAAAACGCCTAAAGGAAATAGAAGATTCATGTGATATTCCTGAAAGAGTTACATGTCTAGCGGTTGATTATCATAATAGTGATGAGTTGCGTGTTAAAATTAAAAGTTCAATTCAAAAAAACGGACCAGTCACGCTTGTAGTTGCTTGGATTCATTCAACGGCTGTAGATGCATTGCAAATCATTAGTGAGGAGATTGAAAGATTTTCAAAAGAATGGGAATTGTTTCATATAATTGGAAGCAGTGCTTACAAATCAGGGAAAAAAATAAGATGCTCTTCTTTATGTAGATATTATCGAATTATATTAGGTTTTATAGTAGAAGAAAAACGTTCGAGATGGTTAACACATGATGAGATTGCGAGTGGTGTTATAGCCGGAATTCAACACAAACAACGGGAATGGATTGTCGGAACATTAGAACCGTGGGATGCTAGACCGAGTTGGTAAAGGAGAAAATGATGATGAAAACAATGTTATATATTACGCGTCACGGGGAAACAGAATGGAATGTAGAAAAAAGAATGCAAGGCAGAAAAAATTCAAATTTAACGGAAACGGGAATACTACAAGCAAAACAATTAGGGAAACGTATGAAAGATATGCAGCTTGATGTTATTTACAGCAGTCCAAGCGGAAGAGCAATGCATACAGCTCAGTTAATTAAAGGAGACAGAGATATTCCAATTGTAGCAGATGAACATTTATATGAAATTGATATGGGAGTTTGGGAAGGACATACACAAGTTGAATTACAGGAGAAATATCCGAAAGAGTTTCATTTATTTTGGAATGCACCGCATCAATATGAATCAAAATCAGGGGAAAGCTTTTATGATGCAAGAACACGTATGTTAAATGGACTTGAATACATACTAAAAAAACATGAAGGAGAAAGTGTTTTAATTGTTTCTCATGCTATTACTTCATTACTTATGATGGGGTATTTTGAACAGCGCCTCATTGAAAACATATGGAATGGTCCTTTTATGCATAGCGCAAGTTTAAGTATGATTGAAGTGAAAGAAGGAGAAAATAAAATTCACTTATTTGCTGATATTGCGCATTTTGAAGAGGTGTAAATGTTTATAAAGGAAAATTTTTATTCTTGGTGGAGATGAAAAAGTAATTTGTTTTAATAGATAAATAGACCGCTTAAAGCGGTCTATTTGCATTTTTGAAAAAGAGAAGGATATTTTTGCTATGTTATAGAGCGGAATTAGAGCATATATTATATTATCAATCAGAGCGACGAGAACGACCGAGAGAACCGAGAGGGCCAAGAGGACCGGAACGATGAGAGCGACGAGAACGAGAGCGGCGAGAACGAGAGCGGCGAGAACGAGAGCGACGAGAACGAGAGCGACGAGAACGAGAGCGACGAGAACGAGAGCGACGAGAACGAGAGCGACGGGAACGAGAACGACGGGAACGAGAGCGACGAGAACAGCGGGAACGACGAGAACGAGAGCGTTTAGAACAGCGGGAACGACGAGAACGAGAGCGTTTAGAACAGCGGGAACGACGAGAACGAGAGCGTTTGGAACAGCGGGAACGACGAGAGCGGTGAGAACGAGAACGGCAAGAGGAAAGAAAACGCCAAGAGCGGCAAGTGCAACGAGAACGATGAGAACGAGAACGTTTAGAGCAACGAGAACGACGAGAACGAGAGCGGTCAGAACAGCGGGAACGACGAGAGCGGCGAGAACAGCGAGAGCGCTTAGGTTCTTGGCATAGAAAGGTTTCCATTCCAGCACCTTTTACCTCTTCTACTGCTTTTTGAATGTCATTTCTTGAATACATTTAAGAAAAGCCTCCTTAATAAAAAATGAGATTGTATCTATTGTTGAATTTTGAATAATAAACTTTCTATTAATAAGGTATGTCGACTAGATAAATTGTGTTTGTTCTTTTTGAAAAATGGTGTTATATCCTAAAGGAAACAGACTGTGATAGGTAGCCTGCTTTTTAGGAATTAGTATTTTGATCTGCAGGAACGATGTGAGTATTTTGAGAGTTTTCATCTTTTTGAATAGTACCTCTGTAAAGGGCGCCTCCTTATTTCGAAAAGGAAATTCTTTTCGTACTATTACATTATGAAGCATTTATTTTTTTGCATAGGAGAAGCGTATATAGCTAATCAAAATGAATATATAGTGGATGTGGCAATTGGGGAAGGAAGGGCATACATTGGTTGTAGATGAAAGAGAAGGGAAGGGAGAAAATGATACCTTCTTATGATTTTTTTATTCACCCAATGTATATCGTTGAGTTACGAAAAGATGTTTGGTCTGATGATCCTGTTCCAGCTAAGTTAACATATGATAAAAGAAAGTATGATATTGATATCGTATATCGCGGCTCTCATATTCGGAAATTGAAGAAAAAATCATATCATGTGATGTTCTATAAACCTAAATTTTTCCAAGGTGTGCAAGAGCTGCATTTTAATTCGGAATTTAATGATCCTTCTTTAATACGAAATAAGTTATCACTAGATTTTTTTTCAGACATTGGCACGTTATCACCGAAGGCGCAACATGTTCTTGTGAAGGTTAATAATAGATTTGAAGGAGTTTATTTACAGTTAGAATCGGTAGATGAAAATTTTTTGCGGAGACGAAATTTACCAAAGGGCTCGATTTACTATGCAGTCGATGATGATGCGAATTTTTCATTAGTAAGTGAGTTAGATAAAGATATAAAAAAGAAATTGTCCTTAGGGTATGAGTTGAAATGTGGAAATGAACATAGTGAAGGATATATTAGTGAATTTATCTATCAACTGAATACAATTTCCAGAGCAGCTTATGAAAAAAAAATCGTAAAATATGTCGATGTCGATAAATATTTAAGATGGTTAGCGGGTGTTGTATGCACGCAAAACTTTGATGGATTTGTGCACAATTATGCACTCTATCACAATGAAGAAACAAAGTTGTTTGAAATGATTCCATGGGACTATGATGCAACGTGGGGACGAGATGTACAAGGTCGAAAGATGGGGCATGATTACATTCGTATTCAAGGATTTAATACGTTAAGTGCTAGATTACTTGATGTTGATGTTTTTAGAAAGCAATATAAAAAAATTTTGAAAGATATACTCTCTCATCAATTTACAGTAGAATATATAAAACCGAAAGTAGAGGGAATGCACGAAGAACTTCGTCCACATATTGTGCAAGATCCGTATGTGAAATCGAAAATAGATGTATTTGATAGTGAGCCAAGTTTGATTTTTCGATATATAGAAAAACGTCGTGAATTTATACGAGAACATTTAGATAAATTATGAAGATGAACAAAAAAGAGATTGAACAATCAATCTCTTTTTTTGTTATATAATAAGTGTAAACTAAATTGAAGAAGGTGAAATAATGGAAATAAAATGGATTGAATGGGTAAAACAAATACAAGCAATTGCGCAGGCTGGATTAGCATATTCAAAAGATGTATATGATATAGAACGTTTTCAAGACCTTCGGAAATTATCAATTGAAATGATGGCACATTATACAAAAACAGATTGGGAAGTGATTGAGCATTTATTTGCCAATGAAACGGGTTATCAAACTCCCAAAGTAGATATACGAGCGGTCGTGTTTCAAGAAGGAAAGTTACTTTTTGTAAAAGAGAAAAGTGATGGAAAATGGGCACTTCCAGGTGGATGGGCTGATATTGGATATACACCTACGGAAGTTGCGCGAAAAGAAGTTTTAGAAGAAACAGGTTACAAAGTAGAAAACTTTCGTTTACTATCTATCTTTGATAAACAGAAACATCAGCCATCACCTTCTGCAATAGATGTATATAAAATATTTATTAGCTGTGAAATAGTAGGTGGTGAAAGACAAGTTGGTATTGAAACGGAAGATGTTCGCTTTTTTGGAGAAGAAGGATTGCCAGAACTATCAATAGGAAGAAATACAGAATGGCAAATCCGGCAAATGTTTGCTTATATGAAAGATCCGAATAAAGAAAGATTGGTTGATTAAGCAATAACGAAGATTATATAAATACAAATTAAGAAATCGACATAAAAACTCCCTTTCTTTTTAGGCGGGCGAGAGTATCTGGCTATGCATAGAAGCGGTCAGGGCCTTTTCTGCCACATGCAAGGTTTCAAACAAAAGGAGAAAGTAAGTAGTGGTCGTGTTGTATTGTACATAGTAACAACTTATATGTCGAAAAATTAAAATGGATATATATACGAAAAGCTATTTTGGTCATTTATAATGTTTTTTCTAATATGATTTTTGGTTCGCCTTTTTCATCAGTATATGTACGATAATATTAAATCTGTGCTTAATACTTAATATTAGCATGCTTCTCCATTTGTTTTTTGTTTGGATTGTTTTGTAGCTATTCTCTTTACACCATTTATGCTGCATATGCATAAGTTCTGAAGAAATGCCTTGTTTTCTGTAGTTTGGATGTACATCACCAATCCAACTATAGAAATGATTTTCTCTTCTTTCAAAGCCAATTACAGTTTCATGATCGAGTGCAAGTGCTAAAAGTAGACGTCTTTTCGTTCATTTCTTTTAGTAGATTTGTATTAGGAACTTGGAAAATTTCTTTGTGAAGAATTAGTAAATTTTTTATAACTTGCTTGTTTTTTGGAATAATTTCTAGTAATCTATATTCCATCGTGCACTTTCTCCTTTCGAAATAGAAATGTTAAGTATGTTTTTTTATTATTGCATAATTTTATACTATTAAGTAGTAGCATATTGGCAAGGATAGATTTTTATGAAATAATAAGAAAGTGTGTGTGCGTAGAAAAAAGGAGATAATGAAGAATGTTAGCAAATTTAGTTGAGCAGTTACTACAATTTTTTATAAGTCTGGGCTATTCTGGGATTGCGCTAGGACTTATGATCGAAATTATTCCGAGTGAAATTGTATTATCTTATGCGGGTTATTTAGTTGCTAAGGGAGAAATTAATTTCGTTGGGGCAGTGATTGCCGGAACGATTGGTGGAACGTTAGCGCAAATTTTCTTGTATTGGCTTGGATATTACGGCGGACGTCCGGTTGTTGAAAAATACGGTAAATATTTATTAATTAAAAAGCACCATTTAGATGTAGCAGAAGAATGGTTTAAGCGATATGGTGCAGGCGTGATTTTCTCTGCACGCTTTATCCCATTTGTACGTCATGCAATATCGATTCCAGCAGGACTAGCTAAAATGTCATTGCAACGATTTACAGCATATACAGTACTTGCAATTATTCCGTGGTCTATCCTGTTTATTTATTTAGGTGAAAAACTTGGCGGGAATTGGCGTCATATTAAAGAATATGCTGCTGACTACACGCATTATTTCATCGCAGGGGCGATTCTTTTTATTGCTGTATACATAGGTATGAAATTATTGAAAAAAAGAAAAGCAGGTCGTTAAAGTCAATGAATTTTCATTGGCTTTTTTTCTTTGTTTATCCCGCTATTTGTGGGCAGTAAGACTCCCACCTCAAGATTCAAAGAGAAACAAAGAAGATAGGTGGGGGATGAAGAAAACCCCCACTGACGGAAGTTTCACTTTATTGTACTATTCGCGGGCAGTAAGACCACATCTTAAGGCTCTGAGAGATTAAAGTTTTATCTTATATAAGTTCTAAAAGTAGAAAGTTGTCCATATGGTGTAGTAAAACAGTATAGCGGAGGAATTTCATGAAAGGGTCACCGTTTTTACGCGGAACATTCTTTTTAACAATGGCAACGATGATTTCGAAAATGTTAGGTTTTATATATGTAATTCCTTTTACAGCGATGGTTGGAACGGGAGGATATGTATTATATACATATGCTTATCGTCCTTATACACTTATGCTTAGCATCGCAACGATGGGACTTCCTTTAGCTGTCTCCAAAATGGTATCTAAATATAATGAATTAGACGATTATTATACGGTGAAACGAGTATTAAAAAGCGGGCTTATTTTTATGGGGTGTATGGGAGTTATAGCGTTTTTATTGTTATACTGTTTAGCTCCCTATCTCGCAAAGGTTGTTATTGATAGCGGAGATCAAACGGGTAATAGTGTAACTGCTGTTACATATAATATTCAAATTGTAAGCTTTGCTTTACTAATTGTTCCTTCTATGAGCTTATTACGTGGATTTTTTCAAGGGTTTCAATCGATGGGACCATCTGCTTTAAGCGTAGTAGTAGAACAGTTTTTTCGCGTGTTAACAATCTTAATCGGAAGTTTTGCAGTGCTTCATTTATACAAAGAATCAACAGCGTTGGCGGTTGGAGTTGCTACGTTTGGTGCCTTTATAGGAGCTGTAGCAGGACTTGGAATATTAATTGCATATTATTTAAAGAGAAGGCGTCATTTAAAGAAAAAAGAAAATATGAGTGTTCCGCAAACAACAAAATCATTTTTCGCACTGTACAAAGAATTATTTGCATACTCTATTCCATTTGTTGTTGTTGGTCTTGCAATTCCCTTGTATCAAACAATTGATACATTTACAATTAATAAGCTATTAATGCAAATGGGATATTTACAGCGGGAAGCGGAAAAAATAAATGCTGTGATTGGGCTCGTACAAATGGTTGTGTTAATTCCAGTTTCGGTTGCTACAGCTTTTAGTATGTCACTCGTTCCTGAGATGACAAAGGCGTATACAGCAAAAAATGACCAGTTATTATATAAACACTTTACGAGAACAAATTTACTTGTAGTATTCCTAACGATTCCAGCATCGTTAGGAATGATGGTTTTAGCTGAACCAGTATATACATTACTATTTGGTATGGGAAATGATCCTGCGTTAGGAAGTGTGATTTTACGCTATTACGCCCCGGCTTGTATATTATTTTCGCTCTTTGCGGTAACAGCGGCCATGCTACAAGGGATTAATCAACAGGGAAAAACAGTAATTGGTTTGTTTATAGGAATAGGGATAAAAATTGTGCTAAATATTGTGTTGCTTCCACAATTTGACTATATTAGTTTTGTTATTGCGACATATGCTGGTTATACTGTTTCTGTTTCGTTTAACTTGTGGATACTTTCTAAATATGTTATAAAAGCAACATAATGTCTATAAAAGACAGAGAATGCTCTGTCTTTTTCTATTTGAATAATTTGTGAAGAAAAGCGTTTTCAAAATAATTTTCTATTGAAATCTTTTCATTTGTTTCATATGCTGAAAATGGCGGTTTAAAATAGACTGTTATTTCAAAGTGAGGTTGATTCCTACATGTAAAAAGAATCGGGGTGATAGTATGTTAAATATTTATTTAACAGACCGAAACGGAAAACTACAAGAGATTGAGGAGATTCAAAAAGGTTGTTGGATTAATGTACTCCATCCAACAGAGGAAGAAATTCAATTTTTAGTTCAAACATTAAATGTTGAACTGGACTTCATTAAAGACCCCTTGGATGATGAGGAACGTTCGCGTATTGAAAAAGAGGATGATAATGCCTTAATCATCGTTGATATCCCAACAGTGAGACATGATGAAGAAGGGAATTCAATGTATGATACGATTCCAATTGGTATGATTGTCATGCCGGAATGTTTTGTTACAATTTGTTTGGAAGAAAATCCGATTTTTGAACGCTTTATTAATCAGCGTATTAAAGAATTTTATACTTTTAAAAAGACACGTTTCGCACTGCAGCTCTTATATACGATCTCTACTTATTATTTACGTTATTTAAAACAGATTAATCGAAAAACAACTGATTTAGAGCAGGAGCTCAATAAATCGATGAAAAATAAAGAGATTTTTACGTTATTAGGGCTTGAAAAAAGCTTAGTGTACTTTACGACATCTTTAAAGGCAAATAAGATTGTGATTCAAAAATTGATGCGAAATAATACATTTTTGAAAATGTATGAAGATGATCAAGATTTACTGGAAGATGTCTTAATTGAAAATAAGCAGGCAATTGAGATGGCCGAAATATATAGCAATATTTTAAGTGGTATGATGAATACATTTAGTTCTGTCATTTCTAATAATTTAAACAGTGTTATGAAGTTTTTAACTTCGATGACAATTATATTATCAGTGCCAACAATGGTTTCCAGCTTTTTTGGAATGAATGTTCCAGTTCCTTTAAGTGAAAACCCTCATGGTTTTTTAATGGCTATGATTATATCTGCAATCTTATCTTGCGTAATGGCCTTTATTTTTTGGAAGAAACGTTATTTTTAATATGAAACTCAGCTGTTTTGGAAATGTTCCAAAACAGCTTTTTTGCTATAAAGTGTCGAGGAATTAGCATTTTTGTGTAGTGCTATTCATTAATTTACGAAATAAAATGTGTATAATATACCATTTAGGTTAATTTTTATAACTACTTGTTCAATCTGTGGATTACAGTTACAATTACATATTGTTAATGAAAAGATAGGGGATATGCATCATGGAAATGTTTCATTTACCAAAAGCGTTCCTGCAAATGAATACGATTTTTATTTCAATTTTAATTGAAGCACTGCCATTTGTATTAATTGGTGTATTTATTTCAGGATTCATTCAAATGTTTGTGACAGAAGATATGGTAGCAAAATGGATGCCAAAGAATCGTTTTCTGTCTGTATTATTAGCAGTTTTTCTAGGGATGATGTTCCCAGGGTGTGAATGTGGAATTGTTCCAATCGTTCGGCGCCTTATTGGGAAAGGAGTACCACCATATGCAGGGATTGCTTTCATGCTGACTGGACCAATTATTAATCCTGTCGTTTTATTTGCGACATATGTAGCGTTTGGTAGCAGTATGCATATGGTTTGGTATCGCGCTATTGTCGCCATTATTGTCGCTGTTATTGTTGGTCTTGTTTTATCGTTTATGTTTAAAGATCATCAACTACGGAATACTAATTTTCCGGTGGTAGATCATAATCGACCATTTCGTCAAAAATTTTGGGACGTATGTACACATGCTGTTGAAGAGTTTTTCTCAATGGGGAAATTTTTAATTATTGGTGCACTAATTGCGGCAAGCGTACAAACTTTTGTGAAGACTTCAACACTCCTTGCAATTGGACAAGGACCGTATTCTTCACCAATTGTTATGATGGGACTTGCTTTTATTTTATCATTATGTTCAGAAGCTGATGCGTTTATTGCATCTTCATTCCAAAGTACATTTTCAACAGCGTCTCTCGTTGCGTTTCTTGTATACGGACCGATGGTAGATATTAAAAATATGTTTATGATGCTTGCGACTTTTAAAACACGTTTTGTTATTGTTGTTATCGTTTTAATTACAGTTGTTGTTTATGCAAGCTCACTACTCATTTATATGATGGGGTGGTAATCGATGTTTCGAGCTTATATTTTACTTGGATTTACAATTTTGTTGGCACAACTTCATATTTCTGGTGATATCACAAAATATATAAATATGAAATACGCGTATCTATCAAAAACAGCAGCGATTATTTTAGGATTTTTAACTGTGATCCAAATGATTATTGTATTTCAAAAAGAGCATGGAAAACATAATCATAATCATGAATGCGGGTGTAATGAAAGTCACTGTGGTCATGATCATTCAAAAGATGAAAACACATGGTGGAAACGTACTATCGCGTATACGCTATTTTGCTTTCCAATTATTTCGGGACTCTTTTTTCCGATTGCAATGTTAGATTCTGACATCGTAAAAGCAAAAGGATTTCATTTCCCGGTTGCGCAGCCAGAAAGTAAAGACCCGTTTATGAATCGGCAGTTTTTAAGACCTGATACGAGCATTTATTATGCAAAAGAAGGATATCGGGAAGTTATGGAAAAAGAGAAGAAGCAATTTGTGACAAAAGATAAAATCGCTTTAGATGACGCAAACTTTTTGAAAGGAATGGAAGTTGTTTATAACTATCCTGGTGAATTTACCGGTAAAACAATTTCTTTTAAAGGTTTTGTCTTTCGTGATGATTCTGCTAAAAAAGAACAATACTTTTTATTTCGCTTTGGAATTATACACTGTGTTGCGGATTCAGGTGTATATGGAATGCTGGTCAAGAAGCCTGAAGATGCCCAGTGGAAAAATGATGAGTGGATTCAAGTTGAAGGAACAATTTCAACAGAGTTTTATCAGCCGTTTCATGCAAATATCCCTGTATTAAAAGTTACAAAATGGAACACAGTAGAATCACCAAAAGAGCAATATGTATACCGAGGAGCCGATTGATAAAATCGGCTTCTTTTTTATAGATGTAAAGTAGATAAGGGAGACTCCTGTTGTTTAAAATTTCACCTTATCATTATATATATCCGTTTTAATCTTGCGATATCTTTGTCTAGCTCTGCCTCCTAAGCCCTCATGTCTAAGAACCTTCCACACGAGAAGGTAAAAAGCACCTTCTGTGTGAAAGAACCTTAGCCAACGGGCCTAAACAGTCGGCGGCGCTTTTCTTTATGATCCAGCTCCAGCGGCTAGAACAGTCGGTGGCTTCGCGTCTTCCACCGAGGCAAAAAGCGCCTCTATGTCAGAAGCTCCATCCCCCTCTTGTTCTGAGCGAGCCGCTTCCGCTTTTCTTTATAAGTTGCTGCTATGCAGAATACAACATAATCGCTACTTGCTTACTCCTTTTGTTTTAAACATTGCATGTGATAGGAAAACGGTCCTGACCGTTGTTATGCATGGCCAGATGCTCTCGCCCGCCTAAAAAGAAAGGAGCTTTTTATGTCGGTTTTTTAACTTGTATATATAGAAAAAGAACATCTAAACATTAGATGTTCTTTTTCATAGTTTTTTTGTCTGCATAAAAGTTGTATGAAGCGGATAGCTAATTAGCAAAAGCAAGCAGCACCAACAATAATTAAGAGGATAAATAATACAACAACTAATGCAAACCCGCCGCCGTGAGATCCAAAGCCCATTGTTTTTTCCTCCTTTTGTTATAAGGTACATAATACAATATGCACTTTTGTAATGGTTTGACTGGGATATATGCCATATAAAGATGTTTTTTTATCTCGCTATTCGTGGGCAGTAATACTTCCACCTCAAAATTCGGTAAAGCATTGTCCAGCTCCAGTGGCTAGAATGTTCGGTGGCTTCGCTTCTTCGTACGAGGTAAAAAACCCCCTCTACGTCAGAAGCTCCATCCCCCTCACATTCTGAACGAGCCACTTCCGCTTTTCTTAAGAAGTTAGGTGGGAGATAAACTGCTGGCATGCGCCCGATTGGTTTAACTAATAATCAGTGGGAGATGAAGAAAACCCCCACTGATTAAAGTTTCACTTTATTGTATAGGGATAGAGGGAGAAGGAAACATATAAGAATGATGATTTAAAAGCGGTGCTTTGTTATGAAAGCAGGCCTTATAAATTACGGGGTTCTAGAGCGGAAGTATATCAACATTGAGATGGTTTTTTCATGGGAAAGTGACACTTATGGATGATGGAGTTGTATATAGATTTTCAGCAAACAACACAATTTTTGAAAACATAAGTATAGGGGAGTTTTGTAAGATTCACAAAAGTTCTGTCGTTCTATTTAGAGCATACATATCAGTAGAGAGGAGGGAATATTGAATGGACTATATTGAAAAACTCATGGTATATAGTTATGAAGTGATATGTGTGATTGGTGAATATATGAAAGAAGTACGAGATCATGAATTAAAAGAATTGCTACAACAACATTTACCGTACTTATTGCAGGCATACAATGAGCAGATTAATTTTCAAGAAGGTGAAAATGTGCAGCATATCATTGGCCAGTATCCAGTTTCATCCTCAATGGAAATGATTCATACAAACTATAATGGACAAAAAGGTGATATAGAAATTGCTTTTTCGTATATTTCATATTTAAAACGGTTGGCACTTGAATATGCGCAAGTAGCAACTCAAGTAGCAAATCCAGAATTTCGCTCCTTTTTAGAAAGTTGTTTTTTGAAAATGAATCGAAATGCATACAGTGTATGGCAATATGTGATGAAAAAAGAATATAGCATACAAGCAATAATGGATGAAGAAAAATATGGGTGAAAAAGACAGCAATACCGCTGTCTTTTTATACTTATTTTGTTAAAATTCTACGTTTCTAAGTCGCTATATTCTCAAAAGACAAAACCTGATTAGTATCGCAATCGTATGAACTAAAATGTTATATATAAAGCCGTTTTAATGTTCGACATTTTTGTCTAGCTCTGCCTCCTAAGCCCTCATGTCTAAGAACTTTCCACACGAGAAGGTAAAAAACACCTTCTGTGTGAAAGAACCTTAGCCAACGGGCCTAAACAGTCGGCTCCGCTTTTCTTTATAAGTCACTGCTATGCAGAATACACCATGACCGCTCCTATGCATGGCCAGGTGCTCTCGCCCTCCCATAAAAAAGAAAGTGGTTTTATGTCGCTTTTTAACTTATATATAGTTAAAATTTAGAAAATTAACAATGATTTACTATTTCTTTACTAATTTATAATATTTCCTTTAAAAAAGAGAAGTAATATGAGAATGTACATATTCTATCAAAAGGGGGATAAGCAAATGAATAAATGGGTTAAATCGTTAACTGTAGTTGCACTTGCTAGTTCTTTATTTGTGGTAGGTTGTGGTAAGAGTGAGGAAAAGAAAGAAGAGACGACGCAACAAGAAGATAAGACAACTGATAAAGAAACAAGTGGGGAAGTAAAAGATAAAAAATCGAAAGAAAGTTCTTCAAGCTCTACTGAAAAGAAATAAATGTTATATGATGATAGAAGCTTTCTCGATCAATGAGAAAGCTTTTTTGTTGTGTATTTTTGCTTTTTCAGAAATAATAGAGAGATTGAAAGGGTGTGATTTAGTATGAATATATGTTTATTTGGAGCAACAGGTCGAGTTGGAGTCGAAATTTTAAAATTTGCATTACAGGATAATCATAAGGTGACAGCGCTTGTGAGAAATAAAGAGAAGCTACAAATACAACATGAGAATTTTCGTGTAATAGAAGGAAATGTATGGAATGAAGAAGATGTGAAAGAGTGTGTAAAGGGAGCGGATGTTGTAATTAGTGCACTTGGTACCGATGGAAACGGCACGTTATCAAAAAGTTTGCCAAATATTATAGACGCTATGAACAAGGATGGGATTATAAGAATTATAACAATTGGAACGGCTGGAATTTTGCAGGCACGTGTGAATCCGCAATTATATCGCTTTCAATCCAGTGAATCACGTCGAAAGACAACGGCTGCAGCGGAAGACCATGTAGCGGCCTATTTAGCTTTAGCGAATAGCAAATTACAATGGACGATTGTCTGTCCAACACACTTAATAGATGGAGAAGAAACAGCTATTTATCGTACTGAAGAAGATGTGTTACCGCTAGATGGTATGAAGATTACAGTTGGAGATACAGCTCATTTTGCTTATCAATTACTTTATCATGATATTCATTATAAAAAACGAGTTGGCATTGCCTATTAAAAAGCCATCCTTATGATAAGGATGGCTAAAAAAGAATATAGCATACAAATATAATAATCATAATGATTTGTAAAATCGCTTTAGCTATCGTGCTGCTTAGAAATCCGATGACGGTTGCAACCCCAACCATAAAGGCTTCTTGCGGTGCTTTTTTATGCATTAATTCTGTTACGAAAACGGAAAGGAATGGGATAATAATCAGTCCAAATGGAGGAAAAAAGAACGATCCAACAATGATCGAAACCATACCGATACGTTCGCTCCATTTTGTACTTCCGTACTTTTTTAAGAAATAGCTATTTGTAATAAAATCAGCAATGAAAATAATAATTGTAAATATAATTTGAACGATCCAAAATGACGTTGTTAATTGCAAGTGGTTAATTCCAAATTGATAAATGAAAAATCCAGCCCATAAAGCGAGTATACCTGGAATGACCGGGTAGATGAACGCGATAAACGATATAATAAAACAAGCGATAATACATATAGTTAATAAGATATTCACGACATAACTCCTTTTTGTGCATCTATTTTATTAACCGCAATTTTTTTTACTTGATGTCCATCTAATTCTAATGCTTTAAACTGATAATTTTCATATTGAATCATATGACCAGGCTCAATATTTATGTCAATGGTTTGTGACAAAAACCATCCTCCAATTGTATCTAAATCACTATCATCAATATGAAGACCTAACATATCATTTACATCAGAAATAAGTACTTTTCCATCAAGTACCGTTAATGTCGGATTGCGTTTCTCAATCATTGGTGTTTCATCTATGTCAAATTCGTCTTGTATTTCTCCAATAATTTCTTCAATAATATCTTCCATTGTAAGAAGACCTGCAGTTCCACCGTATTCATCCATAATAATTGCTAGTTGGACACGATTTTTTTGTAGATGAATGAGTGCCTTTTTAATTGGTACAGTTTCGAATACTGTTAAAACAGGATGTATGTATGATTGTAGCGGTTTGAAAATCCCCTTTGTTTGATCATGGAAGATTTCTTTTGTATTAATTATACCGACAATATCATCTTTATCTTTTCCGATAACTGGATAGCGCGTATATTTTTCATTGGATATAATTTCCATATTTTCCGTTGATGAATTTTCAGTTGACAAACAAATCATTTCAGTACGCGGAACCATAATCTCTTTTGCGACACGGTCATCGAATTCAAAAATATTGTTTACATATTTGTATTCTGATTGATTAATTTCTCCGCTCTTGTAGCTTTCACTTAAAATAAGGCGTAACTCTTCTTCAGAGTGAGAAAGTTCATTTTCTTTTACTGGTTGTAATCCAAATAGTTTTGTGAAAAAGAGCGCGGTGCTATTTAATAACCAGATAAAAGGATACATTATTTTATCAAATAGAATTAAAGGTCTTGCGAACTTTAATGTAATTTGTTCGGCCTTTTGAATAGCAAATGATTTCGGAACGAGTTCACCTAGTACAACATGAAAGAACGTAATAATGCTAAAAGCCATAACAAAAGATAACGTATGTGCCATGGCGCCTGTTATATTTATTTTTTCAAAAAGCGGCTTCAATAAATGTTCCACAGTAGGTTCACCAAGCCAACCGAGCCCTAAAGATGTAATCGTAATGCCAAGCTGACAAGCAGATAAGTATACATCTAAATTTGAAATAACTTTTCTTGCTAGGATTGCTTGTTTGTTACCTTCATTGGCAAGTTGATCAATCCGACTTTTGCGTACTTTAACAACAGCAAATTCTGATGCAACGAAAAAGCCAGAAATAAGAATGAGTAAAGCTATGAGAAAAAGATTTAATATGTCCAAGGATATTCTTTATTCTAAAATAAAATTAGAATAAAGATGTCACCTCCTGAATAAAAGTTTTACTTTAATAATATATGGAAAAGGAAAGAATAGTCAAAGAAAGCAGAGAGAGAATGTAATATTTTAATAAAAATCCAGCTATAAGAGGGATAGGAGGGGCGATAAAAGTTTTGATGTATTGGTCCTTATTAGCGATTTTAAAGAGGGAACCGCCAATAAGGATCTCAATTCGTTAACTAATAATTAGTTGGAAGAAATGGTTTACTTTATTGTTGTGCGAGATAGGTTATAAATGTGCTCGGTATGGCGATTTCTTTTCCATATGATTTGTAAGAGAGAAAGTAGCTTGTATGGGATGTACAGTAATAAAAGGCTTATTGTAACAAGGGTGGGGGAAGTAACACAGTATTGCACAATAAATTGAAATATCCCATTTACATGAAAAATACATTCCATATATGTAAAGGAAATCAATATAGAACCAATGATAGACTTATGATTTGCAAGCAGAGAAACGAGCAGTGTATTACTAAAAAAAGCTGAATCATGTATATGTGTTGTTTTTTGAGCTGTATACAAGAAAGGAATCCATTTTTTGATGCTCTGGATTATAATGACCATGGACGTACTACAAATAATTAAAAGAGAGGAAAAGTATGGAAAGGATATGTATGATGCTACGAATAGACAAAGAATAATGACGCTACATTGTAGTAAAACAGTGCCAAATGAAAATGGAACCCAACGTAAAACTAAAAAATGCTTTCTATTTTTAGGAGATAATCTAGTAAAAAATCGACCAATTCCAAGGCTGATGAAAAAACCAACAGTAAGTGAAAAGAAGAATCGTATCATAGATAAAAAATATAATTTCCATATGTATGGGAACGATGAAGTTGAATGAAATGATTTTGTCATATTTTCTGGATGGTAAGAAAAGAAAAAGAATGGTTCATGAATCCAATCTGTTATTGGAATAGCAATGGAACGAAAATGTATTAAATGATTAATCATTGTATGTAATACTTCAGAATAGGATTGTTCACTGTTTAGAAAAACAGAAGGAATTGGACTAATAAGGATAATGACCATCATCCCCAAAAGACAACGATATACATAGGAAATAATAGAAGTCGCCATATACCTCCACCTTTTCTCGGAATATTCTGAAAATTATTTCTATTATTGTAACGTTTTTTTCTAGAATACACAAGCTCTTTTAGGTAGGAAAGAAAATCTTTATATAGTATTTCCCTCGATATTTGTTGGGAAAATGAAAGGTTTAAGAAGAATTTGTGACGGATAATAAATAGAATTCAGAAAAATTAAATAAATTTATTTATTTTTGTCTAAAAATATTATATATTTATGTCACAGAAATTATTTTAACATAAGGGGGATTTTTATGAGAGTAAAGGGAAACTATGTTTTAAAAAAAGAAGTGTTATTTTGTAAGGAAACATATACATTGCAAGAAGCATTAGATCATTTAAATAAAACGGGATATCGATGTGTTCCAGTTCTAGATGAAAAAGAAGAAATATTTTTGGGGAATATTTACAAGGTGGATGTTTTAGAATACAAAGGATCTTTAGATGATAATGTGAAAGAATTATTGCGCAATAAAGATGGTTATGTAAAAGAAGACTCTTCATTCTTTAAAGTTTTCTTTACAATTAAGGAATTACCATATATCTCTGTTGTGAATGATAACGGAATCTTTCTTGGAATTTTAACGCATAAAAAAGTGTTTGAGTTACTAGAAGATGCATGGGGTCTTCATTCTAGTGTATATTCAGTTATGATAGGAACACAAGATTATAATGGGGCTATTCAAAAACTATCAACTGTATTGAAAAAGTATAGTGGGATTCAAAGTTTAATGACATTTGATAATAATGCACTATATGTACGTAGAATTGCGTTTACATTAGGAGAAGCATTTGCGGCAGAAGAATTACAAACACTTTTAACAGATTTAGAAAATCATGGATTTCGCGTTATACATGTAGAAGAAATGAAAAATTCACGTGAAGTGGAAATTGTAGAGTAAGAGGGAAATCCATCTCTGGAAATTAGAGATGGATTTTTTATATATAAGCTAAAAAACGACATAAAAACTTCCTTTCTTTTTAGGAGAGGACGAGAGCATCTGGCCGCGCATAGAAACGGTCAGGGCATTTTCTTACCATTAAAACAAAAGAAGAAAGCGAGTAGCGATCATGGTGTGTCCTGCATAGCAACGACTTGTATATCAAAAAATAAAATGAATATATAGTTCGAAATCATTACAGGAAGTTCAAAAGAAAGGCGTGTAAGCATTTTTCTGTTGTGAAGGAAAATGCAGGGGATTGTCTAATATATATACAGATTGAGTAACGACATAAAAGGCCCTTTCTTTTTGTTGGACGAGAGCATCTGGTCATGCATAGAAGTGATGAGGGGCTTTTCCTGCCAAATGCAAGGATTCAAACAAAGAGAGAAAACGAGCAAGTCATGTTTTGTTCTACATAGCAGCGACTTATATGTTGATAAATCAAAATGGATTTAGGAGGAATATAGAAATGGCTACCTTTGAAGATTTCATGAAATTAGATATTCGTATTGGAACAATTTACCGAGCAGAAGTATTTCCAGAAGCCAGGGTGCCTGCAATTAAGTTAGAGATTGATTTTGGTGAACTTGGAATGAAACAGTCAAGTGCACAAATCACGAAACGATATGAACCGGAAGAGCTTATTGGAAAGCAAGTTGTTGCGGTTGTTAATTTTCCGCCCAAACGAGTAGCTGGATTTAAATCTGAAGTCCTTGTACTTGGCGGTGTCCCTGAAAAAGGAGATGTTATTTTACTAGAACCGGGTATGGAAGTGCCGAATGGGACAACGATTAGCTAAAAATAGGAGGAGAAAAGTGGACATAGCAAAAGCGTATTTACAGTGTGCCGTGGAAAATTTTCAAGCTATAAAAAAGCAAGGGGATCGAACGTTTTCACAGCTTACTTATGAGGAGTTGTGCTGGATTCCCCATGAAGAAGCAAATAGTATTGCGATTCTTGTAAAACACTTATATGGTAATATGCGTTCCCGGTGGACAAATTTCTTAATGACAGATGGGGAAAAGAAAGATCGAAATCGTGATGATGAGTTTGAAGGTGGATACGCTTCAAAAGAAGAATTGTTACATGCTTGGGAAGAAGGATGGTTATTTGTATTTCGGACGTTGGAATCTATTACAGTTCATGATGTTCTAAAAACAGTATATATACGCCGAGAGCCAAGCGATTGAACGACAAATTGCCCACTATGCTTCACATGTTGGACAAATTATTTATATTGGAAAACTATTGAAAGAAAAAGAATGGACATGTTTAAGTATTCCTAGAGGAAAGTCTAATCAGTTTTTGCAAAAATAACGTTGAATGTACCGTAAGTAAAACAAAGAAACACGATAACACAATAGGAAATAATCCAATCATCAGCTTCAATTTCATTCACCTCAATGCCGATATTTCCAAATTTTAGTTGGTCTATTCTCTGTAGCTTGTACATATGTTCATAGAGAGAGGTGATCTAATGAGTCGAAGCTATTTTTATGTGAAACGGACAAGTCTTCCAAAATTTATTTTTTTGCTTTTATTGGGTATGATGGCTGCTTTTTTGTTTGTTAGTATGATCGTGACATCATTAAAAGAAACGAAGTCAACGTATTTATATAAATGGTTAAATGAGCTTTCAATGAATGGATATATGTATGTGCTTGGTTCAGAAAATCGTTATTTTACACAAGAATATCGCCATTTAAATACAGATTTTTCGATTTCTTCTTTTATTTTATCTGCCGCGACAAATATTCGCTTTGATGACGTTCGTAGTTTAATAGGAATAGAGCTTCCAGGACTTTCGAAATATGACACGGAAATTATAATTGCTGGAGAAGGAACAAATTATACAAATTTACCGATTGAATCAAGTGTACCTTTAGAAGAGCTTGTAAAAGAGCGGACGGGGGAACAAGAAAAATCTCAAAAAAACGAATCACCTGAAGAGAAAAAGAAGCCAGCACAAACGACAGGAAATCGAAAAGTAGCATTTATTTATCATACACATAGCTGGGAGTCATATTTACCATTGTTAAATTTAACGAATAATCCAGATCCAAATAAAGCAACGAGCTCAGTAAAGAACATTGCTGTATTTGGGGATAGATTTCGTGAAAAGCTAGAAAATTATGGGGTAGGTACAACAAATGATAAAACAGATGTTGGAAAGATGTTGGTGAGCCGAGGATTAAATGATCGCAGTTCTTATAAAATGTCTCGTGGGATTGTGCAAGAAGCAATGACAAATAATAGAGAGCTGCAATACTTTTTTGATTTGCATAGAGATAGTGCTAGGAAGGAAGTAACAACGAAAACAATTGGTGATAAATCATATGCAAAGTTGGCATTTGTTATTGGTAAGGGAAATAAAAATTATGCGAAAAACCTGCAACTGGCAACAGCGCTACATGAATCATTAAAGGAAAAATATCCTGGATTAAGCCGAGGTGTTATTCAAAAGGATTTTAGAACGGGAAATGGTGTATACAATCAAGATTTATCTGGTCAAGCTATTCTCATTGAAGTAGGCGGTGTTGATAATACAGAAGAGGAACTCGATCGTAGTATAGATGCACTCGCAGAAGCATTTAGTGAGTATTATTGGCAAGCTGAAAAGGTGAATGGTTAAGCGTAAGCAAGTGTTGCTTACGCTATTTATTTTGCGCAAAAGTTGTTTCTTTATCTTGTGAAAAAGGATTTGGAAGAATGATAGCGAATTTTCATTTATCCCGCTATTTGTGGGCAATAAGACCCCCACCTCAAAATTGAGAAAAAAACGTTGTCCAGCTCTAGCGGCTAGAACCTCCGGTCGTTTCGCCCCCTTCGACGAGGCAAAAAGCGCCTCTTTGTCAGGGACGTGGGCGTCCTGCGCTTCTGAGCGAGCCGCTTCCGCTTTTCTAAAGAAGATAGGTGGGGGGATAACTGCCCGTAAAAGCCCGATTGGGCGGGCTTTCCATCAGTGGGGGATGAAAAAACCACTGATGGAAGTTTCACTTTATAAAGCATCCTTGCTAATAATTATATTATATAAATAAATGTTAGAAGTATAAATATTATTAGAATTAGATAAGTAATTGTACTGTATTTGTTTAAGGAAGTAAAAAAATGGGCAACAATACATGGTATGTGATGGAAATAATCAACTGATATGAACTGTAGTGCAAGTTGATAAGTGTGTTGTGGAAAAAATTATTAGAATAAAAGGATGTTATATGAAAAAAAAATGGATGCTGTTTAGTATAGTCATTGTTGTTGGAGTGATTATGATTGCAATACCCCAATATGTAAAGCATAAAGAAAAACAAGCGATAGAAGCACAAGGAAACATTGTGTTTCCAAAGGTACAAGAAACAACCGCAAAAATAGAAGAAGGACTTGCGGTTGTTAACAATCCAAATTCAACTCTTGTTCTTGTAAACAAGAAGAGACGCTTGCCTGATTTGTATGAGCCACAAGATTTAGTGATACCCCAAGTTCGCTTTTTATATGAAGGCGACAATGAAAAAAAGAAAATGCGTAAAGAAGCAGCTCTAGCATTGGAGCGTATGTTTCAACAAGCAAAGCGTGAAAAAATCTTTTTATTTGCAGTTTCGGCATTTCGTTCATTTGAAAGGCAAAAAGCATTAAATACGATGTATAAAAAGCAAGATGGGGAAGCAAAAACAGCGATGTCTAGTGCAATTCCTGGTACAAGCGAACATCAAACAGGATTAGCAGTTGATATTACATCACAATCGGCAAAATTTCAATTAGAACCTTCCTTTGGAGAAACGAAAGAAGGAAAGTGGCTTGCTGAAAATGCTCATAAGTTTGGGTTTATTATCCGTTATGAAAAAGAAAAAGAAGAGGTAACAGGGTATATGTATGAACCATGGCATGTTCGTTATGTTGGAAACCCATATGCTACGTATTTATATGAAAATCAGCTTACTTTAGAAGAAGCTATAAAGTGAACCATCTATTAGTGGCTTTTTTTACTTTTCGCTAATAGATGGTTTTTATCAATTAAGGTCTTACTGCCCGTCAATGCGGGGGAAAGGATGAAAAGAAAAAAGTATATGCGTAAACAAAAAAGCGATGTTTCTTAGACGGAAACATCGCTTTCTTGTTATTGTAATGTAAATCACTTACTGCATAATGAGAACCTTTCTTTTTTAGAGAAGATTTTGATTTTTTGTCACTTTTTGAGAGGATTTATCATGTATAATAAAGAATATATTAATATATAATTTTAATATGTTTTTCATCTATTAATAGATGTTGCAGCTTTAAATTGGTTATTCAATGCAACGTGATAAAGTTTTCTTTCTCTCATATACATATAAAAATAGAATGGAAGCGAGGGTTGCACATGACAGGGTGGGTGATTTGGTTTGTCATTGCCGGTCTTTTATTTATTGCGGAAATGCTGACTGTAACGTTCTACTTATTATGGCTTGGGATAGGTGCTGTGGTCGGAGGTCTAATTGGCTTATTTGTACCAAACTCTTTGCTACTTCAAGTTGTGATAGCATCTGTTGTTAGTCTTAGTTTGACATTTTTTACAAAACGAATTTCTAAAAATTTTCGAGAAGCAAAAGGATATACAGATGCAGTAGATCAGCTTATTGGAAAAAAAGGCATAATTGTGCAAGCGGTTACAAATGGAGCGAATGGTATTGTAAAAATAGAGGGAGATATGTGGACTGCTGTGTCAGATGAACCAATTTTAGATGGAGAAAGAGTTATTGTTGTAAAAAGAAGCAGCACGGTAGTGCACGTAAAAAGGGAGTGTGAATTATAATGGTTGGTTTAACATTATCAATTATTTTAGCATTAATTGTTATTGTATTTATCGCATTATCAATTAAAATTATTCCGCAGCAAAGAGTAGGTGTTGTAGAGCGTTTAGGTAAATTTCAGCGTGTTATGCATCCGGGTTTAAACATGGTTATCCCGGTTATCGATCGTGTACGTCTTTATCATGATTTGCGTATCCAACAAACAAACGTCCCACCGCAAAAAGTAATTACGAAAGATAACGTACAAGTTGAGATTGATACAATTATTTTCTATCAAGTTATTGACCCAGAACTTGCAACGTATGGTATTTCCAATTATGAATTTGGGGTTCGTAATATTACATCTGCAACAATGCGACAAATTATCGGGAAAATGGAGCTTGATGAAACATTATCTGGACGTGAAAAAATTTCAACAGAAATCCGTTTAGCACTTGATGAAGCAACAGAAAAATGGGGTGTTCGTATTGAACGTGTTGAAGTTGTAGATATTAACCCTCCAAAAGATATACAAGCAGCCATGGAAAAACAAATGAAAGCAGAGCGTAATAAACGTGCCATTATTCTTGAAGCTGAGGCGGCAAAACAAGATAAAGTTCTTCGAGCTGAAGGGGAGAAACAAAGTAAAATTTTAATGGCTGAAGGGGATAAAGAAGCACGCATTCGTGAGGCAGAAGGTTTACGACAAGCGAAAGAATTAGAAGCACAAGGGGAAGCGAAGGCAATTGAAGAAATTGCAAAAGCAGAACAAATCCGGATTCAAATGTTACGTCAGTCAGGACTTGATGAGCGAGTACTTGCATATCAGTCATTTGAATCGCTAACTGAGATTGCAAAAGGACCTGCAAATAAAGTATTCCTTCCGTCAAACGCCGTTGAAACATTAGGAAGCTTAGGGGCAATTGGAGAGTTGTTTAAAGAGAAAAAGCTGCCTTCAATAGATACGAAAAATGAACAATAGAAATGAGGAAGAGAGATGGATACCATTTCTCTTCTTTTTTTGAAGTCGGTGTCGTTGATAATACATTAGAAGAGTTGGATAACTCTAGTGAAGTGATCCTCAAATTTTTTATTCGAACAAAGAAATTTGAGGATCTTTTGCATGTTCTGCTAATAAGGTATGTAATTGACTACGATGATGATAAAAATGAGCAACAATTTCAAGTAGCCACTCAAATCGAGAGTAGGAAGCGCCCCAGTAGGAATGGGTGACTTCTTCAAGTTCTGCTAAGGAATAGGCTTGAAATGTTTTAGAAAGAAGATGGAAACCTTCTTTCATTGTCTGTTGTACCTCTTCAAGCGTATGCGGTGTATGTTGCATGTAAAATATATCTAACTCTTCCTTTGATGCTTCGGCTAAAATAAGGAAATCAGCATGACAAATTAGAGAAAGATGTGTGCAAATTTCAAAGAGAGAGCGTTTATTTTTGAGCGGTCGTTGCTGTAACTCATCGTAAGTAACCTGTTCTAACATCTGTATTGTAGAATCAATCGCAATTTCTAATTGGTGCAGTGCTGCTTGAACAAACATTGTATTTCCCCTCACATCTGTTTATAATAAGATTTTACAAGTATTATATCACGCTTAAGATTCTGAAGATTCTAGTAGTTTGACTAGGAAAATGAAAAGTATTATAGTGTTAAAGGTCCTATTGAACGATAAATAGAATGGGATTATTCAGTTAGGAGTTAAAATAATGATTGCAAGATACGGAAGAAATACAATTGTTGAGGTTAATTTAGATGCTGTAAAACATAACGTAAGAGAATTTAAAAAACGTGTAAACGATGAAAATATTGCAATGATGGCAGCTGTAAAAGCAAATGGATATGGTCATGGTGCCATTGAAGTTGCAAAAGCGGCGATTGAAGCTGGAGTAAGTCATATTGCGGTTGCTTTTGTAGATGAAGGAATTGAACTCCGTGAAGCGGGTATAACAGTACCGATTTTAGTTTTGGGCTATACACCGGAGGAAGCTATAATAGACGCAATTGAATACGATATTATGATGACCGTATATAGAATTGACGATTTAAGAAATATTGATTGTATAGCAGAGCGTCTGCAAAAGGCGGCGCGTATTCAAATAAAAATTGATACAGGTATGAGCCGGATTGGTTTACAAGAAGAAGAAGTGGTACCGTTTCTACAAGAATTGAAAGCAATGCAACATGTAGAAGTAGCAGGGATGTTTACACATTATTCTACTGCTGATGAAGTAGACAAAACATATACATTGATGCAAAAAGACTTATTTGAGAAGGCTGTAAATATTGCAAAAGATATGGGGCTGCATTTGCCGCTTATTCATAGCTCGAATAGTGCAGGAACAATGGAGCTAAATAATGAATTTCAAAATATGGTTCGCGTTGGGATAGGGATATATGGAATGTATCCATCAAAAGAAGTGAATCATAAAACAGTAACAATTCAGCCGATTTTAACATTAAAGTCCAAAGTGGCTCATGTGAAACGGGGTAAACAAGGAAGAGGGGTAAGCTACGGCAATACGTATGTTGCGGCAGGGGATGAGTGGGTTGCTACAATTCCAATCGGATATGCGGATGGATTTAGTCGTCAACTGTCAAGTAGAGGGTATGCCTTAGTCAATGGTGTGAGAGTACCTATTATTGGCCGTGTTTGTATGGATCAGCTTATGCTCGATGTAACGAAAGCGATGCCTGTACATGTTGGAGATGAGGTAGTCTTTTACGGTAAGCAAGGCAATGAAGAGATTGCGGTAGAAGAAGTTGCTGATATGTTAGGGACAATTAATTATGAAGTCACGTGTATGTTAAATCGAAGAATTCCGCGTGTATATAAAGAAAATGATAAAATTGTTAGTGTTGTAAATCCATTAAGAAGAAAGTGATTCATAAATAATCTAAGGTTTTTTCTATATATGAAACAAAGAAAAGGATAGATAAAGCAGAATGGTTTCTGTGTTATCTATCCTTTTTGTATAGCTATACAATCACTCACTATTTCATATTTTCTTCTGTAAATAATAATGAGTGTGTCCTTTTGGAAAATCTTCTATAACACCATATACTTCATAACCATACTTTTTATAAAATTCGGGTGCTTGGAAACTAAAAGTATCAAGTTTAATGAGTGTACAATCCGTCTCTTTCGCTATTCGTTCGGCTTCCAATAGAAGTTTACTGCCATAACCTTGGTGACGCAGGTTATCATCGACCCATAAAATATCAACATGTAGGCACTGCCAAAAAATAATACCGATTAAACCAGCTACGATCTCTTCATTCTCATTTTTTACTGTTAAACAGACGTCTTTCACAAGCGATTGCTTACTTCCTGAAACTTGCGAGTTATTGAATGAAATGAGTTGTTTTCTAATATAATCGCTGTCTTTTTTACTCCATTTGTTTTGAATCTGCATATTATAGTCTCCTTTTTATAGTGTGTGAATTAAAAGAAAGATGGGCGTTCTATTCATCTATATAAAGCCATTTTAATTTTTTAACATATATAAGTCGCTGCTATGCACGGCCAGATGCTTTCGTTCCCTAAAAAAGACAGGGGTTTTCAGCTAACGCTCTACCATAATTTTGTAGTGTTATCCTTACTGTTTGTTTATTGAAAGATTTACTATATTGCCAGTTTTATTACTTATTCTTCTTGTTATCGTATATTGATTTTCCTAAGATTAAGATAAAGAAAGTTAATATAGATAGTAAAGGTTTCCCAACAATTAAGAAAAATAATCCTACTGTGGGTATGAGTAATAGATATATGATTGCCAGTTCTTTTCACCTCTATTGCCAGATTATCTATTTAAGTCTTTGTTTCCAACATAAATCAAAAATAAACATAATAGAAAAATACCTATTGCTGTTAGTATAATATCTTGTTTATCTTTACCCTCTCTATGTCTTTTTACGATTGCTAAACATACCGAACCAGTCAAACCTAAACACGTCATGATTATATCCATCAGTTTAAACATTCCTCCTATTGGCTATAATAAGTGTCCATATTGTATGTTTCTTATTCTACGATAACAATTACTAAGACCGTCAAAATATGTCGTTTTAGCACGTATTCTAAGAACAAACAGTTACTATAGATAAATGCTTCCTTGAACAGATAGTAAATGATAGGAGAAGAAAAAAGATTCTGTAACATCATATTTATATAGATTTGTTTATCTGAAAATTCCCTCAAATAATTATACAATATTTATAGGAATAATAGGGGAAATAGTAAATTAAAACCAAGCTTTCTTCAATAATTGAATGGCACAGGGAATGTCAGCTATGGATATTCCTCCAAATCCCATCAAAACGTAAGGTTCTTCCTGGAGATTATTTACCATATCATACGGAGATAAAGGATATACCTTTACGCTTTGTTCTGCCGCTTTATTTATAAGCTCTTGTTCATTCATCCCGTTATGAACATGTAATACAATATGAAGACCAGAATCAGAACCTATGATATCTACTAGAGGTCCCATCTCTTTTTGGATGGTCTGTACTAAGAAGTGATGTTTCTTTTTATATACAGTACGAATTCGATTTAAGTGTCGCTCCCAATATCCCTCTTTCATAAATGTTGCAAACGTAAGCTGCTGTATTTTGGAGACGGTTTGCTTGAAAATGGTTCCATCATGCTCATAGTTTTTTAGTAGAGTTTGCGGAAGAACCATGTAACTCATTCGGAATGAAGGTAAAAATGATTTTGAAAATGTGCCCATATAAATGACACGCCCGTTAGTATCTAACCCTTGTAAGGAAGGAATCGGTTTTCCTGTGTAACGAAATTCACCGTCATAATCATCTTCTATAATGCACCCGTTATTGTCGTTAGCCCATTTTAGTAGTTCCATTCGGCGAGAAAGCGGCATAATCATTCCATATGGAAATTGATGAGACGGTGTTACATATACGACATTCGCACGACTTTCATATAAAGAAGAAATATGAATCCCTTTTTCATCTAGAGAAATTGGCTGTATATGTAAGCCGCAGCTTTGCATGACAGCTCTTACGCGGTGGAATCCTGGATTTTCCATTGCATAGTTGTTCTCATAACCAAGTAATTGCAAAAGTAACCAAAGAAGAGGTTGTGTACCCGCTCCAATAACAATTTGTTCTGGAGTAGATTCAACACCGCGTGCTTGATAGAGATAACGAGAAATTTCAGAACGTAGTTGCCATTCGCCTTGAGGATCTTCTTTTGTAAACAAATCATTCTCATATTCTAAGAGACAATTATTTGTGATCTTTTTCCAAGTAGACAATGGAAAGGAAGAGGTATCTATGCTTCCGTGACTGAAATCGAAACGGAAATTCTCCTGAACAGATTTTCTTTTATTTACTATATTTTTATTATTTGTTGTTTGAATCATATCGTAATCTATACTCGCTACAAATAATCCACGTCTATGTTTACTCTCTACATATCCTTCAGCTATTAACTGTTGATAGGCATATTCCACTGTATTACGGCTTACATTAAGCTGCAAAGATAAATTCCGATGAGATGGCAGACGACTGCCGATTTCAATCCTTCCTTGTAAGATTTCTTTTTTCATGTAGTTATAAATTTGTATGTAAAGTGGTATGTTACTTTTTGAGTCTAATGGGATGGTGAGTTCCACTGTTATCAACCTTTCAAACTGCCCTTGTAAAAAAGAGTAAAACTGTCACTTATAAAAGGGGCATATAATTTTTATAATAACAATCATAAAACATTTTGAATTTTTGATAAATAGTTGGAGGGGAAGAATATGAATACACATGTACAAGAGGTAAAAACAGAACAAGAATTTTGCAAGGTGCTACCAGTATTACAACAACTGCGACCTAAACTCTCTAGAGAAGAAGTGCTGTCTCTTTTAGAAAGGATGCAAGAAGAAAATTATCGTCTATTTGCTTTGTTTAATCATGAAGGAGAAGTAGTGAGCTTAGCCGGAGTGGCAATTTGTACAAATTTTTATAATGCGAAACATGTCTTTATATATGACCTTGTTACAGCAGAAGCACATCGTTCAAAAGGACATGGAGAAAAACTACTCTCGTATATTGAAGAGTGGGGGCAAGAGAATAATTGTACTTGTGTCGTATTAACTTCAGCGTTTCCAAGAGTAGATGCACATCGTTTTTATGAGAGAGAAGGATATGAGAAGGTGAGTTATTCATTTCATAAGGAAATATAAAAAAGAGGAGGATTTTCAAAAAGCAGACCTTTTTGAAAATCCTCTTTTGTGTTTTTGAAAAGGAATGATAAGGTTGTTATTTATTATTAGCAAAAGTGAAGGAATGCTTGTTTTGTATGTGTGGATTTGTTTCTTTGTGTCTTTCCATTTTTTTTATAGAATATTTTTGTTTGGTTAAAGCATCTTGTACTCCTGTTGTCATTAGTTTTAAGACAAGAATAGTTAAAAATAAAGCAATAAGTGTACTAAAAACAATCCACATAGATACGTTTAGTTCAAAATAGTTGAGACCAATAAGTCCTGCCCAGTCGTTAGAAAGTGAAATAAATTTATCTTCTGCTAAATCTGCACTTTTCTTTTGTACCCCTCCGATAAATTGCTTTACTAGCGCGAGGTGCATAATTAACAGAAGTGTTTGCACAATGTGCTGCATAAATAATAAGAAAAGACGATCTTTTAATAATACGCGTAAATGCATACGAACAATATATAGACGACTGGCGCCCATTAATTGTGAGCTTAAAATATAGTCTTGTTTCATAAATTCATCAATTTCAGAAGATACATATGTTGTTATAGTAGGTAAAACAACAAGGACAAGAACGATAGCTTGATAAGATAGAAGAGAAAAGTTCACGTCGAGTTTACTATCTAAGTTTGAAAAAATCATTTTGTTCATAGGCTGCATTAATATATATGCAATGAAAACGGTTGGTAAATAATAAAATACTTCTGTACATGTTTTTACAAAAGATTTTAATCGCGTTACATATAAGCTTAATAACACACCAAGTATTGTACCAAGGAAAACGCGTAATAAACTAATTCCAATCGCGAATAAAATCGTAAACTTCGCACCGTCTAGTATTTGGAGAAAAATAGATTCACCAAAACGATCTGAACCAAGCGGTGGCATTTGCTTTGGTGAAAATGGCGAGGCGGCAATTAATTCTCCATTTTCATCGTATAACAGTCTCATTGGTTTTAAAGTATCTTCTTTGAAGTAAAAGCCGTAAATAAAACTAGCGATGACAAGTACAACTATATATGTTAATCCGATAACAAAGCGTTTTGATTTCCAAATAGCCTTCATATAATCTCTCCATTCATTTGTGTTTGCCATCTTTTCATAAAGTAAGAACAAATTTGAAATAAAAGGTAAACAGGCATAACAATCATTATAAGTACAATAAATGTAATGGATGTTGAAAAATGATTTGTGAAAATAAGGAATTGAATAATGCCTGACATGTGAAACACGGATTCTAGTACAAATAAATTGGAAAGTAAAAAGACAAAAATCATTTTTGAATGATGGAATAGGTGAATGAAAATGTTTTTAAATAAATGTATACGGATGATATAGCTTGATGAAAGTCCTTTCCCGTAGGCAACTTCAACATACGGTTTTATACGCTCTTCCTCTATGTACAATATCATCATTCGAAACATTTGAATGGTAGGGAGTATCGACAAACAAATAATAGGAAGTATGTACGCTCTGTTTTCATTGAATGTCATAATATGTACTGGCAATTCACCTGTTTGACGGAAATACCACATAAAAAACATTTGTAGACAGATCATAATCATGACATCAGGGATGGCCTCCAATACGAAAACAGTGCGCTCTATCATATTTTTAATCCGCTTTGATGATAAAAAATAAAGGTAAGCAATACTTGCTGCAACAAATAAAGAAAGAAATAGGGCAGCAAATAAAATTGTAAATGAATATACGTATGGTTCTAATACAGTAGGAAACAAGGAAACGGTTTTCATGTTTCCTGTAGATGCAGGAATTTGAAAAGTAAGCGAGTGTACAGAAAAAATTTGTTTTCCCATATTAGTGATGGCCTGTATGAACTTGATTGGTTGAAATGAAATGTTTCTGCTTTCGTTTATAAATAGGGCTGGGATGTTTAATAGAATAAGTAACATAATGAAAACAGTTAATAGCTGTATAGAAGATTTCCATAGTTTCCTTAGCATAATATCCCTCCAAAAATACATTTTTACAATATTATACAAAATAATTGGAGATTTGTTTTGATTTTTCAGAAAAAATATTATAATAAATAAAACTAGTAAAAAATATCATATTTATCCCGCATTAACGGGCAGTAAGACCCCTACCTCAAGATTCAGAGAGAAACGAGGAAGATAGGTGGGCGAGTACATCTGGCCATGCATAGAAGCGGTCAGGGCTTTTTTCTACCACATGCAAGTAATTATGCATAGCAGCGACTTGTAAAGAAAAGCGGAGCCGACTGCTTAGGAGGCAGAGCTAGACAAAGATGTCGAAAAATTAAAATAGATATTATAACGTTCAAACAATGATTTACAAGATGTATAAAAAGAAGTAGGAGGAGCCTCTATGAATTTTGTAATTCGTGAGATGAAAGAAGAAGATATTCCATTTATACAATATGTGGCTAAAGCTTCATGGAATGATACGTATAAGGATATTATTCCGGCAGCAGTACAAGAGAAATTTTTAGGGCATGCCTATTCCCCTAACATGATGCAGCATCGTTTACAACATTCACATTTATTTGTAGGAGAAGTAGACGGGAAAGTTGTAGGATTTGCCAATTTTTCGCCAATAAAGCATCAAAATGAAGCTGAGTTAGGAGCGATATACTTATTGCCCGCATATCAAGGGAATGGTATGGGAACAGCGTTATTACGTAAAGGAATTACAACGTTAGAAGGTGTCAAGAAAATTTGTATAAACGTAGAAGCAGAGAATAAAACAGGAAAAGCATTTTATACTGCAAAAGGATTCGCAGTGGTAGATGCGTTTGAAGAAGATTTTGATGGACATACGCTGAAAACATTAAGAATGGTATTACATGTTTAATAGGAGAGAGGAAAGATGTTTTTATGATCCAAAGAGCAACTGAAAGTGATGTGGAAAAAATTTTAGTTCATTCGGCTGAGTCTTTATATGAAGGAACGATGAAAACAAGTAAGTTTAGCCAAGAGAAAGTACTGGAAATTACGACGCCACTTTTAGAAAAAGGAGCATATTATCTTGTTATTAAACAAGATAATATTTTAAAAGGATGGGTATTAATTGGGAGCAATAAGGACTATTTTTCTGGAGAAGAAATAGGTTTTATTTATGAATTGTATGTGTTGCATCCTTATCGCGGACAAGGGTTTTCACGTCAGCTTATGAGAGTAGCTGTTGATGAACTTGATAAGCTGGGCTACTCAGAAATTCGTTTGAATGTATTTGCAGGGAATTTCGCGAAAGAGTTGTATAAAGAAATGGGATTTGTTGAAAGACAAGTTGTTATGAGTTTGAAACGTGAAGATGAAAAATAGAAATAAAGGTAAAATTTTCGCGATAATTAGAGTCAAGAGGGTGAAGAAATGGTAAAAGAAAATGAGTACGTTCAATACTTGGAAAAGGTTTACCCGAATCTTGATGTGCAGACTGCTTATGTAAATGATATTGGTCAAAATAACGATGTACTAATTGTAAATGAAAATATAGTGTTTCGTTTTCCAAAATATGAAGAAGGAATTACAAAACTCATTGCTGAGACAAAGCTGTTAGAGAAAATACAAAACTATGCTTCACTCTCCATCCCTTGTCCAAGCTATCAGCATTTTCAACCAATGGAGCCTGGGAAAGTATTTTCTGGTTATCATAAAATTAATGGAGAGCCATTTTGGAATACAACATTTCTTCAATTGTCCGAAGAAGAACAAAGTACAAGCGCAGCGCAACTAGCTAATTTTTTAAAAGAATTGCATAGTATACCAGTGTCAGAAATTAGTCCAATGCTAAAAGGAAGTACTGCTGATATATATAGTGAAATAGAAAGTTTATATTTTCAATTGAAAGAGAATTTATTTTCTTATATGAAAGAAAGTGCAAAGCAAGATGTCTCTCAATCTTTTGAAGCTTATTTAAGTGATAATAGTCATTTTACATTTCAGCCGTGTCTTATTCATGGAGATTTTGGAATGACAAATATTTTGTATGATGGTGAGGAGAAGAGAATCTCGGGGATTATTGACTTTGGCGGGGCGGGTATTGGTGATCCGGCATACGATTTTGCAGGGTTATTATCTAGCTATGGCAGTCATTTTTTAGAGGGATTTTCATCGCTGTATCCGAATTTTGATCAAGTGATGGATAGGATGAATTTTTATAGAAGTACGTTTGCTTTGCAAGAAGCATTATTTGGGTTAAGGAATAATGATAGAAAAGCATTTGAACAGGGGATAAAAGATTACATTTAAGAATGGTATACGTAATATATATAAGTTAAAAAAATGACATAAAACCTCCACTTTCTTTAGGGAGGACGAGAGTATCTGGCCGTGTATAGAAGCGGTCAGAACTTTTTTCTGCCACATGCGAGGTTTAAAACAAAGGGAGCAAGCAAGTACAGGTCATGTTATATTCTGCGTAGCAGCGACTTATATGTCGAAAAATTAAAATGTATTTATATAGAAAGTATTATGGAACAGTGATAACAGGCCTATTACGAGAAGAATAGAATTTGCAAATTTCGACGTGTAATAAAAAGTTAGGAGATGATGGTGGTGATATTAGAAGCAGCAATGCTCCAAATAAAGCTTGGAATGGAAAGAGAATTTGAACATGCCTTTCAAGAGGCTTCTAACATTATTTCTTCTATGAAAGGTTACCGTGGTCATACACTTCATAAATGTATAGAAACTCAGGGGAAATATCTTTTATTAGTGAATTGGGAGACCTTAGAGGATCATACGGAAGGATTTCGAAAATCAAGTGAGTATGAAGAGTGGAAGAAGAGATTACACCACTTTTATGAGCCGTTTCCAATTGTAGAGCATTTTCAGTATGTAGAATGAGATGGATTGAACCTGAATAAAATTGCCATCAGTGGGGAATGAAGATATCCTATGCTGATGGCAGTTTCGTTTTAGCGATACATCGTCCAAGTTCCAATATCCTCAAAGCCTAAGCGTTTATAAATTCGTCCAGCAGCAGGGTTGCTGTAAAATAAACAAAGCGTTCTTCCTTCAGCGATGAAATCTTGAATCATTTTACTTACGATTTGCGAAGCATATCTGTTTCCGCGGTAATTTGGGTGTGTACATACCCCTACAACCATGGCAGATAATGAATTTTCAGCAGATGTGGATGCACATGCAATAATTTCTCCATTTTTCTCTATGTAATATGTCCGGCCTGTATTTGTTTCAATTGCTTGGCGCAGGAGTTTTCCGCTATTGTCTGCCAGTTCAAATTCAGTTATTTGTTTTCGTAAATGCATAATACGATCTACGTCCAAGGCAGTTGCTATTTTTATATCCTCTTTGCTTGTATCTTTGACTAACTGTGTTTCAACTGTGCACTCACAAAAGTATGTGTGCAGTTTTTTACCAAGTTTTAAGTTAGTGAGATTTTCAAACTGTTCGACAACCTCTGATTTTCCAGAGAGTTTAATATGGTCATAGTTAATGAATTGATTCATGAATGCTTCTGGCTGGAATGAATTTCCAGAATAAGTAATAAAGGAATCATGGAAACGCAATAAGACAGCGTGTAATTCATTTTCTATTGTAAATTGCCCCCATAGTTCTTGAAAGTCTTGATCATATCCAAATGCCTCAATATCGCCAATTAAGAATAAATTAAATGCAGCTTCTTTCTTTAGGAACGAAATTACTTGTTCATGATCTTGTTCTGTTAACTTACGAATCATGTTTGCTCCCCCTTTTTTTGTATTTTCTAAATATTAGTATGTATTATTTTGAAAATCAACAAAAAATGTATGTTTAGTTCACAATGTTTAGGAAAAACTAGGAAGGATATGAAAAAGGAGGTTATGAACGGTGGATCATCCAATTCAAGGGCTGATGAAAGCAGCTATGGAAAATTTGAAAGAAATGGTTGATGTAAATACAATTGTCGGTGAGCCTGTTCAAACAGCTGATGGCGGCATTGTATTAACTGTTTCAAAGGTAGCGTTTGGTTTTGGCGCAGGTGGATCAGATTTTTCAGCAAATGATGTACAAAAGGTACAAGGTCATCCTGCATTTGGTGGTGGTAGTGCTGGTGGAGTTTCTATTACACCGGTGGCTTTTCTTGTTGTAAATAAGGATGGCGTAAATATTCTTCATTTACAAAATGCAACGCATCTGGCAGAGAAAGTAATTGAACTTGCACCGCAAACCATCGATAAAATTCAGTCGATGTTTCAAAATAATAAAAAGCAAGACCATTCACATTATCCAAAAAATCCAGATGAAATCGCATGAAAAATGCCTGTTTATAAACAGGCATTTTTTCTTGTAATGGAGATGTAATAAAACTCATAAAAATGTAAATAGTTTTTGTAGTTTTTTCTATATTTCTAAAAATTTTCGTGATAAAATATCCTATAGTATTGAAACATATAAAACGAAGGTGGCTAGGTGCTTTGTCTGGAGGATCTGACCAAATCAAAAATATGATTTATATTAATGGTAATCGTCGCAATCATTGTTTTATCACATCTGGAATTACGTTTGAGGAGTTTGCAAACAATATTCCTTCACCGCTTCATCAAATGCTGCTTTTAAAGCATAGTTTTGAATGGACGGATTTTCATTATCATACTTTATTCGAATATGTAGAAGAAGAGAATATACATAAATTAATTTCAGCAGATGTCGAGGAGTTTGAGGAATTTTGTTGGATTGATTTTGATGATGTAAATGACTTGGATGAATTGGCGCCAAAAGAAATTGCAGAATTGCTTTATTTGGCGCACAAAAAGGAACCGCTTGGGAAGGCTTTTTTCCCGCTTTTGAAAAATAGATTTGTTTATCTTTCTCACGATGACGGATGGTATAATAAAGTGTACTATCGAAGAATGCAGGAATTTATTGGCATGCTTAGTAAGGTAATTCCTTATAAACTTGGCTCATTTGGAAAAAAACGATTCGCATTCTTTCAAAAATCGAAAATTTATCCAGCAATTTCAAAAGAGGTTATTCTTGAACTTCTGCCATTTATGGAAGATGGCTTATACTTAGATTTAGCCGGAAAAATAGAATCAAGACGCGGTTTAGAGATTCCTGTTTATGTCATCGGTTCGTATGAAAGTACAAATGAAGTCCTAGATGGTTTAGAAGATTTGAAAAATGAAGCTTCTAAAACAGGATGGCTTATCTTTGATAAGAAAGAGCAAGAGTGGCAGTGGATAATGAATTAAGAGAACTTGACGATATGAGTCAAGTTTTCTTTTTTGAAAGGAGATAAAATGGAGAAGAATTTTATTATAGTAGGTATTAGTAGTATTGTACTTGTCGCAATCATGCTATTAACATGTCCGAAAGAAGCGGATTTTCAAAAGCATTTAGAAGACAAATATTCAATTGTGTGTAATGAAGTAGATTTTAATTGTACGCAGAAAAAAGATCAAAAAGAAGAGAAAATGGAGTTTGTTAGTAAGGATGTTCGAAACGGCGTATTTTTTATAAAGATAGAGCAGACGTTTCAAACAGAAACAAAGATAAAGAAGACGTATAGCGCTGTTGGGATATTCGGCAGGTTTCTCTTTTCCTCTGAAAAGACTTTCTAAAATGTAGAAGGTCTTTTTTTTGTACTCTCTTTCATATAGTTAGGATAAGACAAGCTTAGGGGGGAGTTATGGTGAATAAGATTTGCATGGTTTGCGGGGGAGAAGATTTTTTTTCGTCCACCTTATATGCTCGTACAAAACAAGACTGGGCATATGCACCGAATATGTATCGCTTTGAAAAAGTATTTATTGAACAGCGAGATGAGGAGAATTATCCCGTGTTTCAAGAAATTACTGCTTATCATTGTAGTAGCTGCGGTTATGTGATGTTATTTCGTTAATATGCACCTGGCGCATAAGGGATGTAACAATTGTTGCATCCCTTACATAAGAAAAAGGAGTGACAGATTCACTCCTTTTTCTTGGTGTGTAAATAGTTTGTATCAAACAAGTGTTTTTTAAAGTGTTGATAAGAAGAACGGATATAATAAACTAAACAGTAAAGAAAATCCTCCAAAACCAATGGCTGTATATCCGAGTGTTTTTGCTTCGTAATGAACAGCAAGAAGTCCAATTAAAATGGAAAGCGATCCAAGTGTAATGGGATAGAAAGCAATTGAAAATAAGGAGAGAAATAATGCAACGTATCCAACAATGTTACCGATGTCCGTCCGCTCTTCTTCTTTATGAATTTCTTTACGACGACGTCTAATTGGAAGTCGCTGAGGGGTAATTTCTATTGCATATTCTTCCTGTTTTTCTCCGCTTTTTAGATGATGTGTTCGTTTTTTCGGCAAGGAATGTCCCTCTCTTTCGAATTAGGGTATGCTTAGTATTTTTTATTAAATAAGAAAACATGCTTATTATTTATATACAACTAAAGAAAAAAATGGAGAAACAATTATCTGTTGCTATATTATCCATCTCTTCTTAAGAATAAACAGGAAAAATGTAAAATGGTGTAGAATGACTTTTACATAGATGTAAAATGGAAAGGTGGGAGAAAAATAATGAAGTTTAATTGGCATGAAGCAGCGCAGCAAAAATGGGATGATAATGCGGATTTCTGGAGTCAAAATAGTCAAGAAATGTGGGATAATGGTAGCCGCAGTACAATTATTCCGTTTTTCCAAAAATATATACGAAGCGGAGAAACCGTTCTTGATGTAGGGTGCGGGGATGGATATGGTACATACAAACTAAGTAAAGCTGGTTACAAAGCTTGTGGTGTCGACTTATCGGAGCAAATGATTGAAAAAGGGAAAAGTCGAGGTGAACATTCTAATTTATCATTTATAGTGGGCGATCTTACTTCGTTGCCGTTTCAAGATGGGGAGTTTGCCTCCGTGTTAGCGGTAAATTCATTAGAATGGACCGAAGCACCTCTTGAAGCATTGCAAGAAATAAAGCGAGTGTTAGGAAAAGAAGGTTTTGCCTGTATTGCTATTTTAGGACCAACTGCAAAACCACGTGAGAATAGCTATCCGCGTTTATATGGAAAGAATGTCATTTGTAACACAATGATGCCATGGGAGTTTCAAAAACTTGCACAGGAGCAGGGGTTATATTTGGTAGATGGAATGGGAGTATATAAACGAGGGGTAAACGAAAAGATGATTGGACAACTTCCGCTTGAATTGCAGCAAGCTTTAACATTTATGTGGGTATTTATGTTTCAAAAGAAGTAACTTTTCTTGCTACTAATGGGCAATAATCCTCACGGATAGAAGTTTTATTGTAAAGGTGGATTATAAGTGCAGAAAATACAAAAAACTGATACAATATTTTCAGAAACAATTAAAGGGGGACTAGGGAATATGGCAGCAACTACTACAGTAAAATCTGATATTGAAATTGCACAAGAAGCAAGTATGAAGAAAATTCAAGAGATTGCAGCAGAATTAAACATTTTAGAAGAAGAATTAGAGCCGTACGGTCATTATAAAGGGAAACTATCTCTTGATATTTTTAAGCGCTTACAAGGAGAAGAAGATGGAAAAGTTGTACTAGTTACAGCAATTAACCCTACTCCAGCAGGGGAAGGAAAATCAACGGTAACAGTTGGTTTAGGACAAGCGTTTAATAAAATCGGTAAAAAAGCAGTGATTGCGCTTCGTGAACCATCTCTTGGACCAACTATGGGATTAAAAGGCGGTGCAGCAGGCGGAGGTTACTCGCAAGTTGTACCAATGGAAGATATTAATCTTCACTTTACAGGTGACATTCATGCGATTACAACTGCAAATAATGCACTTGCAGCATTTATTGACAATCACATTCAACAAGGAAATGATTTGCGTATCGATACGCGTAAAATCGTATGGAAACGTTGTGTAGATTTAAATGATCGTGCACTTCGCAATGTTGTAATCGGCCTTGGCGGACCAGTGCAAGGTGTGCCGCGTGAAGACGGCTTTGATATTACAGTTGCATCTGAAATTATGGCTGTATTCTGCTTAGCGACAGATGTACAAGACTTAAAAGGACGTTTAGCACGTATTGTTGTAGCTTATAACATGGATAACGAACCTGTAACAGTAAAAGATTTAGGTGTAGAAGGTGCATTAACACTGTTATTGAAAGATGCGTTAAAACCAAATTTAGTACAAACGTTAGAAAATACACCAGCAATCATTCATGGCGGCCCATTTGCTAACATTGCACACGGCTGTAACAGTGTAATCGCAACGAAAATGGCAGCAAAATTAGGTGATTATGTGATTACGGAATCTGGCTTTGGTGCGGATTTAGGTGCTGAGAAATTCTTAGATATTAAAGCACGTGCAGCAGGAATCAAACCAGAAGCAGTTGTTATTGTTGCAACAATTCGTGCCCTTAAAATGCATGGCGGCGTAGCGAAAGATGGATTAAAAGAAGAGAATGTTGATGCGTTAGCAAAAGGTATGGAAAACTTACAAAAACATGTTGAAACAATTCAAGCATTCGGTGTTCCATTTGTTATCGCAATTAACAAGTTCATTACAGATACAGATAAAGAAGTTGTATACTTACAAGAGTGGTGCAATGAGCGCGGTTACGAAGTATCTTTAACGGAAGTATGGGAAAAAGGCGGTCAAGGCGGTGTTGACCTGGCAGAGAAAGTATTAAAAGTAATTGAAAAAGGTGAGAATACATACGCACCTTTATATGATTTAGAGCTTCCGTTAGAAGAGAAAATTCGTACAATTGCTCAAAAGGTATACGGTGCAAAAGATATTGAATTTGCGCCAAAAGCTCGCAAACAATTAACGCAATTTGCTGCAGAAGGTTGGGGTAACTTACCAATTTGTATGGCAAAAACACAATATTCTCTTTCTGATGATCCAACAAAACTAGGACGTCCATCTGACTTTATTGTGACAATTCGAGAATTTAAACCATCTATTGGTGCTGGCTTTATCGTCGCATTAACAGGAACAATGTTAACAATGCCAGGCCTTCCAAAGAAACCAGCTGCTTTGCAAATGGACGTAAATGAAGATGGAAAAGCAGTAGGTTTATTCTAAAAGGTTGTATTTCTTCTCTTTTATCGGTAAACTATACGTACATCATACGGCGCCTTTCGATGGAAAGGCGCTTGTTTTTTGGAGGAATATATGTTTGATCCAACTGCTTTTGAAAATTTAAAAGTTGTCGTTGAAGGAGCTGTATATGATTTTGATCTACATGCTGATATCGTTGTAACGAATCGAAAGGATATAATGGATCTGGCATCATTTAGTCGTACATATACCATTTCGTTTCAGCTCACAGAATATATAGAGCCATTAGTGGAAGCGACGTTTTTATTATCAGTTGATGCAAAGAATTTATCAGGTGAGATATTAGCGGTACCAAATTTTGTTCCTGGCTGTGAAATGAAACTTTTCTTTGCATTTCCTATGGGGTATCCAGAAAAAGATTGCCAAGAAATCGAAGCGTTGCTACAATCCATATGGGGAAAAGAACGAATGATTACGCAGCAAATTTCATACGAATATAATAAGCAAGCGATTTCATATCATAATAAAGTAGACATCTTATTTCAAAAAGCGATTACAGAAGACCATGTTGATGACTTAATAACTGTTATTTCTCATATGATAGAAACGATGCGAATAATACAACAATTTCTTCAAAAATAGAGATAAAGGAGAAAAAGAAATGATAAAAGAGATGCAACCATTTTTGCAACAAGCTTGGGAGAAGGCTGGTTTTAAAGAGTTTACTGAAATTCAAAAGCAAGCTATTCCAACGATTTTAGAAGGACGAGACGTTATTGCTGAATCTCCAACAGGAACAGGTAAAACATTAGCGTATTTATTACCACTTTTACATAAAATTAACCCTGAAGTGAAACAACCTCAAGTGGTTATTTTAGCACCAACACGTGAACTTGTGATGCAAATTCATGAAGAAGTACAAAAGTTTACGGCAGGTACTGAGATTTCAGGTGCATCTTTAATCGGCGGTGCAGATATTAAGCGTCAAGTAGAGAAGCTAAAGAAGCATCCGCGAGTAATCGTTGGGTCACCTGGACGTATTTTAGAACTAATCCGTATGAAGAAATTGAAAATGCATGAAGTGAAAACGATTGTATTTGATGAGTTTGATCAAATTGTAAAACAAAAGATGATTGATGCCGTGGCCGATGTAATTAAATCGACAATGCGTGATCGTCAAGTCGTATTTTTCTCAGCAACAATGACAAAAGATGCAGAAGAAGTAGCGCGTGATTTTGCGGTTGAACCAGAATTGGTTCGCATTAAACGTGCGGAAACAAAAAGTTTAGTGGAACATACGTATATTGTTTGTGAAAGACGTGAAAAAAACGATTACGTGAGAAGAATTATGCATACTGGCAATGTAAAAGCAGTTGCTTTCTTAAATGATCCGTTCCGTTTAGATGAAATTGCTGAAAAATTGAAATTCCGTAAGATGAAAGCGGCGGCTCTTCATGCAGAAGCAAGCAAACAAGAACGTGAAGCAACAATGCGTGCATTCCGTCAAGGAAAAGTAGAAATCTTGTTAGCGACAGATATTGCAGCACGCGGATTAGATATTGATGATTTAACACATGTTATTCATTTAGAATTACCGGATACACTTGATCAATATATTCATCGTTCAGGGCGTACAGGACGTATGGGAAAAGAAGGAACAGTCGTTTCGCTTGTAACACCACAAGAAGAGAAGAAGTTACTTCAATTTGCAAAGAAGCTAGGCATTCAGTTTAAAAAACAAGAAATGTTTAAAGGATCGTTTGTTGAATCGAAACCGAAAGAACCAAAGAAAAAGAAACCAGCATTCACTGGGAAGAAAAAGCCTAGATAAAGTGAAACTTTAATCAGTGGGGGGTCCCTCCACTGATTTTTAGCCCAACCAATCGGGCTTTTACGGGCAGTTTATATCCTACCTAACTTCTTAAGAAAAGCGGAAGCGGCTCGCTCAGAATCGCAGGACGCACAGGGCGGAGAGGCGCTTTTTGCCTCTTCCGAGGGGGCGGAACGAGCGGAGATTCTAGCCGCTAGAGCTGGACAATGAAGAAAAGTGGAAGTGGCTCGTCCAGAATGTGAGGGGGATGGAGCTTCTGACGTAGAGGTGTATTTTACCTCGTAGGAAGAAGTGAAGCCACCGAACATTCTAGCCACTGGAACTGGACAATGCTTTCACTGAATTTTTAGATGGGAGTCTTACTGCCTACAAATAGCGGGAGAAAAGCCGTAGCTACGAATATGATGTAGCCACGGCTTTTCTTTATCAGGTAATATGCAGCTGTTCTAAATAAAACACACTCTTATGAAGAGAAGTTTCTATATAACCAATAATTTGATTCATTGTAAATACTTGTAGAGGCTCATATAAATCTTGCTGTGAGTACAGCATATCTTCAAAAACTAATGATTTAAAAGAATGGATGTGTTCCCCTGGTACTTCCTCAATACCTATCAAATTCGCGTTCATATTTAAGATATGAAATAAGTTCTTATCCCTATCATAATAATGTAGCAACTTTCCGTTTAAAATCTTAAAGTCGTGATGGTACAAAGAAAGGATATTAGGATCATGATCGATTCGATTTTTGAGCCAGGGAAGATAGAAGCCTTGCAGCCATATATCATCAGCAACGAGATGTGTGTAATATCCTAATATGAAAGGAGAATCTTTGTACGCCTTATATTTATGTAGGAATGCTTCATAATCAATTTTTCTTGTATAATTCTTTACTGTGCCTTTATAAAAGTGCGATATTTCTTTTTCCTCTTTTGAATGAACTGCATCTGCCGCAATTCCTCCGAGTAGGAAAGAAGTTTTGTCTGGAATCTCTAATTTTTTTGCAACCAAATTCGCTATAATTACATGCATAATTCTTGATCCCATGAAAGGTACCTCCGCTTGAAAGAGAATCATGTTATGTTGGCTGAACATTTAATAAAACTTTTCCGGTACTTTGTCTACTTTCGACCCATTCATGTGCTTTCCCTGCATCCTCAAGTGAAAAACGTTTTCCGATTTTAATTTGTAAATTGCCATTGCTTAAAAGAGGAAATATTTCCTCAGCAGTATGTTGGAGCAGATGAGGGCGTTTTTTTCGAGTTGTTCCAAAGCTAAAGCCAAGAACAGATCGGCAGCTTGCATGTAAATCTTTTGTTTGAAATGTTCCGATAGCACCGCTTGCATTTCCAAAATGGACAAGGCGCCCATAGAAAGCAAGACATTGCAAGCTTTGTTCTGATATGGTACCGGAAATAGAATCCAATATAACGTCTGCACCTTCTCCATTCGTAATCTCATTCACTTTATGTACAAAATCTTCTTCCTTATAACAAATAACATAATCTGCCCCGGCTTCTAAAGCGATTTTCTTTTTTTCTTTATTTCCAACTGTTCCAATGACTTTTCCAGCACCTAAAATGTTAGCGAGTTGAATAGCTGTTGTGCCAATTCCTCCTGCAGCGGCATGGATCAGTACAGTTTCGCCTTGTTGTAACCTTGCAATATTTGCTAGCAGTGTATAACTTGTAAACGCAACAATTGGACAAGCCGCAGCAGTTTCAAAATCAATTTCGTCTGGTAATACAAAAGTAAGTTCTTCATTTGCTACAACATATTCGGCATACGATCCGTTTAATGGAAAAGCAATAACGCGCTGTCCCACTTTAATATTCGTTACGTTAGATCCGACCTGTTCCACGATTCCAGCAGCATCTATACCAGGTATAAAAGGAAGATTTCCGGTTCCTTTTTTTCCATATCGAGATTTAATATCAGCAAAGTTCACACTTGTTGCGACAACGCGAATTAAAACTTGATTCGCGTTAATAGACGGCATAGCTATGTCTATATATTTCATCATTTCAGGGCCTCCAAAGGCAGTTACAACAATTGCTTTCATGATCTGTCCTCCTAAAGTAGATTCTATAGTTTATTATAAAAGGCCATCATAATTTGGAAAATTATATAATGGTTATGAGGAGTTATAAGAAAACGTTATGAAAAATTAATTTCAAAAAAATCGAATGGAATTTTCTGTTCTTGCCAATATATAGTGTACGACATAAGAGAGGAGGGGAGTAAGGATGGAGAAAGAAAGCGAATATGGTTATCTTATTGAGCAGACGTTATTAGGAAATCAGGAAGCATATAGTGAACTATACGATAAAACAATTGAAGATGTGTATAAGACGGCCCATTTTTTGATAGAGGAAAAGTCGGATGTAGATGATGTTGTTCAGGAAATATATATGCAATTGTATCAATCGCTTAGTCAATTTGATCAAGGGCGTCCTTTTCGGCCATGGTTAATCGGTCTTACTGTAAGACAAATTCATTCTTATAGAAGAAAGAGATGGATGCGTCTACGGATTGTGAAAAAAGCAGAAGAGCAGCGAAAACCAATTGAATTTGATTTTTCTAATGATCTTGTTAATAAACTGTCCAATCAAGAACTTGTTACTTTGATACATAAGTTACCTTATAAATTAAAACAAGTCATCATCCTGCGATATTTACATGATTACTCTCAAGAAGAAGTAGCAAATATTTTAGATGTACCAGTTGGAACGGTTAAATCGAGAATTCATGCAGCCTTAAAGAAATTACGGCAAAAAGAGCGAGAAGGAAATATTCTTTTAAAAGAAGTGGGGGATGCATAATGAGTCTTGAATACAAAGTAAGAGAATCTTTGCAAGAAGAAGCAAAAGGAATTGTACCATCACCGGAATTGAAAGAAAAAGTAATGAATCAAATAAAAGTAGAACGCGGAGGGAAAACAATGAAAAAACGTCTTATAACGAGTGTGTTAGCAGCAACATTACTTATTCCAACGAGTGCTTTTGCGTATCAATCTCTTGTAGATGGTGTGTATGGATCATTTGATAATGTAAAGAAACATTTTGTAAATGCAACATTTCAAGGGTATATGCATGTAGATGCGAAGTTATCGCAAGCAAAAGGTGAAATGAGAGACAAAGAGTATACAGAGTTTACAACATTGTTAAAAGGACTGCTAGATGCAAAAATGAAATATGGAGATGCAAATGGTAATATTGATTACGATCAACTTTCTCAAGAGAAACAAGAGGAAATGATGAAGGCTTACATGGTTATTCAGCCGTATTTTGATAAGTTAAACGGAGAGAAATCAAGTAAAGAAGTGTTAACTTCTAAAGAATTTAAACAATATATACATGCTCAAATGACATATGAAAAAATACAAGCGAAAATGAAATCAAGTGAACCTATAACGATAGATAAGGTTCCTGAAGAATATAAAGCAGAATTTCAAGAAGCAGATCATTTCATGAATTATGTCAGCGAGAAAGTACATAAGTAATATATCGAATAAACTTCAAAAAAGAGTCCATGACAAGAAAAATGGACTCTTTTTTTGTTGCAGCGACAAACATTTTGGTCATGATCGTAAGATTCTTATTTTGGAGTTGTTTCTGTTTGTTCTCGCTTAATCAAATAATCAATAATTCCCATAGCCCCGATTTCTAAATCGAGTTTTAGCAAGTCATAAATAGAATGTGACGATGGGACACCTTGATTTGTAAGATGTGATGAAACTTTTTCAAGTAATAAATGGGACAGCTCTTGGCTTGCTTTTTCAAAATTTTGTTCATGTTCAAACACTTGCTCTCCGGCTTCAACAAATATTGGGAGCCAATGTTCTAGCTGCGTGCAAATTTCAGAAATATGAGAAGAGGCACCATAATGACCAAAATAAATAAAATCGACATTCATATTTTGAATACGGTCTTTTGAAGCTAACATAGCTTCTGGTTGAAACTGTGTAGGAGATGTTGTTGGCAAATAAAGTTCAACACCTAGTTCAGCTAATTGACGGTAGTAAATACCAATCGTGTCGCCAGTAAATATACCGTTTGTTAAAGAATCATGAATGCTAATGTGATGCTTTGCATGACCTGGTGTATCGTAGAATGTCAGCGTCCGGTTATTGGCAATTTGTAATGTTTCACCATCTTGTACGATGTGAACGCGTTCTTCTGAAATAGGCAAAATGGGATGAAAGAGTGTATCAAATGAATCACCGTAAACAGCTTTTGCACCTTGAATGAGTTTTGTTGGATCAATCATGTGACGAGCGCCCCTAGAATGAACGAACAGCGTTGCATTTGGGCATTTTTCCATCATTAAGCCAGCAGCACCAGCATGGTCCAAATGAACATGTGTAACAATAATATTTTTTATATCGGTTAGTTGTATATCCAATTGTTGTAATCCATCTAATAGATAAGGAAGAGAAGGTGCAGCGCTCGTTTCAATTATCGTAATCTCATCACCAAGTAAAACATATGTACCTGTACGTTGTTCATGTTGTAAGTCGTAATCATCGATAAGGTATAGCTGTGAAGATAGTTTTTCTACTTTTTTCAAATTTATCACTCCTTGTAGTTTATTATTCTTTTATTATAAAAGAAAAGGCAGAAAACGAAACATCGTTTTCTGCCTTTATGTAATACGTTTAGTTATTTTGTTGTTTGCTAAGAGACATAATAAAGTAGCCGACAAGACCGCCGATTGTTGGAACTGTAATCATTCCTGCGAGTGTGAAATATTTGCTTAAGAAAATACCGTTAACATCCATAAACCAACCTAAAACAAATAACATCATCATGTATAGTACGAAATAAAATTCGCGATTAGAAAGCTTTTCACTTTGTGCAGTTTTCATTATCAACACCATCCCTATTTTTAATAATGGAATTGAAAATGTCACAATTTAGAAGATAAAATGTCACATTTTGTTCACACTTTTATTGTAAAACTTTCCAAGTAAAATGTCTAGTTAATTGTGACGATTTTTTGAACAAAAATAAAACATTCTCATTAGACAATGTACACCATACATTTTATGATGGATATATAGGCGTGTATGAACTTAAGGAGTCGATATAATATGACAATTTATAATTTTTCTGCAAAAACAATAAAAGAAGAAGAAAAGTCGTTACGTGAATATGAAGGAAAAGTAGTATTAATTGTGAATGTTGCCAGCAAATGTGGTTTTACACCGCAATATAAAGGATTGCAAGCTTTGTATGAAAAATATAAAGAACAAGGTTTTGAAATACTCGGATTTCCATGCAACCAATTTGGCGGACAAGAACCAGGGACAGAAGAAGATATTACAAGCTTTTGTGAATTAAATTACGGTGTATCTTTTCCGATGTTTGCGAAAATTGATGTAAAAGGTGATAGTGCGCATCCGTTATATAAATATATGACGGAGCAGGCACCGGGCATACTTGGCATGAAGGCGGTAAAGTGGAACTTTACGAAGTTTTTAATAGGGCGTGATGGAGAAGTAATTGAGCGTTTTGCGCCGCAGAAAAAGCCGGAAGAATTAGAGAGGGAGATTGAAAAAATACTTTCATAAAGTAAAAATTTTCTCAGTGGAATTTTCTTCATTCACTGCTGAATATTAAGTAAACCAAGGGCTTTTCTTGTTATGAATGTCGAATAAAATGTAAGAGTAAATCTGAAAAAAGTAAATAAAGTGAATAGGGAATAAACTACCATTATGTATGCTTAGGTAGTTTATTTCCTATTGTTCGTGAGTGCTATTAATGAGGACAGACGGAAATAAAACATACGTCATCTAGATTTATCTCTACAATTTTATTAGAAACTTTTACTTTTATTTTAGCTGGAGGCCTTAAAGCATCATCAATATCTTCTTCCTGAACAGCGATTAATATTCCTTGTATAGGTTCTTCTTCATTTTGCAGTCGGATGATAATGTTTTTTCTAACAAATCTTTGTAAGTAAAGTACTAAAGAAATACCAAAAAAAGTATTAATTAAAACTGGATTTGCCGCTACTGTTTTTCCAAAATGTAGTATTAAATCTTGTCGCAGTTGTGGAGTCAAATTAAATGTGAAAGATTGCGACGTAGGTTTTTGTTTGTGATTTCGCTTCAATAAACAAAGTTGTAAATATGGAATTAGTAATTTTTCTTGTTTTTCGTTAGTTAACTCAATAAAATCTTTTCCTGCATTTGTTAACGTTCCTATCAGTGTTTCTTTTGTAGTGTCACATGCAACAATTGCTTGTACTTCTAGATTGCGAAGTGTTAAGAGAAACAGCTGTAAAGCTCTTGTGATTTCTGGATCTCTTGGATTTGAAATAACATGAAGTAAGTTGTTGGCCTCTTCAATGCACGTCTGTAATTGATCTAATTCATCTTGTGGAAGTGAACTGTTAGGGGAAGGAAAGCCCGGTGCGGCATTGGGAAAGCAAGTAGATAATGGATGACAGGGGGAGACATCAAAATGAGTTGGAAACCAAATTTGGCTTCGGTTGTCCGTTTTCATTGTTTGTAGAATGCTCCTTTCATATCAAAAAATGTAGCTAGTATAATAGATGTGCTTTTCATACATTCTGTGTCATCATTCACCTATTGCAATTGAAAAAGGCTATCACCTACTCTTGATAAGAGGGATAGCCTTTTTGAATTAATTTCCTGATATTTGTTGAATGTTTGGAATTTCAAATCTTCCATCTTCAATAAAGAATACTTCAATATTGTCAATGTGTATACGTGCCGTCATATTATCAAATTCATTAATATGAGTTGTTTCAATTTTAATAAAAGCGTAGTCTGCGTTTATTTCTAAAATGGTACCGATAATCATAAATGGAAACTGGGCAATTAGAATCAATACTCGGGAACCAATGTGGTTTTCAAATTCTTGTGTAACATTGGCACGACGTAATTCATTAATTAAAGGATTATTAACTGCACTTCTACAAGCTGGAGAAATTGTTCTTTGCCCTTTAACTTGATCTTGATTCTTCATTTTTTACACCACCTTTATTATTATGGGATTGGGAAGCGAGTATTAGGGTCAAATGGTAAGAAGAAGGCAATCATCTCAATTGCAAAATTAAGAGGCGTAGGAAATTGGAAAAATGGTGCATTATTCATTTTAATTGTGACAGGATAAAGTGTAATGAAACCGTCTGATACTCTTATAATACTTCCAGTAAAAATAGGACGAAATGTTTGGCCCAATATATTTAACTGATCAGAGCGAGTAGTCAATAAAATATTTTTCCCTAATAGATCGCTAAATACTTGGTTTTCAGGTAATGTAGTGTTGTTTTTTAAAGGGATTTTTTTCTTTTGTGAATTTTCCGATTCAGTTGTTCGTTTTCCGGGCTGATGTTTTATATTGTTTTTTTGCATATGTATGGCGTGAGATCTCGTGGCATGTACCAGGAGAACAGACGCATATGCCCCCTTTCATTATGAATTTTAACTACCAATCTATTATTATGCGAATCATTTTACTTTTATTTACATTGAAGTGAAATACCCCCTATTTACTTTGTGTGTCCTTTTATTTTTCTTCTTCATACGCTAAAGAGAATAAGTGAAAGGAGATGTTGTCTTTTGTGGATTAATAAACAAAAAACAGCGGTATCACGTCCATATTTTACTGTTCCAAGTGTAGTCCAAAAGCAGAACAGCCTGGAATATAAAGAACAAAACATAAAAATTCCAATTGTTATGGAGACACAAGTAAAAAAAACGATAGGTAATAGAGATCCTGTATGTGAAGAATTGTCCTCATTGAATTTTAATGGTTTAAAGGATAGATTGAATTTCCGCCTTTTAAAAAATATAGGAAATGTAATAGAAGTGACAATACGCCGTGATGGGAATGAGGAAGAAATCATTGTTGGGACGATTCAAGAAGTAGGTACGGATTTTATCGGCGTACTACAGAAGCAAAAAGTGATAGTGACAATATTATGGAGAAATATTAGAAAGATTCGTTTTAAAGATGGAGAAGTGATAGTGATTGAGAAACTAGATGAAGAAGAAGTGATTTAGCTTGTGCTTTAAGTAGGAAATATGAAGGCTATCCTAATAAAGTGAAACTTCCATCCGAGGGGGGTTCTTCATCCCCCTCGGATGGAAAGCCCACCCAATCGGGCTTTTACGGGCAGTTATCCCCCGCCTATCTTCTTTAGAAAAGCGGAAGCGGCTCGCTCAGAAACGCAGGACGCCCACGCCCCCTCCGACGAGGCGCTTTTTGCGGGGCGGAAACGACCGGAGATTCTAGCCGCTAGAGCTGGACGACGCTTCTCTCTGAACCTTGAGGTGGGGGTCTTACTGCCCACAAATAGCGGGATAAAATAGGGATAGCCTATTTTTTAAGAGTTATATAAAGGTGATAGTTTGCTATTTTCTTTTTTTAGTACACGAAGGATACCCCACATTCCGAGTTCAATATCCCAGCGAATATTACCAGAGCGGTACATATAATCTCCTGGTATTCCATTAAGTCCCCCAGCTCCATATGCAATGACTAAATTTGCTCTAGAACCAACACTATTTTCTCCTTGGACAGCGGTAAAGGTTGAGTTTAAATTATTCTCGTTTCGAAGCCATGAATGACCATGTAATGTAAAAGTATGCGCTCGAGGTTTATCAGCAGGGAAAGTATAACGAAAGATAATTGGATCATCTACATGTGCAAAAAATATTGGTGTAGCAGGATCTCCATGTACTTTCGAATTAAATATTTTTGAGACATCAGGATTTCTTTTCAAACGATGGATAATACGCTCAGAGCGATAGTTAAAACCACGAGATCCTTGATCTTCGGTGTCTTCCAGTTTTTCTTCCGGTATGATAAGAATTGGCTCGGGATCGATAATAAGATTTCCGTTTTTATTTACAAGGTGAACACCGTCATGCATTAATAATGCAAATTCACGGAATTCTGGGAAAAGAGGATGTGAAATAATTGCTTGATTTCCAATTCGTATTGGAGTGCGTGTTATAGGATCTAGATGAGTGGCCCCGGTTTGTTCGGTAATTAGCATACCAAAAGCTCCGTGGTGCCGGTGACTGCGTAAATCAGCCATATCCCATAGATTACAAGCGCCAAAATTACGATCAATAAACCAACGATACGTAATACTTTCCCCTGGTGCCACAGTTTGATCAGGATTAAATCCAACTGTAGCACCGTCTGAGCCAAGGGTGTCATATGCGACCATTTGTGCATGAAGGGAAAGTCGTCTTGATGGTGTGAAAATAATATCTTCATCAGGAACTTCTGGATAGCCATGAAATTCTCTTTCATTATGAAATGGATCTGCTAATTGGTTGTGGAGTGTAATTTCTACACATTCACCAGTATTTGCACGTATTATAAATGGTTCAGGATTTATTTTCTTGTTTTTAATATTCTCAACATCTTCTTTTAAAGCAAAAATAATGCCAAATGGATCGTGATCACCAGCTTTGTTATAAGTAATCTTCGATCGGAAGGCAACGACTTCAAATCTTCGAACTGGTGTACCTGGGGGACAAGGATCACCAGGATCTGTTGCTGGTGGTGGATTTTCCCCAGTAGGTTTTGATAGTGGTATTGTTCTTTTTGGTGGCTGTGGTCGGTCTGGTAGAGGGAATAGGTTTGGAACTCGCTCTTTAAATGTCCGGAAAATCCCCCAAGCTCCGAGCCAAATATCATCAATTCCACCGTAATAGTATAGCATATCAAAATCACCATCGCCTTCAACCGCAAATTCAGCGGTAAAAGCTTCTGAAATTCCAAGGATTTGTTGCTGAGTAAATTCTGATTCTAAATCCGGACGATTTCTACGCCAACGTTGTCTGTGTAAGTTAAAGCTATGAGATTCCTCATGGGCGCCTTGAAATAATCGGATGCGTACTGGATCACCATTATAAGTTTGTAATAACGGTGTCACAGGATCTCCATGAAGGAAAGAGCTAAAAACAAAAGCTGGATCGGTTTCAGGATTTGTTAATCGTGCTGATAGCGGTTCATTTCGATAATTAATTGCCATAACGCCAGGGTCACCCTCGGAACCTGAAAATCTAGGTGGATTAAGTGGTTTACCCTTACGATTAAATAGAAGTGAAAAATCATGAACAAACAAGGCAAACTCACGAAAGTCAGGAATGAGTGGATTTGTAATAATAGCTTGTGTACCAGATGATAAGGTGTCTCCTGAACAAGGATCGAGAAATTTTGATCCTTTCGGTTCGATACATATTCCTGCAAATAACCCATGTTGTTGATGTGAATTTGCAAATAAATGATCATGAAAGAAGACTGCTTTCAATTCAACATCTGCAAACCATTGCATTTGAATTGTTTCGCCTCGCAAAGCACTACTATCATAATTCCAGCCAACATTAGCACCATCGGCAACAAGAGGATCGAATTTGACGAAGTGTACATGAGTAGCTGCCTCATATGTTCGCTCTACAAGTTGGAATGCATTTCCACCTAATGTTTCTGGAAACTTATTTGTAAAGTTAATACGAATACATTCGCCGGCATTTGCACGTATGACAAATGGTTCTGGTTTTTTACGACCAGATAACACATCTTTTTCATCTTCTTCTAATACATATATACGACCTTCTGGATCATTCCAGCCTTCTTCGTTATATATTATAGGTACTTGAATACCAACAACATTAAAAATGCGTTCTACTCTTGAACCTTTTGGACAAGGATTCACAAATACGGCACCTGGACGAGCGTTTGGATCAAATTGATTAATTTCAAGCTTTGTTGACTTGCGACCTCCAACAATTCCAAGTGGTGGACGAGGGGCTTTACAACCAAAAACACCAGGAATAAAGTTTGGAAATCCAGGCTTTTCGCGTGTAGGAGCAGGTGGAATTGGTCGATCAGGAAGCGGCTGTAATGCTGCAATTGGTACACCATTCGGATAAAACTGGCTACCATCCTGTAGTGTATTGAAAATGCGATTCATTCCCCACATTCCCTCCCCAAAATGAGGGTAAAGATGACAATGAATAATAACATCGCCAAATGCGCCTTGTAAGCTGCCTGCACCGTATAAAGGGGAAACGGTCAACGCATTTTGTGGGCTGATAGATAATGAATCGATCTGCAAGGAATTAACATTATTACGTTCAAACAACCACTGATGAACATGATAATGAAAGACATGTGTTTCTTTTATCCCCCCATGAATAACACGGATTTTAAGGGGGTCACCTACATAAGTACGTAAAATAGGAGTGGTTGGATCACCAAATACCCAAGAATCATGGTGAACTTCTTCGCCCTCACAATCAGGACAAACAATACCTTCTTGGATGAGACGAACACGATTTCGCATCGGTTCGGATCGATAATTAATGGCGTGTGTTGCACTATTTTGTAATGTATGAGGGTCAATTGGTTTTGCACCTGTTAAATCTTTCACTTCCATTTCATCATGAAAAAACCATGCGAATTCCCGAAAGGAAGGCAAAAACGGGTTATGAATGTCAGCGTAAACTCCGCTGTTAATAGGTAAGCCAGTTATAGGATCGGTCCATGTAGATCCTTTTGGCTGTGCAATTAATGCCCCGAATAAACCATGTACATTACTTCCTTTCTCGCTAGAAAGTGGGTTACCTAAATCAGAGAAAAGGTGAATTTCTTCATGGAGGATTTCCCATGTGTAAATCCGTTTCTGACCGGGTGGAACAGTAGTGTTTTCGTTATTTCCGACAAACGCACCATCTGAAGTTTGAACATCGTATTCTGCTAATTGAATATGCATGGAAGTACTAAATAGCAATTGATTTTCAAAGATGATTTTTACCGTATCACCTACGTTGGCACGAATAACGAGTGGTTGCACGAGATCTACTGTTGAAAACGGATTTTCCTCTACAAGCTTTTTTACTTTACTGACATTTTCTTTTAAAACATATATTTTACCTTCAGGATCGTGATCGCCAAAGTTGTTAATAACAATACGAATCGGAATGGCAACTACATGATACTCCCTCAGCATTATATCAGGCCCCTTCCAATTAAAAAGAATCGCACTCTATCTCAAATATAAAAAGTAATATGAAAAAATATTCATTTTTAACTGGTTTTTTACAAAAAAAGGTAATTATAAAACCCTGTCCATTCGTGAAATATTATATTGCATAATAAAATACTTGCTTGAAAACCAAGCGAAAGATATGTGCTTTTTTTAGATTTGATAAACATGTACAGATGTATCAAACAAAGGAGAATGGTTAGTAATTGAATCGTGAAAAATGTTGCTCCAGATGTATTTAAATTCAAATAAGTAAAATAAACAAACAGATTATAGATAAATAAAATGGCTGTCAAAATACAGACATATAAATGAATTTTAGGGAGAAGTGATTGAATAAAGAGCTGTTTTTGAAAAACAGCTATAAATAAATAACCTCCTCCTAAAACAGTAATAATATATAAATAGATATTTTCAAAAACTATTGTAAAAGGGGATGGGAATATAATTAGAGTGTAGGCTGTCATACTTTTTATAAACAAAGTAGAGACTACCCATAAAATACAGATTAAATTTGAGCGAGATAGACAGAAAAAGCTAATAAAAGCTAGCGAAACTAAAAAAATCCAGGAAACTCCATATAATATATCGATTGGTAGTGTTACTATTTTTTCATTCAGGTCAAAATCGATCGTATTAATGGATTGGAATATGAGTAAAAGTAATGTCGTTAGCAAAAAGAATAATTGAAAAATAAGAAGTGTAGCTTGATAGCGTTTGAAATTTATGGAATCAGTGGGTTTAAGCAAATATCCCCATATAATCCATCCGATTAATATAATAATTCCAAAATAATGAAGCACGCTTGTAGAATAAAGAAGTGTAATCCAAGTTTGTTCTGAAGTGGTTGCGAAGATATTTCCGCAAAATTGCGAATCATATTTGAGTTGGAAGAGTGAGCGAAATGAAAAGATGGATTGATTAGCTGTCTCTTCTGAAAATACATCAATTGTAAATATGTAAGAATCACGAACGATTTCTCCAGTGTTCATCGGTATATAATAAATAACCGTATATACACCATTTGTTAATGAAGGCAAACGTAAAGATAAAGTTGTTTCGTTGTTCGAAAATTCAATTGAGTTTTTAACTATGTTCAATCCTTTTTCATCAAAAATTTGAACAGTAGCTTTTTCTTTATTGATTTGAGATGAAAAAGTCATTGAAAGGTTTGATGGAGCGTTTTTCAGTTTCTCATCTGGTTTAGGATTCATTTGTATAGTGTTCGTTTCTGCAAAAACATGTTTTGTTTGTAAAAAAAGATAGATAAAACTAAATAAAATGAGTATATGTTTCCGTCTAAGAAGTTTGCACATAACTGAATCGTTCCTCCACTAAAAATTCGTTAATTTCGAACAGAAAAACGTAGTAAAATGAAAGATAAAAATACGACTACAGTTGTACAAATAATTAAGAAAGCGGGCTGTGTTGAGTGTAAACCAAGCATTGGTCCCATGAGTCCAGACATAATACCACTTGCGACACCTGTTAGCAGTGTCTGATAATCAACTAATGCTCCAAACACAGCGCCAACAGCAACAGCAATTATTGTTGTTACAATTGTAATTACACCTTCATCTAAAGGCAATTGTGATCCGAGAACGGTACCGACAGCTAAACCAATAGCCGTACTAGATAGCATTGCAATATTCATACCTAAGTGATAGCCTATGAGATGCCGAGATTGGTATAAATGGTAGTATGAAATAGCTGCGATAAAAAAATAGCTAAATAAAATAATGCCACTTAAAAAATTCATTTGTGTTTTCACCTCCATAATAAACTATGAGTTAGCATCATAAAATATTTATGATGAGTAAAGAAAAAGGAGGTTTGTATGGAGGAGAATGGCATAATGAAGGTTCGTGATGAGGAGAGTCTTGTTTTGGACTATAAGGAAAAAAGGGGAGAAGGATATACATCTCCAGCTAGTGCTTTACCGACTCATGAATTAAAGATGCTTCAGGAATATATGCATGGTGCTAATTTAAAAGTATTAGGTGAATGTTTACCAGAGCGAAAACAAGTGATGATGCTAATGAAGTTTTTTAAACATAAACGTTATCAGCGTGTGGAAATATTTTCGAATCGAGGCGGGGGCAGTGTACACACACTAGCGAAAGTAAATGAAATCGGTAGAGATTTTGTTGTGCTTACAACATTAACGGAACGTATTTTCATCCCGTACACAGCGATTCAAAGTGCGAATATTCCTTATGCGATACCTAATGTTTCTACATCTCATCAGCATTTAATATATGATGAAACTCTTCGAAAGAAATTGATGCTACAGTTTGGGAAAACTGTAGCAGAACAAGTGAATTTGAAACAGCAGTTTTTTGAACAAGCATTTATGAATCATTTGCAATTGTGGGAAGGTATGTATATAAAACTATACGACCAAAAAGAAATGTATACAGGACGAATTACGAAAGTGACGAACAAATATATTCACCTAAAAAAACGTAGTAAAACAGAAGTAATATTAATAAAAGATATTACCTTTATTAATATCATGCGTGTTTTCGCTATGTGTGCGGGTTTTATAAAAGGGATAAAGAAAAGAATTTATCAATTGCGTAAAAAAACTTAGAGATGATGTATGCTCAAGTTAATGATTCATTATGATAGATTTAATAAAGACATAGAAAAATAAGCTTCGGTATGAGCTTATTTTTCTATTTATATACAAGTTGAAAAAACGGCATAAAACCATTTTTCTTTTTAGGTGGGCGAGAGCATCTGGCCATACATAGAAGCGGTAAGGGCCTTTTTTTGCCACAGACAAGGTTAAACAAAAGGGGCAAGCAAGTAGCGGTCATGTTGTATTCTGCATAGCAGCGACTTATAAAGAAAAGCGGAAGCGGCTCGCTCAAAACAAGAGGGGGATGGAGCTTCTGACATAGAGGTGCTTTTTGCCTCGGCGGAAGACGCGAAGCCACCGACTGTTCTAGCCGCTGAAGCTGGATCATAAAGAAAAGCGGAAGCGGCTCGCTCAGAGCTAGACAAAGATGTCGAAAAATTAAAATGAATATATATAATTGATGTGGTACCTTCGAAAATAATATAGTAGTATAAGGTTGTAGGGGGAAAATAGCTTGAAAAAACGTATTTTAACTATAGGATGTTTATTTATTATGTTAGCCGGCTGTAGTACTAGTAATTATGGTGCGCATGTTGAAGCTGGTATGAAAGCATTGAAAGATGAGAAGTATAGTGATGCAATTATGTGGTTTAAAAAAGCTGACCAAGAAAAATCTACTGATGAAACAAAAACATTTATGAAAGTTGCAAAATGGATGGAACATGGTGCGACCGCATTAAAAGATGGAGATTATAAACAAGCGATGGAAGACTCGAATCAAGTGATAAATATAAAAAAAGATACGACACTTGAAAAAGCTGTAAAGTCCAATGCTGAAGATATGTTGCAAAAGGCAAAAGATATAGAGAATAAAGAAATAACGAGAGAAGAAAAGAGAAAGAAAATAGAAGAAAAAGGCATTGATAAAGCAATTAAAGCGGTAGATAGCGTTGATGAAATAAGAGAAAAGCAAAAAGAGATTGGGGAATCTTTAGATAAAGCCGAAAAAGTAAAAGAAAAAATAGAGGCAAAGAAAAACTAACATATAGAAACAGTAAACCTTAAGAAACAGGGCAACAAGCAAGGTGATTCTTCCCTTTCTACAAGGAGCGAATTTGAAGGAACTATAGTAAAAGAGAAGCTCATATAGAAGAGCTTCTTTTTTCATGTATTCATTTTACATAAAAAAAGAAAAAGTTCACACGGAATACAAATGTATTCGATACAATGTGTCGGTGAGAAAAAAACCATAAATATATGAAGAGATATTATGCTACTATTGTTCAGTCAGAGAGGAAGAGAGAAATGAAAGAAACGTTAAAAAAACAATTTCAAAATATGCGTTTTCCGTTATTAGTTGCTATTTTGATTTGGTTAAAAACATATATTGTTACGCGAACTAGTTTTGACTTAAAGCTAGAATCTGCTATGCAGGAATGGATTCTCTTTATTAGTCCATTAGCGTCTTCTTTAGTGTTAGTTGGACTTGCTTTATTTGCAAAGGGTCAAAAACGGAATTATATAGCTATCATTATTAACCTTATTATGACCATTATCTTAATTGGTAATGTGATGTTTTATGGTTTTTATAATGATTTTGTTACACTTCCGGTATTAATGCAAACGTCGAATATGGATGGATTAGGATCTAGTGTCAAAGCATTGTTAAACGTTAAATTTATCTTAATGTTTATAGATATTATCGTTTTATTTTACATTGCTAAAAAGAAGCCTAATTTTGCAAAAACAGCACGTGTTTCTGGCTCTATGAAGTCACTATATTTTTTAATCTGTATCGCAGTTTTTATGGTAAACCTTAGTTTTGCGGAAAAAGAACGCCCTGAATTATTAACTCGTTCATTTGACCGTGTTATGCTTGTGAAAAACCTTGGATTATATGTTCATCAATTATATGATCTTGGCTTGCAAGTAAAGACAAGCTCACAAAAAGTATTTGCGGATGGAAGTAAAATTCAAGAAGCAGAAAATTATATGAAGACGGTGGAGGTAAAGCCTGATCCAAATATGTTTGGAATGGCAAAAGGAAAGAATGTTATCGTTGTATCTTTAGAATCAACGCAGTCTTTTTTAATTGATTCTAAAGTAAATGGACAAGAAGTTACACCGTTTTTAAACCAATTTAAAAAAGAAAGTTATTATTTCGAAAACTTTTATCATCAAACAGGACAAGGGAAAACATCAGATGCAGAATTTATGATTGATAATTCTTTATATCCGTTAGATCGTGGTTCTGTATTCTTTACGAATGCCGGAAACGAGTATGTAGCAACTCCAGAAATTTTACATCAGCAAGGCTATTATACAGCTGTATTCCATGCGAATAATGCTACGTTTTGGAATCGTAATATGATGTATCCGTCATTAGGATATGATCGATTCTACAATGAATTAGATTATAAAGTTACTCCAGAGACGAAACTTGGCTGGGGATTAAAGGATAAAGAATATTTTGATCAATCTGTGGATAAATTACAAAAGATTCAACAGCCGTTCTATACTCGTTTTCTTACGTTAACGAATCATTTTCCGTTTGCGTACGATGACAGTATTAAAATGATTGAACCATTTAATTCAGGTGATGAAACATTAGATAATTATTTTGTTACAGCGCGTTACGAAGATGAAGCTTTGAAACATTTTATTGAACGCTTAAAAGAAACGGGATTATATGACAACTCAGTTATCGTATTTTACGGTGATCACTACGGTATTTCAGATAACCATAACCGTGCGATGGCACAATTTTTAGGGAAAAATGAAATTAATCCATATGATCACATGCAGTTGCAACGTACACCATTATTTATTCATGTTCCAGGTCAAACAGAGGGGAAAACAATGACTGCTCCTGCTGGTGAAGTAGATGTAAAACCAACAATTCTTCACTTATTAGGAGTTGATACTTCTAACGATATTGAGTTTGGTCATGATTTATTTTCACCAGAACGCAAACCATTTGTTGTAGAACGTGATGGAAGCTTTATTACAGACAAATATATTTATTACAATAACACATTTTACAATCGTCAAAACGGTCAAGTTGTTCAAGTGCCAGAACAAGAAGCAAAACCGCTTATTGATAGAGCGCAGACAGAATTAAAAATGTCCGATAGTATTATTCAAGGTGACTTGTTACGCTTCTTTGATGGGAATAAAGTAAAATCAGGAACGATCAAAACAGCTATTAAAGAAAAAGAATAATGAAAACCCCGATGTCTGGGCATCGGGGTTTTCATTATCCATTAATATTATATTTTACAGAAAAAACTTCAAAGAGGTGGAACTGAGCCAAAAGAAATGATTTTAAATATGTATATTATTTTTCACAGGCAATACCGTCACCGTCTTTATCTAATTTACGACTATCGTCAGGTTCACCTACATGTAAAGGTGGCTTTTCTATTTTTCTTAAAGAATGAAATAAAACATAAAATAAGTAGAATGGGAGTGGTATAATTTTACAATGTAAGTATGTTAATTAAATTAAGGATTAAAATGAAGGGAGTAAGAAATGAAATCTAAAAATATAGCACACCATTTTCAAACATTACAACAGAAGCGGCACTGTTTCTTTCAAAAAGTACAAGGTATTTTAAAGGTGAGCTTTTTTCAAACTTAAATTCATCCTCCAAGTATAAGATTTGAAGATAAATCTAGTAAACTATTTATTTGAATGATAATAGGTATTCGGACAGACCATAAAATAGATTCTGAATATAATAATAAAAAGGAGATATTCAGAAATGGGACATATTATTGACATTTCAAAGTGGGACGACGATATCGATTGGGACGTAGCAGCGCCGCAATTAGACTTGGCTATTTGTCGTGTACAATACGGTTCGAGAGTAATAGATGAAAAATATAAGGAATACGTTGCAAATTTAGAACAACGTAACATTCCACACGCTGCATATGCTTATGGATGCTATGTCAGTGTAACGGATGCTGTAATAGAAGCTAAGGATTTTATGGCTCGTACAAGCCCTAATGCTAAATTTCTTGTGTTAGATGTTGAGGATGATACATTAGCGAGTTGTGGTCCTAGTAAACTAGCAGAAGCATCGCAAATGTTTATTAATACTTGTAAAGCAGCTGGTTGGAAAGTTGGGTTGTACGTAAGTCATCACCTGTATGGTTCTTATGGATTACAAAATGTACAAGCTGATTTCCTTTGGATCCCGCGTTACGGTGGGAAGCGTCCAGATTATGCATGTGATTTATGGCAGTATACTGATACAGGATATGTAGATGGAATTGGTGAATGTGACTTAAACTATATTATAGGAGACAAATCTCTTGAATGGTTTATAGGTGGAAATGATGACGGTGAAATTATTCTTCCTCCAGATTGGCAAACAAACAACTTAGGGAGTATCACTATAATTGTCCAAGTTGCTAATGTTCGCCAAAGGCCATCTTTAGATGCAAAAGTCATGCGGCAAGTTTATAAAAATTCAGGTCACGTTTATCTCGATTGGTATTATGATGACTCTCACTTTTGGTACAAAATTGCGGAAAACAACTGGGTTCGTGATGATGTAGCGCAAATCAATAAAGATGGGAAAACAAAAGGAGTTGTTTGGATTTCAGGAACAAACATTAACCTTCGCAAAGGAGCATCAAAAGGTGATCCAGTTGTAGGGCAAGCAAATGTTGGAGCTTGGGATGTCCATTTCAGATACGAGGATTGGATTTATGTGTACAAAGAAGGTGTTGAAGGTTGGATGTATTTTGACGAATCTTACGTAAAGTGGATTCGATAATAAGGAAGCTTCCGCTCAATTTTGAGTGGAAGTTTTCTTATTATGCTGATACGGAAGCTTTTGTTTTGCGGTACCGACCTATTAGCCTACCGATTAACAATGAAAATTGGGAAAGTGAGTGAAAGAGGCGAGAATCTTTGTTTCATAAAGGATTAGGACTGAGAAAGACTGACGATAATGATATGTTATGTAAACATGACATAAATACGGTATACATTATGAAAAAGGAAGGGCTCCAAGACAGAACCCTCTAGCCTCCTACTGTAAAAATCGCCAATCCGAAAGGGCCATTTAAAGCTTCTGCACCAAAGTTCGCTACACGTACAGGATTCGGAGGAATGGTAATATCAAAAATTGTTACCGTACTATTGTTAAAATTTGCTGCATACAGAGTCGTATCTGTAATCGCCAATCCCTCAGGGCCATTTAAAGCTCCGGTATCCAAATTTCTTACATGTACAGGATTTGGAGGAATGGAAATATCAAAAATATCCATGGTACTATTGTTGAAATTTGCTACATACAACGTGGTACCCGCAGTCGTCAATCCAGTAGGGCCATTTAAAAATCCTGTACCAAAATCCGTTATACGTACAGGATTCGGAGGAATGGTAATATCATAAACTTCTACCGTACTATTGCCCAAATTTGCTGCATACAGCGTGGTACCTGTGGTCGTCAATCCAGTAGGCACACTTAAATTCCCTTCATCCACTTGCTCTACAAAGGAAGGCAACGCAGGTGAAGAAATATCAAAAATGGCTACTGCGTCGTTAGGGGGATTTGATACATATAGAATGTTATTTGCAATTGCTAATCCGGTAGGGTTATTGAAAATTCCTGGAAAATCTATTGCACTTAACTTACTCACAAATACAGGAGATCGAGGATTGGAAATATCAAAAATTACAAGGGAGTTATCGAATTGATTTGCGATATACAGCGTGGTTCCTGTAATTGCTAATCCGGTAGGACCATTAAAAACGCCTGGAAAATCTACTTCACCAAACTCTCTTACAAGTACAGGACTCGTAGGATTGGAAATGTCAAAAATGGCTATCGTGTTATCGTTACGATTTGATACAAAAAGAAATTTAGATATCACAGCTAATAGATCCAGAACGTTTTCAAACTTGAACTCCAAGAGCATTTCCTTCTTGATGACGTCACGAAGTGTTCTTTGTACACTTGAGTTGACAGCAAGAAGATTAGATATCGTAACTACCGGAGGAGAAAGAGTAGTTCTTCCCGGCGGTAATGTTCCTAAAACAAATTGAAGCTTCTCAGCCTCAGCGTTGACAATATGAGCTAGGGCTAATTCTTCTAAGGCAATGGAGCTTAAAAGCAATGGAATGGTCTGTGCAGTCGTAACAGAAATGGTAGGTGTAATATTGGGGATGTTCGGAAAAGACAATATACATGCATCCTTTCTAGGAAACCTTCGAATCATCTGATTCCATGTATACATAGATAGGTCTCCTATTTTTGTGATTGGAACGTTCATAATGTTAAAAATAATATAATAAAGTGAAACTTCCATCAGTGGGGGTTTTTTTCATCCCCCACTGATGGAAAGCCCTCACCAATCGGGCTTTTACGGGCAGTTATCCCCCACCTATCTTCTTTTAGAAAGGCGAAACGACCGGAGATTCTAGCCGCTAGAGCTGGACAATGCTTCTCTCCGAATATTGAGGTGGGGGTCTTACTGCCCAAGAATAGCGGGATAAACAAGGAATTTACCAGTTATTCTCTCCATTTTATGTAACAAGCGTTTGGATGGCTGAGCACTTGTCCTGCTGTAGAGGTACATTTCTTGTTGAAAGAGTCCCTTTTATTGAATCGATGAAGCATCTAGGATATTAGTGAAAACACATACTACAAATCCAATTCTCCTCATTTTTTTTCATGTATGTATAAAAAACGAGCTAATATTCATTCAGCTCGTTTTTATTTCTATCATCAATCAATACCCATCTAGAAAAGTAGTATTCGATTCTTTTATGGAATCATTCATTACATGCTTGGTAGTAGATAAAATAATAGTTAATCGCAGTTAATAACGATAATAGTGACACTACTAGTTACTCCAGGAAAATCAGGCAGCGAAGCGGTAACAGTTGCAGTCCCGCCAGGTAGAACGTTTGCTGAGAAAGTGGTGGTAAAATTGCCGGATGCATCTGTAAAAGCAGGGTTAGGAGATACAGTACCAAGAGAAGGGTTATCTACTGTAAAGGAAACCGGTGTACCTGTTGGAGGAGGACTTCCATTCACCAACACTTGACCAGTAAGAACAGAGTTATTTGGTGCCCCTGTTCCCAAAGCACATACTGTGGTTAGATTAGCATTCAAGGTAATCGTTGCTGTGGGTGGAGGAGTAATAGTAGCTAACAAATCTAGCACATTTTCGAATTTGAATTCCAAGAGCATTTCCTTCTTGATGACGTCACGAAGTGTTCTTTGTACACTTGAGTTGACAGTAAGAAGATTAGATATTGTAACTACTGGAGGAGAAAGTGTAGTTCTTCCCGGCGGTAATGTTCCTAAAACAAATTGAAGCTTCTCAGCCTCAGCATTGATAATGTGAGCCAAAGCTAATTCTTCTAGAGCAATGGAGCTTAAAAGCAATGGAATGGTCTGTGGAGTCGTAACAGAAATAGTAGGTGTAATATTAGGGATATTTGGAAAAGACAAGATGCATTCATCCTTTCTAGGAAACCGTCGAATCACCTTATTTCGTGTATAGATAGGTTTCCTACTTTTGTAATTTGAGTGTTCATAATGTTAAAAGTAATATTATGAACAAGGAATTTACTAGGTATTCTCTCTATTCTATGTAACAAGCGTTTGGATGGCTGAGCGTTTGCCTTGCTGCAGAGGTATATTTTGGGGTGAACGAGCCCTTTTTATCCCGCTATTTTTGGGCAGTAAGACCCCCACTTTAAGATTCAGAGGGAAGCTAGGAAGATAGGGAGGGATGAAAAATCCTCCTCTGGTTGTTTATAAAAAGCTTCCGATAACATTGATTATGCCACCAAAAACCAAAAAAGGGGCTATTTTGTTTCCTTAGCATAGGGAGACTAAGGATTTGTCTTCCAATAAATGTATTGGTGTGCAATATCTGCGTTTTGGCAGTAAGCTTCTCTAAAAAGTTGAAAGATCTGTGATGTAATGAAAACGAGTACTTTGCTATTTTTACAAGGAATATTGGTACATAACATGCTCACACTTTGTTCACAAGCTATATAAATTTATATGAAAATGAGTGAAAAAATAATATTTTAATAAAATAAAACCAAGAACTATAAAGCGCCAAAGACCTTTATTAATAAAGGTCTTTGGCGCTTTATAGTGTTTGAGAATTACAAACTGAATTATTTTAAAACTGCTCATTCTTCTCCCAAGATTCAACAATGTAATGAGCAACTGTTGGATTGTAACCTTTTCCAATTAAGTACGTGATTGCAGCAATTTCCGTCATTGCGTGTGGTACAGATGTATATTTAGCTTCTTTTACGCCGTATTCTACCCACGGTTTTATGAGATTTAATACGGGTTGTTTTAAGTGTTGAAATTGCGAAACGTATTGTTGGATTTGTTGCTCAGTTGGTTCTGATGGTATTGGGGGGCCGGATTGAGGGAAACGTGGATCATAATGGTATTGGTAGTGTAGATGTTGTTCGGGATATGGTTGATAATAGGATTGCTGCGGATAAGGCTGTTGTGAGTTATAAAACATTTTTTTTCCTCCTTCATGATACTGAGTACAACATATAGTATGGGCGGACAAGAAAATATGTGATGAAAAAATGAGGGCGTGTTACAATAGTGAATTGGGTGAAGATATTATGAACAAACAAGAACAAATTGAAAAAACGATTATATTTGTTAAAGACATATTAGAAAAAGATGCAAGTGGTCACGATTGGTATCATATTGAACGTGTACATAAATTAGCGATTGCATTGTTTGAAAAAGAAGGTGGGAATCGCTTCGTTATTGAAATGGCAGCTTTACTTCACGACGTTGCAGATGAGAAGTTAAATGAGAGTGAAGAAGCTGGTATGAAGAAAGTGACAGACTGGCTTGAGCTATTATGTGTTAGCCAAGAAGATGCACGGCATATTGTTCATATTATTGCTAATATGTCTTATAAGGGTGGACACGGCGGAACTGTGGAGACGTTAGAAGGGAAAATTGTTCAAGATGCAGACCGCCTTGATGCACTTGGAGCAATCGGGATTGCACGAACATTTGCTTATGGAGGTGCAAAGGGACGTTTACTGTATGATCCAAACATTCCACCGCGTGAAACGATGACGAAGGAAGAATATCGAAAAAGCGATGAACCATCGCTCAATCATTTTTATGAAAAATTGCTAAAGTTAAAAGATTTAATGAATACAGATGCAGCGAAGGAAGAGGCTGAGGAGCGTCATCGCTATATGGAGCAATTTATTAATCAATTTATGAAAGAGTGGAATGCACAAATATGAGAATGTTAACAGTTGAAAATGTATCGAAATCATATGGAGATAAACCGTTATTTAATGGTCTATCTTTTAGTATTACCGAGGGACAGCGCGCTGGTATTATCGGTGTAAATGGAACTGGTAAATCAACGCTATTAAAAATTATTGCGGGCGCGGAAATTCCAGATACAGGGGAAATGACGCATACACGTGGATATACGATTAGTTATTTATCACAGCAGCCAGATTTTAAAGAAAATTTAACTGTACTGGAGCAAGTGTTTCATGGTGATACACCGTTAATTCGTCTTCTTCGTGAATATGAACAAACATTATTGAACTTAGAAAAAAATCCAGCAAGTGAAAAAGCACAGGAAGCATTATTTGCAGTGCAGCAGCGTATGGATGCAATGAATGCTTGGGAAGCGAATGCAAATGCAAAATCGTTGTTAACAAAGCTCGGTATTACTGACTTTTCGGCGGAAGTAGGAAATTTATCAGGCGGACAGAAAAAACGCGTTGCGATGGCGCAATGTTTCATACAAACACCAGATTTATTAATTTTAGACGAGCCAACGAACCATCTCGATCATGAAACAGTAGAATGGTTAGAAGAATATTTATCACGTTATACAGGTTCTGTTTTACTTGTTACACATGATCGTTATTTTTTAGATCGTGTAACAAACCGTATTTTTGAATTAGATAATGGTAAGTTATACAGCTATGAAGGAAACTACGGTGCTTTTTTAGAAGCGAAAGCACTTCGAGAAGAACAAGAAATGGCACAAGAAGCAAAGCGTCAAAACTTATATCGCCGCGAGCTTGCTTGGATTCGCCGCGGTGCGAAGGCGCGCTCTACGAAGCAAAAGGCACGTATTCAGCGCTTTGAAGAATTGCAAAAGAAAGAAGGACCAAGTGCAAAACAAAACGTTGATATTGCGCTTGGAGGTAGCCGACTAGGAAAGAAAGTACTGGAATTAAAAGATGTAACAAAAACATTTGGTGATAAAACTGTTCTTCGTAATTTTGGGTATATTGTGAAACCAGGAGATCGCATTGGTATTATTGGTGCGAATGGTAGCGGGAAATCTTCTCTATTAAACATGTTAGCTGGTAGAATCAAACCGGATAGCGGTGAGATTGAAGTTGGACAAACGGTAAAAACCGCATATTATACGCAAGAAAATGAAGATATGAATTTAAATCAGCGGATGATTGAGTATATTAAAGAAGCAGCTGAAGTCATTCATACAACAGATGGAAAAACGATTAGTGCTTCGCAAATGTTAGAACGTTTCTTGTTCGAGCCGCATACACATGGTACACCGCTTAGTAAATTATCAGGTGGTGAAAGAAGAAGATTATATTTATTGCGTATTTTAATGGGAGAACCGAATGTTTTACTTTTAGATGAGCCGACTAACGATTTAGATACGCAAACATTAACAGTGCTTGAAGATTATTTAGAAGAGTTTCCTGGTGTTGTCCTTACTGTATCGCATGATCGATACTTCCTTGATAAAATTGCAGAAGAACTGTTTGTATTTGAAGGTAACGGAAATGTTCGAATCTTCTTTGGTAGTTATAGCGATTATTTAGATGAGAAAAAAGAACAAGAAGCATTATTAAAAGCAGAAGTGCAGAAAGAAAAGAAAGTAGAAGAAGCTCCAAAACAACAAAGGAAACGCAAGCTTTCCTATAATGAACAGCGTGAATGGGAGACGATTGAAGATAAGATTGCAGAATTAGAAGCGAAAATTGAAAGTATTACAGAAGAATTAGAAAAAGTGGGCGCGGATTATACGAAAGCACAGCAACTCTCTGAAGAGCAGCAGCGAACAGAAGAAGAATTAGAACAGACAATGGAGCGTTGGAGTGAATTATCTGACATTATTGAAGGTTTAAAGTAAAAACAAGCCGCATATGTTGAAATGTAAAGGGAAAAACTTTACACTATTGGTAGAATCTATTTTAGGAGGGAAATCATGCGATCATCTAATCCAATGTTAAAGAAAGATGCGTTTCGTAAAGAGAGCGTAAGTACTTCAGCGATGACAATCGGTGGTACAGTAGGAAAAACGTTTATTATGCTCATATTGTTATTGGGAACGTCTGTGTACGCATATATGCAGATGATTCAAAATAAAATGCAAATGCCAGTGTTAATAGGTGCTTTAATTTTTGCTTTTATTATTTCGCTTGTATCGATATTCGTACCGCGTATTTCACCAATTACAGCACCGATTTATGCTGCTGTCGAAGGGATTTTATTAGGAAGTATTTCTGCTGTATATACAATGCGATTTGGTGATTTTATTATTTTACACGCAGTATTATTAACAATTTCTATTTTACTAGCAATGTTAGTGTTATATGCAACGCGTGTTGTGAAAGTGACAGATAAGTTCCGTACGGGTGTGATGGCAGCGACATTTGGAATTATGATTATGTATTTAATCGTTTTAGCTTTACAACTATTTGGCGTACCAGTGCCATTCTTACATCAAGGTGGAACGATTGGTATGATCGTCAGCGCAGTTGTAATTGTTGTTGCTGCATTAAACTTAATGTTAGACTTTGATTTCATTGAAGGCGGTGCACGCAGCGGTGCTCCAAAGTATATGGAGTGGTACGGTGCGATGGGCTTAATGATGACATTAGTTTGGTTATACTTAGAAATTTTACGCTTCGTTTCTTATTTTGTAAAAAATGATTAACGTACTGAAATCCTGCATGTTTGTATCATGCAGGATTTCTTTTTGAAATTTTATAGAAATAAAGATGAGTTTTCATATGAAAAAATATTTTTTTACATTTTTTACTACACGTTTCGTTTTTTCTACAATAAAGAAAAAACGAAGAGGTGACATACTTGTATGATGAATCGAGTTGCGTTAATTGGCAGATTAACAAAAGATCCAGAGTTACACTATACAAAGCAGGGCATTGCTTATGCGCGTATTTGCGTAGCTGTAAATAGAGGCTTTCGTAACAGTTTAGGAGAGCAACAAGCAGATTTTATTCATTGCATGATATGGCGGAAATCAGCGGAAAATGTAACGATGTACTGTAAAAAAGGGGAACTTGTTGGTATAACAGGACATATTCATACGAGTGGGTACAATAATGAGAGCGGCAAGAGAATATATAAGACAGAAGTTGTGATTGAAAGAATTACATTTTTAGAGAAGAAAAAAGAGCAAGCACCTCAGTAGGAGTCTTATTTGAGAACATGTTACAATACAGCTAAGAACAGCAATAAAGGGGAGACTATATACGTGAAGATTAAAGGCATTGAACCGACACCAAGTCCAAATACAATGAAGGTTATTTTAAATGAAGTATTACCAGCAGGAGCGCGTAACAATTATACACGTGAAAATGCTAATGAGGCTCCAGAGAGAGTGCAGCAAATTTTGCAAATTGAAGGTGTAAAAGGTGTATATCATGTAGCCGACTTTTTAGCGGTAGAACGTAATGCGAAATATGATTGGAAACATATTTTACAGCAAGTTCGCACAGTCTTTGGTGAAGAAGTCGTAACAGAGAGCGAACAAGAACAAAATGCCCATTTTGGGGAAGTAAAAGTGTTTATTCAAATGTTCTTTACCATTCCGATGCAAGTGAAACTAACAGATGGTACAACTGAGGAACGCGTAGGGTTACCAGATCGTTTTAAGGAAGCGATTATGAAAGTGCAAATGTCAGCGCCAAATGTTGTGAAAGAGCGTAAATGGATTGAGCAAAGTACGCGTTATGGTAACTTTGAAGAGATTGGAAAAGAAGTTGTGGAAGAAATTGTTGCGACATATCCAGCCGATCGTGTAGATGCGGTTGTACAAGAATTATTACAACAAGCAGGAGAGGTAGAAGTAACGATTACAAAGCGTGAGCCATATAAAGTAACTGAGGAAATGATGAATGATTCTGATTGGACAAAGCGCTATGCAGCGCTTGAACAAATGGATCCAACAGAAGAGGATATTCCTGTACTAGAGAAAGCGTTAGAAGATGAAAAAGTATCGATTCGCCGCTTAGCAACTGCTTATTTAGGAATGGTCAAAGGAGACCGCGTTTTACCTTTACTCTATAAGGCGTTATTAGATAAATCAGTCAGCGTACGCCGCACAGCAGGTGATTGCTTATCAGATATCGGTGACCCTGCTGCGATGTTTGTGATGATTAAAGCATTAAAAGATTCAAGTAAACTTGTACGCTGGCGCGCGGCAATGTTTCTATTTGAAATTGGTGACGAAAGTGCAATCCCAGCACTCCGCTTAGCGCAAGAGGATCCAGAATTTGAAGTTGCAATGCAAGCGCGTTTAGCACTTGAACGTATTGAAGGCGGTGAGGAAGCAAAAGGTTCTGTTTGGAAGCAAATGACGGAGTACCGAAAAGGAGAATAATAGCTATGATTGCCTTTTACGATAGCTGGTGTCCGATGTGTACAAAGATTGCAAATCGAACAAAGGAACTAGATAAAAAGGGGAAAATAACATTTGTTTCTTTTCGTGAAGAAGAAATTGTTCAGCAATATTGTTTATCAGAAGAGATGCAGCAAAACATGGAGAAACATTTGTACATTTATAAGGATGCGCGCTGGTATAAAGGGATTCGAAGTATATACGTCTTAGCGAAAGCAATTCCTGCATACTGGGTAATCGCACCTTTTATTAAACTATCGATTTTTTTCGGATTTGGTCATGTCTTATATGATTATATTGCGACAAAGAGAGAAATTGTCCCTGTTGGACATTGTAAAAATGGTGTTTGTGAAATCCAAAGGAAAAAATAAGAAAGTTATAATGTTTCTTTTGCGTCTAGTATTAGAGCGTGATATGATGAATTTGGAATGAAAGTTGAAGGAGAGATTGGTAACATGACAAATGCATACGAAGAATACATGCGCCAAATGGTAATTCCAATGCGTCAAGAATTAGTACGCGCAGGATTTAAAGAATTAACAACAGCAGAAGGTGTACAAGAATACATGGAAAATGCAGAAGGGACAACATTAGTTGTTGTGAACTCTGTTTGTGGTTGTGCGGCAGGTCTAGCGCGTCCATCAGCTGGTCAAGCGGTTGTACGTTCTGAGAAGCAACCTAACAATCTTGTCACTGTATTTGCAGGTCAAGATAAAGAAGCAACAGCGATGATGCGCTCTTACTTTGATGATATCCCGCCATCTTCACCATCTATGGCATTATTAAAAGGAAAAGAAGTTGTTCATTTTATTCACCGTCATGAAATTGAAGGTGCAACAATGGAAGAGATTATTCAAAACTTAGAACAAGCTTTTGAAAAGCATTGCTAAAAAGGGAGAGATTTTCTCCCTTTTTCTTTGTCCCGCACTAACGGGCAGTAAGTCCCCCACCTCAAGATACCAAGAAAATGAAGAAAGTAGGTGGGGGGATAACTGCCCATAAGAGCCCGATTGGTTCACCTAACCATCATTGGGGGATAAAGCCCCCAATGATGGAAGTTTCACTTTATAATGAGGTGACAGAATGATTGTAACGACAGCAGGACGAACAAATAAAGAAATGACTGCATATGCTGAAAAAATAGCAACGGATTTACAAAGTTCTTTTCTTATGAGAAATGATCGTCCTATTTATGAATTACATGAGCAATATAAACAAGATGTACTTGTTGCTCAGAAAAATCGATTAGCGATTTATCCGCAAGGAACGGAAGAATCGTTCTTTTTTCATCCGAACTCTGCTATGTTTCGCGTGAAGCGATTAATGCGTGGTGAACATGATCCATTTCTGCAAGCCGCGCAGCTCGATAAAGGGATGACGCTGTTAGATTGTACACTTGGCATGGCATCTGATAGCATTGTGGCTAGTTATGCTGTAGGAGAAGCGGGACAAATCACTGGATTAGAAGGTAATCGCTATATGGCATATTTGATCGGAAAAGGTCTTCAGCAATGGGATGCAGGTGTAACAGAAATTAACGAAGCAATGCAGCGAATTACAGTAAAACATACAGAGCATTTATCTTTTTTACAACACTGTGCAGATTATAGCTACGATGTAGTATATTTAGATCCGATGTTTGAAGAAACGGTATTAGAATCAGACGGTATTCGTGGTTTAAAACATTTTGCACTGTACAATGATATTACGGATGAGACAGTTAAAGAGGCTAAGCGTGTAGCGCGAAAACGGGTTGTATTAAAGGATCATTTCCGCAGCAAGCGTTTTGAAAAACATAATTTCTTTGTCTATAAACGAAAAAGCGCAAAATTTCATTTTGGTGTAATTGAAACTTGCTAATTATTAGACAATATGTATAATAGATTATAATAAATTTTTATAGAAAATCTTGGATGAAGATAGTAATTATTTTCAGAAGCAATAGCGAGCTAGGGACGGTGAAAGCCTAGTGCGGAGAAAATAATGAAGCGCACTTCGGAGATGCTGCTTGAACGGTGTAGTAGAGTAAGCCGGGGCTCCCTAACCTCGTTATAAACGGGAAAGTGGTTCGTTATGAACAACAAGGGTGGTACCACGGGTGTAAACTCGTCTCTTTTTTAGAAAAGAGGCGAGTTTTTTTATTGATAAAAAGGAGGAAGATACTGATGGAATATAAAATGAAGTTTGCACAGCATGTATTCGATGTATTAGAACCAGCTTTATCATTAGAACAAATTGCCGCTTTAATTGAAACACCAAAGCAAGATGAGTTTGGAGATGCCGCTTTTCCTTGTTTCACATTAGCAAAACAATATAAAAAGGCACCAGTAGTTATTGCGCAGGAACTAGCAGATAAATTATCTCACCCATCCTTTACAAAAGTGGAGGCAGTTGGACCATATGTAAATGTGTTCTTCAATCGTCAAATTGTAAGTAATGAGGTGTTAAATACGATACTAGATGAAAAAGAAGAGTACGGAAACCTGTACTTTGGGCAAGAAAAAACAGTTGTCATTGACTATTCATCTCCTAATATCGCTAAACCGTTTTCGATGGGGCATTTACGTTCTACAATGATTGGAAATGCCTTAAAACATATATGTGAAAAATGTAGTTATGAAGTTGTAGGCATTAACTACGTTGGTGATTGGGGAACACAGTTTGGAAAACTCATTACCGCCTATAAAAAATGGGGCAATGAAGAGCTTGTTAGAGAAGATCCGATTCGCGAGTTATTTAAGTTATACGTACGTTTTCATGAAGAAGTAAAAGAGTATCCAGAGCTTGAAGAAGAAGGGCGTGCTTGGTTTAAGAAGCTAGAGGATGGCAATGAAGAAGCGGTATATTTGTGGAACTGGTTCCGTCACGAATCGTTAAAAGAGTTCTCTCGCATTTATGAACTGCTTGGCGTAGAATTCTCGAATTTTCAAGGTGAAGCATTTTATAATGATAAGATGGATGATTTGGTCAAGCTTCTAGAAGAAAAATGTTTATTAGAAGAATCAGATGGAGCGCAAGTTATTAATTTAGAAGAAGAAGGAATGCCGCCATGTTTAATTAAAAAATCAGATGGTGCTACTCTCTATGCAACGCGTGATTTAACTGCAGCATTATATCGTCAAAATACGTATGCATTTGATAAAGCATTATACGTTGTTGGAGAAGAACAAAGCTTGCATTTCTCTCAATTTTTCACTGTACTAAAAAAAATAGGATTTCAGTGGGTAGAAGGCATGTCTCACGTTCCGTTCGGACTTATTTTAAAAGATGGTAAGAAAATGTCTACTCGTAAAGGGAAAGTTGTTTTACTAGAAGAGGTGTTAGAAGAAGCAATTGCGCTAGCAAAGAAAAATATTGAAGAGAAGAATCCGAACTTAAAGAAGAAAGATGAAGTAGCAAGACAGGTCGGAGTTGGCGCAGTTATTTTCCATGACTTGAAAAACGAACGCATGCATAACATCGAATTTTCACTTGAAAAGATGCTGAAATTTGAAGGAGAAACAGGACCATACGTACAATATACGCACGCACGTACTTGTTCATTATTGAAAAAAAGTGATGTAGACATTGAGAAGCAAGACTTACAGTTAACAGACGATATAAGTTGGACAGTGATAAAATTACTTCATCGTTTTCCGCAAGTCGTTGAAACAGCGTTTGCTAAATACGAGCCATCTCATATTGCAAAATATTTATTAGACGTGGCACAGGCGTTTAACAAATATTATGGTAACGTTCGTATTTTAGAAGAAAATGCAGAGAAAGAAAGTAGACTTGCGCTTGTATATGCGGTGGCAGTTGTATTGAAAGAAGGATTACGTTTGCTGGGAATGGGAGCGCCTGAGGAGATGTAAAAGAGAAAGGGATTTGATCATTGACAAGTAGTAGTATTCCTGGAAAACATAATGACAAATCATTATGTTCCTATTGATGCGGCGCATTTTGAGTCACGAGACCGGGCGACTCCGCAAAAAAAGAAATCAAAATCACAGCCGAAAAAGCGCGGTTATAAACCGAAAGCGGAACGGAAAACGTTCTAATCAGAAAAATAAGACCGAGAAAATCAAAAAACATCTATGAAAAGACAATAGAAGATCAACTAGATATTAGTCTTGAAACTGTATAAGAAGATATGTAAGAGTAATTTTCAAACAAATCAAGCAACACAATACACAGAAAAAATTTGACTTATTTGAAAATAAAGAATTGGTTAGAGATAAGTAGTTGAAAAGTAAATAACCCTCTTAGCTTTTAAAAGGTGAAGAAAAATACTAAATGAATTGTTAACAAATGAGCTTCGTCTATTATTTAGATTGCAAGACATTGAGAATGATTGGGGGTATCTGGCATATGTCGAAGGAAAAGAATCCATTATGTTCGATGGAGGAACTTCAAATTAAGTTGAAAGAAAGAATGCTTCCAATGGCAGAATACTTAGAGATTGATTCATTTTTATTAAAGAACAATATTCATCAGGAACCTATTCAAGAATTTCAAGAGAAATTTCAGCTTCATCCGAAAAGTGTCTTTTTAAATTTTGTTCGTCAATATGACTTGAATCAGTGGGAGTTCTTTAATATTTGGTTTGGACGCGGAAATTATTTGGAGGAATTGATTGAAATTAATACAGGATGGGATTGTTGGTGGGGAGAAGGGGAGAGACCAAGTGAATGGTTAATGATTGCTCAAACGGATCCTTATACATTTTTGCTTCACCGACAGACGGACAAAATTTACGCCATTACAAGCGATGATAAAGATACGGAGTGGCAGGCAATTGCCCCAAATTTTGAACAGTGGATTCGAGGAATCGGAACATACTATATAGAGAAGCGTGATATTGAAGAAATTATCTGCCTTGTACAAGCTGAAAACAAAAAATATTGGAGAGAATTGAATACTTGAATATTAAGCAATTCCTGTTGGGACAGGGTGGAAAATAGAAGAACATCATTGTCAAAGAACGTACAGAGAAGCGAGTGGATTTGAAAAGCTCCTTAAGCCATTTGAGTGCCTAGAGGAGCTTTTTTATACGGTAGGAATTTATTTTAATCAATCTTTTTCAAAATGTATTCTTTTAAATCTTTTTGAGATAACTATTCTCTTAATATATAACTATTTTTTTAGTATCTTTTTAAGCTCCATCAAATTTGAAATCTCATAAGTAGGTTTTAATTCTGATGTATTTACAATTTGATTAGGATTAAACCAACATGTATCTATGCCAAAATTGTTTCCGCCTTGTATATCAGAAGTTAAGCTATCTCCTACCATTAATACTTTGTTTTTGTCAGTATGCTTTAAATTGTTTAAGGCGTGCTCAAATATTTTAGAATCTGGCTTCGATACATTAACATCCTCAGAGACTACTATATCTTCAAAATATTTTGCTATAGTAGATTTCCGTATTCGATTATCTTGAACATCTTTGAGACCATTGGTTATTATCGAAAGTCTATATTCTTGATGTAGACTTTCGACAAGGGTTATACTCTCATCATATAAAAAAGAAGCATTAGATAAATGTTTCATATATAATTGTGCGAGTTCAACTTCATCAAATTTAGCATTTAATTTATTTGATAACCGTTTAAATCGTTCAACATTTAAGTTTTTCTGAGTAATAAGTCCATCCTCTAGCTCTTTCCATATAGCTGTATTGATAGCCTTATATATTTTTAAATGATAACTTTCATCATATTTTATATTACATGCCAGCATCGTATTTTTAAGAGCGTGTTTTTCAGATTTTTTAAAATCAAATAAAGTCTCATCTGCATCAAATATTATAACTTCGTACTTCATATTAATCCTCCAGATATATATAAATACAAATTAAAAAACCGGCATAAAAACCTCTTTCTTTTAGATGGTCGAGAGCATCTGGCCATGCATAGAAGCGGTCAGGGCCTTTTCCTGCCACATGCAAGGTTTAAAACAAAATGACAAAGCAAGTAGCAGTCATGTTTCGTTCTGCATAACAGCGACTTATATGACGGAAAATTAAAATGGATATATATAGTTAATTTTTGTAGTGGTCACATACAAACTGTCTTATAAAAATGTCTTATCAACGTACTCATATGAGGTCCTGTCATACGTTAAAGCGCTAGGTTATAAATAAAATATCTTCTATGTTTTACGACACTTAATAAATTACAATATTTATTAAGTATTGTATATGACATATGTCATACTAAGCAGGGATTATGAGAAAATCTGAGCACGGGAAAATTATTTGTATGTAGTCTTCTTTATATTTTGTGTAATTTTGCATAGTCTAAAAAAACTGTTAATTCTGCTACTAGTAGTGTATTCGCGGCTTTTTCTAAGTGCCCATGAAAATCTCTGTAATATCTTGTTTTGGACTAGTGCTTCCATGATTTTTGATGTAAACTGATTCATAGGAAAGCTCTTTTCTATGAATTTTTGCGGTAACCCAATTCTATTAAGAAAAGGTCTTTTTTTTTGTTTTTATTTACACAAAATAGTGCATACTCTCTAAGTATTTGAATAAGACAACAATAAAGTGAAACTTCCATCAGTGGGGGTTTTCTTCATCCCCCACTGATGGTTAGTTGAACCAATCGGGCTTTTACGGGCAGTTATCCCCCACCTATCTTCTTCGATTCTCTCCCACTCTTGAGGGGGGGGGGCTTACTGCCCGTTAATGCGGGATAAATCAATTAAACTTACAATTTAAATTTAATAGGAGATAAGATTATGAGTGAAAATAATAAGTTAAAGGTACGTAGTAAATCAGTTGCGGTGATAGGAGTAACTGGCGTATGTTTATTGTTAGCAGAACCAACGTTTATAAAAGCTGATAACTTACAGGGTGAAGATATTAAATCAAATAATTTACAAGATCAATCACAAGATAATAGTTTTAAAATAGATAATTCACAAAACTTACAAGGCAGTAATATAAAATCAGATACCCAGAAAGATAATGATAGTAAGTTAGAAAATGTACAAGATAGAGATGTACATTCAAATAATCAACAAGATAGCAGTGCCAAATCGTATAACATAGAAAGTAATGAGGTTAAATCATCTAATCCACAAGAGAATGTTAGTCAACCATCTACCTCACAATCTAGTGCAACAACAGTACAAGAGACTCAATTTATTAAGTTTTCACAAGGTAATGGCATTTGGTCTGTACCATATGGATTACAAGGTGCAAACTATGTTGATTCCACAAATAAGTATGTAGGAAAAGAAGTTCAGCTGATTCAAAAAATGACAGTAAACAATATAGTATGGTATCAATTTAGTGTAGACGGACAAACAATCGGTTGGCTTGATAGTAGAGTGTTAACTGATTTGACAAACGTACAAGAAATAGATGAAAACGCCGTAATGGGTGCAACATCAAATAATGGTATATGGTCTGTACCTTATGGTATTAGCGGTGCAAACTACATAGACTTATCAGATAAATACGCTTACCAAAACATTAAATTAATAAAAAAAGTAACTTTTGGAAATGCGACATGGTATAAATTTAGTTTAAATGGTCAAGTTATCGGATGGATTGATGATAAAGCATTAGATAAAGGACAATCGACTTCTGTTAATTTCAATGTAATGATTGGAAATACAAATGGTAATGGGATATGGTCAACGCCGTACGGTATCATTGGTGCTAGATATTTAGGTTCTACAAATGATTATACATATCAAACTGTACAAGTAATAAGAACTGTAAAAATAGGAAACACAAATTGGTATCACATAAGTAAAGACGGTAAGTTAATTGGTTGGATAGATGGTGATAGAGTTGTAACGGATTTAGAAAACGTACAAATTGAAAATAGTACCTTAACAATAAGCGGTTCTATAAAACCTTCTGACGGTATTTGGAGTGTACCATATGGAGAATACGGTGCAAATTGGATTGCGCCTGTTAGTGATTATAGTTATAAACAAGTTCAAATTATACAGAGTGTAAAAAAATGGGGTGTAACTTGGGATAAAATCAAGTTAGGTGATAGAGTGTTAGGGTGGGTTGATGCAAAAACATTAGCAAATCTTACAATACAGAATGAAGATAGAACTGCAATGATTGGAGACACTAATGGTCATATTGTATGGACTTTACCTTATGGTGAAAGTAGTGCTAAATATGTTAACCCTGCTGTAAAGTACATAAATCAACCAATTCAAATCATTCGTAGTACGGAAAAAGATGGAGTACTTTGGTATAACTTTAAAATTGGTAACAATGAAGAGGGTTGGGTTGACTCCAGAGCAATTTCTAGTGCATCTAATATAATAGAAATGAATGAAACGTATCATGTATCAAATCCTGAGGGTCATACTGTATGGTCAAGACCTTATGGTATGCAAAACGCATCTTATATTGGCTTTGCTTCTAATTTTGCTAATAAGAACTTAAATGTAAAATTATCTGTAAATTACAACGGTGTAACATGGTATGCTTTTAGAGACAATAAGGGTGGTTTAAATTGGATAGATAGTAGAGCTGTTGTTCAAGGTTCTACTTATCCACATATGGATGTGCCGATTATTAGCCAACGTGATCCTTATATGCCATCAAGAAATTTAGTATCTGGTTGTGAGATAACTTCTGTAACTATGATGTTACAATATGCAGGTGCGAACGTAGATAAAGTTCAACTTGCATACGAAATGCCGTATTCTAGTTTTGATCCAAATCTAGGTTTTGTAGGAAACCCTTTTGGTAGAGGTTGGACTATATATCCACCTGCTCTAATGGATTTAGTACGTAAATACGCAGGTAGTTCAATAAATTTAACTGGGCAAGATATAAAAAGACAATTAGATGCTGGGAAACCTGTTGTAGCTTGGATGACTATGCATGGTTTTACAGTTCACGCTATTACGCTTGTAGGGTATGATGAAAACAATTTTTATTATAACGATCCTTGGACTGGTGAGAAAAATGCTTCTATGTATTGGTCTGACTTTTATAACAATTGGTCTACTCAAAATAGACGAGCAATTTCATATTAAAGTATTGGGTAGAGTTTAAAAATAACTCTACCTTTTTATATGGATGTATGGAAACAAGAAAATATGAGTTAAAAAACCAACATAAAACCCCTTTCTTTTTATGGGAGGACGAGAGCATCTGGCCGTGCATAGGAGCGGTCAGGGCCTTTTCCTGCCACGTGCAATGGTTTAAAACAAAGGGAGCAAGCAAGTGCAGGTCATAATGTATTCTGCATAGCAGCGACTTATATGTCGAAATATTAAAACAGGTTTATATAAATTTGGACACATATTATCTTTAATCTCAGATTGTTTCTTGAGGTATCTAGTGTTTACATTCTATAGAATGCGTTCTTCTTTGCATAATAAATGCCCCCTTGTTTGGTGATATTAAGAATAAAACGATTCTTAATAAGTGTCCAAATTCATTAGGAGGCTAATGGGAAAGTACAAATATCATATAATTAATGATTAAAAAATCCTAAAGCATATTTTACCCCTTCATGGATATCGGTTGTTTCATACCCTGCTAATTCTTCATAGGTAATTTGCATTTTGACATTTTCTAATTCGTAACCGCTGTCTAAATCAATATTCAACAGAACCTCATACCCATCAGTAGTAACGTTTGTTTCTATAATGTTAAAGGTTTGAATCGCTGTACCTGTTTCATACTCGATTGGCTCTAAAAGATCTGACATAAAAAACACCACTTTTCCTAATAATAAACATGTTTAGCTCTTTCAGTAGTTTAACCATGCGGCATGCTGTTATGCATGTCACATTCCAATAAGTGTAGAATTTAAATAAATATAATTTAAAAAACATTCTAAAATGATTGACAATTGATAGTGCATTGGAATAAAATAACTGTTAACAAAAGTATACAAATCTGATGACGAGAACAAGTAAAATATATCACTGTTCCCCAGAGAGCCGGTGCTGTGCTGAAAGCCGGTGTTCGGTATATGTTTGAAAATCATCTCCGAGGAGTCGAGCTGAACATAGTAAGTTCGAACGGTTGTCTACCGTTACAAGGAACGCGTATGATTGTACGTTGCTGAGTGCTATTGATGAGCCATTGATCAATAGAAGTAGGGTGGTAGCGCGGGTAAACCCGTCCCTAATGATAGGGACGGGTTTTTTGTGTACTTTTAATTATTTCTTAAGGAGTGATTGTAGATGAAGAAGGTAGATGTGAAAGAATTAGCTGTAAGGAGAGAAGCACGAATTCGTAAGCAATGGAATGAACAGGATACCTTTATGCAATCGATTCGAAATCGTGAAGGTGCACAATCTTTCGTATTTTATGAAGGACCGCCAACTGCGAATGGGCTTCCGCATGTCGGTCATGCCTTAGGGCGAACCATTAAAGATTTGGTTGCAAGATATAAAACGATGACAGGATATAAAGTGCTGCGTAAGGCTGGATGGGATACACATGGATTACCAGTGGAATTAGGTGTTGAAAAGCAGCTTGGCATTTCTGGGAAACATGATATTGAAAAGTACGGTGTAGAAGCCTTTCTAGCCAAATGTAAAGAGAGTGTATTTACGTATGAAAAGCAGTGGCGTGAGTTTACAGAGAGTATTGGTTACTGGGTTGACATGAATACGCCGTATATCACGTTAGATAATTCCTATATTGAAAGTGTTTGGCATGTTCTTGGAACGATTCATGAAAAAGGATTGTTATATAAAGGTCACCGCGTTTCTCCTTATTGCCCAAGCTGTCAAACGTCGTTAAGCTCACATGAGGTGGCGCAAGGATATAAAACAGTGAAGGATTTAAGTGCAACAGTTAAATTTCAGCTTGCAGATCAGGAAAACGAGTATATTCTCGGTTGGACAACGACGCCGTGGACGCTTCCCGCTAATGTAGCGTTAGCAGTTCATCCTGAGATGGAATACGTGAGGGCGCAGCAAGGGGATGATGTTTATATTGTTGCGAAAGAGTTAGTGGAAGATGTACTGCAGCAAGAGTATAAAGTGTTATCTGTTCACAGGGGAAGCGAGTTAATAGGTCTTTCTTATGTACCACCATTTCAATTTGCAGAAGTTACAAATGGTCATTGTGTAGTAAATGCTGATTTTGTCACAGCCAATAGCGGTACAGGAATTGTTCATATCGCACCTGCTTACGGAGAAGATGATTATAAAGTGGTTCAAGAACACGGTCTATCATTTGTGAATGTTGTAAACGAGAAGGGAGAATACACATCTGATGTTCCTTTTTTACAAGGGAAATTTGTAAAAGAGTGTGATGTTGATATTGTTCGCTATTTAGCTGAGCATGGTCTTCTTTATCATAAGGAGAAGTATGAGCATAGTTATCCGCATTGTTGGCGCTGTGATTCACCGTTACTTTATTACGCAAATGAAAGTTGGTTCATTCGAACAACTGCTTTAAAAGAGCAATTTTTACAAAATAATAATGAAGTAACATGGCATCCAGAGCATATTCAACATGGCCGGTTCGGTAATTTTTTAGAAAATATGGTTGATTGGAACATTAGCCGAAAACGATATTGGGGTACGCCGCTTAACGTATGGGAGTGCGATGGATGTCATCATCAATTTGCACCGAAAAGTATTGAAGAACTTAGAAATTTTGCGATTAGCGCTGTAGATGAAAATATTGAGTTGCATAAGCCATATATGGATGAAGTGAAGGTAAAGTGTTCAAAATGTGGTGAGACGATGAATCGTACGCCAGAAGTAATTGACGTTTGGTTTGATAGCGGTTCGATGCCATTTGCTCAGTATCATTATCCATTTGAAAATAAAGAGTTATTTGAAGAACAGTTTCCAGCGGATGTTATTGCTGAAGGAATTGATCAGACGCGCGGATGGTTTTATAGTCTACTTGCAGTATCTACTCTGTACACTGGAAGAGCACCGTATAAGCGTGTATTATCACTTGGGCATGTGTTAGATGAAAATGGGCAAAAAATGTCTAAAAGTAAAGGGAATGCGTTAGATCCAGTAGATTTAGTAGAGAAATTTGGAGCGGATGCCCTGCGGTGGGCACTTCTTGTAGATAGTGCGCCGTGGAATCCAAAGCGATTTTCAGAACGAACTGTACAAGAAGCAAAGTCGAAACTCGTTGATACGTTGTTAAATGTATACAGTTTTTATGTATTGTACGCGAATTTAGATGGATACAATCCAAAACAGGAATATAGTACAAAGAAAACAAAATTGGATGAATGGGTATTATCAAGATTGCATAGTACGATTCAAAAAGTAAGCATTGCTTTAGAGGATTATCAATTTACAACAGCTGCGCGTGAAATAGCCGTATTAGTTGAAGAGGTAAGTAATTGGTATGTAAGACGTTCCCGTAGTCGTTTTTGGGCATCTGGTATGAATGCTGAAAAAGCAGCAGCATACGATACACTTCACGAAGTACTTGTTACGCTTAGTAAGCTACTTGCGCCGTTCACACCATTTTTAGCAGAAGATATTCATTTTAATTTAGAAGGCAGTAGTGTTCATTTAGCAGATTATCCAGTATGTGAAGAAGCGCTAATTCAGAAACAGCTTGAAAGAGAGATGGCAGCTGTTTTGCAAGTAGTTGAGCTTGGACGTAGCATTCGTAATCAACATACACTAAAAGTAAAACAACCATTAGCAAAACTTGTTGTATTTGAGAATGCGAAGCAAGAAATGGATTGGGATTCTTATAAAGAGATTATAATGGATGAGCTTAACGTGAAAGAAGTTACGATCGAACATAGCGAAGCGGAGTATATGTCATATCAGTTAAAACTAAATTTTAAACAAGCAGGACCGAAATTTGGAAAACAAATCAATACGGTAAATCATTGGCTGCAAAATTTATCTAGTGAAGAAGTAAAAGTGTTTATAGAGGATCAAAAGGGAGCATGTCAAATGTCGTCTGGAGAAGCTGTAACAGTAACATTAGACGATGTGTTTGTTGAAAAAGTGCCGAAAACAGGATTTGCTGATGCTACGAATGGATTATATACCGTTATGATGGATACGAATGTAACGGATGAATTGCTGCAGGAAGGAACGGCGCGAGAATTTATTCGCGCTGTACAGGAATATCGAAAACAATTGAATTTACCAGTAAATTTGCGAGTAGACATTGAAGTTGAATGTGACGAGGAATTACAGAATGTAATTATGAAGTATAAAGAATTACTACAAGAAAACTTACTTATGAAACAATTATTCATCAAGGAATCGATGCAACAAGCAAAGCAAATCCAAGTAGGGAATAAGCATATGTTGATTCATCTTAGAGCGAACGAGATATAAGATAAGAAAAACAGAGTATACGCTCTGTTTTTTTTCTTTTGAAGAAACTGTGAAAAAGCATTGTAAGTTCTATAACTAGTATATAAAATTATGAAAAAAGAATGGAGTGAAAAGATGCGAGACTTTGAGAAATTAAGGGTATACGTAAAAAGGAAAGAATTTTCAAATGGTTTATCGGAAATTCAAAAGGAAATTGAGGAAATAAGAGCAAGAAAATCTCTTTCATATATGAAAAAATGGCTCGGTCAAATTTCTTCAGAAGAAGATTTTTATACACTTATTCAATTGTTGGATGAAGGGTTAATGCCAGCTTATAGTAGATTTATGGTGCGGTATGCGCATCGTCGTTTTAACAGTTTTCGTACTCTTACTTGGTTTTGTGATGATTTAATTGATGAACGAAAATCATTAGATGCAGAAGATTTGTTAAAAGAGGCATTGCGAAAAAAAGGGAATTCTGTTAAAAAAGAGCACCTTGCAAAGACATATTTCGTATTGGCACGCTGCATACTGGAAATGCGTCGTTATGAGGAAGCTTATACATATATGAAGAAAGCAGAAGAGTTAAGTGAAATTCCGATTTTTGATAAATGGGGTTACTTCTATTTATTTAAAGGCGATTGGCTAAAGGCAGAAGAAGTACTTCGAAAAGGAATGAATTATGAAGAATGCGCAGATACGTCAACATATTTATTGGCTGAGCTACATTCTATGAAAGGGGAACATGAAGAATCATTACAAATCATTACGGAAGCGATGAAGAAATTTCCCCAAGTTCCGTTCTTTTATTTAGAAAAGATTAAAAGATTATATGATCAAAAAGCATATGATGAGCTGAGCCAAGTTTTACATGAAGTTCAAAAGTTGTTGCCATTTCATAGTTATCAATCGTTTTTCTTACAAATTTGGGCGGAAATCTATTATACGAAAGGTGAGTGGGCTACTCTGCAAACATTGTTAGAAAATGAGAATAGTTTAAAAGATTCCCCTTATCACAACGCACTGCGTTTTGCTGAGCAAAAAGAAGTGATGTTACCAATTATACCTGTCGTGCAGAAAGATAACTACTGTGTACCTGCAAGTATCGAAATGATGCTGAAGCTTTTTGGAAAGCATGAAAATCAAGATGAAATTGCTAAGCATATTTTTGATGGAATCGGATCGAAGTTGTCAAAAACAGTTGAATACGTAGAAGGGATTGGTTATAAAAGTCGCTTTTTTGTAGGTGCAGTAGACATGTATAAAAGATTTATCGATGCGGGTATTCCGGTTATGCTTAGTGTCGATATAGATCATGTTTCGCATGTGCAATTGGTAGTTGGTTATAATGATCAGCTGCAAGTTTTATATATTCAAGATCCAAATTTTGCAGAGCGCATACTTGTCACATATGAAGAATTTGCAAAGCAGTATGTAAATACAAACTATTTATCTATCGCAATTGTTCCAAAAGAGAAAAGTGAGCTGCTTTCTTCTTTATGTGAAGAAGATGATTTGTATTTCCGTCGCATCTTTTCGTTAACAGATCACATGGAATTTGCTGAACACGACGATGTGGAAAATTTATTAAGGCTTTTACATGAGCATAACGAAAATCCGTATACATGGCTATATGCGATTAAGCATTTAGATTTACAAGATGGAAAGGAGTTTATATTTAGCTGTGCGAAGCGTGCTTTACATGCCTATCCGGAATCCGATTATGTAAACCTTCATGCAGCGCAATGTTTTGTGCGTATTGAAGAACTGGAACAAGCAAATAAAGTATTAGAACAAGTGAAGCATAAAACTTCTAATTCATTCTATCATTTTATTGAAGGACGCATTGCGTTAGATGAATCTCGTTATCATGATATGATCGCCAGTTTTCGCGCGTCGCTCCAGCTAGATCCTGACCAGCCAGTAGCTTGGAGTTATATGGCAATTGGATATATGTATTTAGGTGATTTAGAACAGGCTCTAAAGTATTCGTCTATTGCAACGGGGCGTTACGAAGATCGTTTTGTTTTTGTTAATCATGCTCTTATTTTAATGGATGCAGATCGAGATGAAGAAGCATATGAAGTGTTTACTATGTTGTTAAAACAATATAAACGAGACGGATATGTCTGGTGTGAGCGTGCGAGGTGTGCTCATAAATTAGGAAAGGTAAGATCGGCAATTCGCGGACTGCGAATCGGCAAGGAATTAGATCGTCAACTGCCGCTTCCATATATCATGTTAGCTGATATTTATGAAGCAGAATTAGATGATGAAAGAAAAGCAGAAGAGATTTTACTAGAAGGAGTGCAAAATGATGTCCAATCAGCTGCACTATATGCGAATTTAGGAGACTTTTATTTAGAACGAGAGCAATATGAAAAAGCACTGAACATGTATGAAGTAGGACTTCAACATGACGAGGAAGATGTATCCTGTCATATAGGGATAGGTGAAGTCTACATGAAACAAAGAAGCTATGAAACAGGAAAACAATATATTTTTAGACTGAAAAAACAGTTTACTGAAGATAGTGACTTCCTTATTAATGCCGGGAAAGTATTATGGAATGCTGCTATGGATCAAAGCATAGAGCAAAAAGAAGTGGAATCGGCTTTAACAATCATGGAAGAAGGAATCGTTTGTATACAAAATAATTTCCGGGATGCACTAGATATATATGTAACGCAGCTAGAAGATACACCATTTTTACAAAGAGGGATTTCATTTTTAAGTACTTTAGTTGAAGAAGATAATCATAATATAGATTATTTATGTTATTTAGGAATATTACAGGAGTCGGCTGGAAATTATATGAAAGCTATTTGGCTATATGAGCAAGCGGCGTGGATCACTGAAGATACATTCCCGCATTTTAGACTCGGAGAAGCGTATAAAACATTGGAAGAATGGGAACAAGCAAAAACAGCTTATTTACAATGCGTGAAACGAGATTCTACTTTTGCAATGGCGCATTTAAAACTGGCTGAAATTTACTATGTTGAAGAAGATTTAGAGAACGAACAGCATCATATGTTTGAAGGTTGTAAAAATGCCCCCCTTTTAGTAAATATGGAGCATTTAGCGAATATATCAGTAAAAGCCGGGCGTCATAAGGAACTGATTGCGGCTTTAAACAAAAAGAAAGGGATTGTTCCTGAGTCATGGCGTTTAAATAGTCTTGCATATGTATACGGGGCATCTGGTAATGGCCAGAAAGAACGTGTTTATGTAGAACAGGCGCTGGCAAAGGAAAATAATCATGAAGAGATATTACATCATTATGCGAAAATATTACTTGCCTCGCATGAAAAAGAAGGTTTACCTGTTATTGAAAAGCTTATTATGCAAAATGTTCACAATGAAGAAGTGTATGTAACGTATATAGACGAATTGCAAAAGCGAAGAAAAAGTATAAGTGATAGTTTAGGAGATTTAGACATATCAAAAGAAGAAAAAAGTTATGCGTTTATGTATGCAGCTTCCGCACTTGAACAAAAATGTATGGAACAGATGGAGCAAGAAGAACAAACAGGAGCATTTTTTACAAAAATGTATCGCCGCATTCGAAAGCGTGCGCAAGATGTACTTTCTATTACATCTATTATTGATTTGTATGAAACGGCAATCCACCTAAATCAAGAAAACGGCGGGGCGGTACAGCGATTTGTACACTTTTATGTAAATGGCAATCTCATTGATGATGCAATAGAAACATTACGTAAATCGCTCGAAAACCATTGGAATTATGAAATTGCACATCAGTTTATTATGCTGCTTTTAGAACATGTAGATGACAATGGGGAAAGGCTGCAAGAGGCATTGCGTGAAACGGAGCACATTTTGCAAGAAAGGCCGACGGACGCATCGATTCGAATGTTGCAGGGCACGATATTACTAGATTTACAAAGGGAAGAAGAAGGAGAATATATTCTCCATGCTTTAACAGAAGATGTTCCAATGATGAGTGGTAGTTTTATACATTTAGGTGCTCTTTACAGTAATCAAGAGCGTTACCAAGAAGCGATTGCTATATTGGAAAAAGGATTAGAGCATCATCCAGAAGAGGATGAACTATATATCGGTCTTGGTGTTTCCTATCATTTAAACGGTGATACAGAAAGAGCGTTGCAGCTTATGGATGAGGTATTATTGATGGATGAATCACATTTAAATGCCAGGTATAATAAAGCATGCTATTTATCTGTATTGAATCGAAAGGAAGAAGCGACCACTGAATTAGAGCGCGTACTGCAAGAAGATGAAAGCGGCTATTTTGCAGAATTAATGGAAGAGGACCCAGATTTAATACGTATTAAAAAATATGTAAAGCAATATATTTGATGAATTTTGGGAAAGTTTATAACAAGATAATAACGGATGTATAGAAGAAGTAAGAGAAATAATCTTTCGAATTATTTGAAAAAATAAAGAAAAATAACTTGCATTTCATTGTTTGAAAGGATAGAATATTCCGTAAATATAAAAAGCGATGAGCAGGAAAAGTACATCGTGAACTGATCTACAGAGAGCAATCGGTAGCTGAGAAGATTGCGGTGCAGCGTGATGGAAAGACACCTGTGAGTGTTATTTTGAACGTGAACAACTAGTAAAAGTAAACGGAACCTACCGTTATCAGGCAAAAAGTGGTCAATATGACAATTTGGGTGGTACCGCGGTGAAATCCGTCCCTTATATAGGGGCGGATTTTTGTATTCTTTGAAAGGGGTGAGCGGCCGTGGATGATGATGACAACGATAATAATAAATTTATAATCATACAATTAATTGTAGGAGGCGGAATGTATGCGTCAACAAACGAAGCGGTCGCTTATTAGCGAATGTACACCGCATGAAACAGTTGTGTTACAAGGATGGGTAAAGAAAATTCGTCATCTAGGGAATATTAGCTTTTTATTACTTCGTGATCGAACAGGAGTCATACAATGTGTACTTGAAAAAGAATGGGCTGGATATAAAGTAGAAGTAGAAAGTGTTGTGCAAGTTACAGGAAAAGTAATTGGGACAGAGAAAACGAGACTTGGAGTAGAGTTATTAGTTGAAGATGTAAAGCTCATAAATGGTGCGGAGCCAATTCCATTTGAAGTGAATAAAAAGAAGCTGCAGGTCGGTTTAGATCAAATGTTACATTCGCGAACGTTATCACTTCGACATGAACAAGTGCAAGCGATTTTTACAATTAAATCAATGTTTGCACATGCCTTTAGTGAATATTTACTACAACATGATTTTACAAGAATTTTCACACCGAAAATTGTTTCACAAGGAGCGGAAGGCGGAGCAAACGTATTTCAGTTTCAATATTTTGAAAAAGAAGCATATTTAGCACAATCACCGCAGTTTTATAAGCAAATGATGGTTACGGGCGGATTAGAACGTGTTTTTGAAGTGGCACCAGTGTACCGCGCTGAACATCACAATTCATCTCGTCATTTAAACGAATACATTTCCTTAGACGTCGAATTTGCATTTATTGAAGACTTTTATGAAGTAATGAAGCTTGAAACAGATGTACTTCGGTATATGTTTGAAAAAGTACAGCAATACTGTACAAGGGAGTTACAGTTGCTGCAAATTGAAATTCCGGTCATTACAGACATTCCAAAATTAACGGTGACAGAAGCGCAAACCATTTTACAAAAAGAGTATCGAAAAGAATCTCCGATAGGCGATTTAGATTCAGAAGGAGAAAAATTGCTTGGGAAGTATGTAAAAGAAACATACAATAGCGATTTTGTCTTTATCACTCATTATCCGAAAGAAACACGTCCGATGTATACAATGCCAAGTCAAGAGAATCCTTCTGTCACAGACTCTTTTGATTTATTGTATAAGGGATTAGAAATTACATCAGGTGCGCAGCGTATTCATAACTACGATATGTTAGTTCGTTCTTTTGAAGAAAAGGGATTAAATGTAGAGAACTTTCAATCGTATATCGATACATTCCGATATGGATGTCCGCCGCACGGTGGGTTTGCGATTGGATTAGAACGGCTTGTATATAAATTTTTAAACTTATCGAACGTTCGTGAAGCAAGTGCATTTCCGAGAGACTGTACAAGGTTAGTACCGTAATATAAAGAGAAATAATCCCCGGTACACTAACCGGGGATTTGTTGTGAGTATCTTTTTTCAATTCGTAATCGAAATAATCCACAATATCCAATGAGCTCCTGGTACAAAAAGAAGCTGAGCTAGTAATGTTCCTAAAAATCTAGAAATCATTAACCATCCATACATTTTTCCCATTGTTTCTGTACCGTTTTCTTTTTGAAGGGCTCGTTCGGTTAGTAAGGCAATTTGCGGGTCTAGCAATACTGTAAGTAGAATGGTAGCAAATCCATTAATAAGACCAGATGCAGTCGTTGCAGTCGTAGCATAAGTTGGGTTTAATACAGAAGCATACAAGGCAGAAAGTACGCCAGCGGTATAAATTGCTGTTACAACCATATTAATGAGCATAATCCGTTTTGGAATACCACCAACGCGCAAACGGTGAATCATTTCTAACTTTGGGAATCGAATATATTTTTTTGTATAGCGCAGTTTTTGCACATTAATTGTTTTCATCATCCGGATGAATGATCCTTCTATTTCAAATTGCTGAATGACATATCCAAATAACTTTGTAAGCGTTGGATACAAAAAGAGTGCAAGTAATGTTCCTGTGGAAGCTGCTAACAATATAAGGCGTATTGTAGTTTCCATATCGATATCACCATGTGCTCGAGCTCTATCTGCAATATTTCCAAGCATAACCGCTTGGAAAAGGTTCGATGTTCTGGAAACGAGTAATACAATTCCTATAATCGCTAGTGCTACCGCAAGCTTTTTTAATCGAACTCCAGCTAAGCGAATGCTATAGGAACTTGTTTCCACAGCATGGATAATCATTGTAAAAACCATAATAAAAATTAATTTTGTCGTCATATGTATTCACCATCTATTAAAAATTGGAAAATAAATTTAATCATACATGATGAGAAGGGTTTTGTACATCTTGAATTTTGTTTTGATGGTGACTTATAGCATCTTATTGACTGAATATTTACATTTGAATGATTCTTTTGTAAAATAGTGAAGGTTGTGGCTAGAATGGTAAGGGGGATAAGAATGAAAGCATATTACAGTAACCGAGCAAAAAGTTATGAAGAAGTATATTTTCGAGAAGACCCTATTAGGCAAGCAGAACTGATACAAATAAAAGATGTTTTGAAAGAAAAGTTTATAGGAAGGGATGTACTTGAGGTTGCTTGTGGCACAGGATACTGGACGCAATATGTTGCTGAAACGGCTAAGTACATTACTGCAATTGATTATTCGGAAGAAGTACTTGCGATAGCGAAAGAAAAGCAGCTTTTGCCATCTAAAGTTTCTTTTGTACAAGGAAATGCATATAAACTAAATCAATTAGCAAAAACATTTAATGGAGCATACGCAAATTTTTGGTTTTCTCATATTCCGAAAGAAAATATTTTTTCCTTTTTAGAACAGTTTCATGAGGTTTTAGAATCAGGTTCGATTGTATGCATGGTAGATAATATGTATAACGAAGGAATGGGTGGAACACTTATTTCTAAGCCGAATGATGAAAATACATATAAAATCCGTTCATTAGCTAGTGGGCAGCAATATGAAATTATAAAAAATTATTACTCGAAAGAAGAACTTACAACTATTTTTGAACCATTTGCAGTAGATTTAGAGATTCATATGAATACATGTTTTTGGATCGTAACATATAAAGTAAAGTGAGTGGAGGAGAATATATGTATACAACTTTTTTATTCGATTTAGATGGCACATTGACAGACCCAAAAGAAGGTATTGTAAATTCGGTCATATATGCGCTGCAAAAAATGGGAATAGATGAGCAGGATAATTACAAATTACTTTCTTTTATCGGTCCGCCGATTCAACATTCATTTGCAAATATATATGGAATGAATGAAAAACAAGTAACAGATGCAGTCACGTATTACCGTGAATATTTTAAAACGAAGGGAATGTTTGAGAATCATGTATATGAGCATATTCCTAGTGTTTTACAAGATTTAAAGGATGCAGGAAAGCGGTTATTTGTGGCAACGTCTAAGCCAACTGTATTTGCGAAACAAATTTTGGAACACTTTCAGATGGCACATTATTTTGAAGAGATTGTCGGCAGTAATTTAGATGGAACACGCATTGCAAAAACAGATATTATTCAGCATATTTTACATACATATCACGATTTAGAAAAAGAGCATGTAGTTATGGTGGGCGATCGAGAGCACGATATAATTGGAGCACGGCAAGTTGGTATCGATTCTATCGGAGTCATGTATGGATACGGTAGTAAAGAAGAATTAGCGGTGGCGGGAGCTACTCATATGATTAAAGATGTAGAAAATATAAAGAAGTTTTATTATGTGGTAGAACAGTAATTGACTGAAAAGATAAGGTTGTCACCTTGTCTTTTTTTGTATAGAGACGTTGTAAAAAATGACTAGATTTAGAGTTTGAAAGAGGGATTTTCGTTATAAAGTGGAATTGTAGTAAATAAACTGAAAATTCTATAAATATTTCCTTGGAAATTAAAAAGGAGGAACTCATGGAATTAGTCATTATTTTACTGGCACTTAGCATGTTAATGTTTGTAGCGTATCGCGGATTTTCTGTTATTTTGTTTGCGCCTATTTGTGCTCTGTTTGCTGTTTTGTTAACAGAGCCGACTTATGTATTACCTTTTTTCTCAAATATTTTTATGGAGAAAATGGTTGGCTTTATTAAATTATATTTCCCTGTATTTTTACTAGGAGCGATTTTTGGAAAAGTAGTTGAGATGTCAGGAATCGCAGAATCTATCGCAAAAACGATTATCCAAATTGTTGGTGCAAAACGAACGATACTGGCGATTGTATTAATGGGAGCTATTTTAACATATAGTGGTGTCAGTGTATTTGTTGTGGCATTTGCTATCTTTCCATTTGCAGCTAATTTGTTTCGTGAGGCAAATATACCGAAACGTCTCATTCCTGGTACAATTGCACTTGGAGTGCTTACTTTTACAATGGATGCACTTCCAGGAACACCGCAAATTCAAAATGTTATTCCGACAACATTTTTCAAGACAGATATTTATGCTGGCCCATTACTAGGAGTTACCGGAGCTATTTTTATTTTCATAATCGGTATGGTGTATTTAGAAAGTCGACGCCGCAGGGCAGAAGCGCAAGGCGAAGGGTATTATGGATTTGACGATGGACATGTAGAAATGGCGGCATCTGTCGAAGTAGAACAAGGTGTAAAACAGTCACTCCCAACGACTGAAATTACACCACTTCGTCAAGTACTTGCCTTCGTACCGCTTATTTTAGTTGGTGTCATGAACAAAGTTTTTACAATTACTATTCCAAAATGGTATCCAAATGGTTTTGATTTTGCAGCTATTGGTTTAAAGAGTTTTGGGAAAGTAGAATTGTCTGGAGTACTTGGAGTATGGTCAGTAGAATTAGCACTTATCATGGGGATTATTGCAACACTCCTTTTAAATTGGAAGCGTGTATTTGTAGACTTTCAAACAGGGTTAAATGTAAGTATTGGCGGAGCATTGTTAGCAGCAATGAATACCGGTGCAGAATATGGATTTGGTGGTGTAATCGCATCTCTTCCAGGATTCGGCGTAATCCGTGACGGTATTTCAACTACTTTTACAAATCCGCTTATTAACGGAGCAGTTACAACAAATGTGCTTGCGGGTATAACAGGATCGGCTTCTGGGGGGATGGGAATTGCATTAAGTGCGATGGCAGATAAATATATTGCAGCCGCAGAGCAGTTCCATATTCCATTAGAAGTGATGCATCGTATTATTGCAATGGCATCAGGCGGGATGGATACATTGCCGCATAACGGAGCGGTTATTACATTACTTGCAGTAACCGGGTTAACTCATAAACAATCGTATCGGGATATTTTTGCAATTACAATTATTAAAACGACAGCTGTGTTTGTTGTAATTGGTATGTATAGCTTAACAGGTCTTGTATAATTTTCAGAAAGAAGAGAGCACTACGTACTCTCTTCTGTTTAACTTATAATATTATTATGTAAACTAAAATATTATTCATGGAAAATATTCAGAAAATATATTATAATGTAAGTGGTTACAAAAAGGGGGCATACGATGTTCTCGTTACAACCAATCGCTTTTGTACATAATAAAGTGAAACTTCCGTCAGTGGGGGTTTTCTTCATCCCCCACTGACGGTTAGCCCGCCCAATCGGGCTTTTACGGGCAGTTATCCCCCACCTATCTTCTTTGCTTCTCTCTGAATCTTGAGGTGGGGGTCTTACTGCCCACAAATAGCGGGATAATTGAATCAATGTAGAAGATGATTTGTGGGGAGAAATTGAATCTGTTATTGAGTTGACAGATTTGTATACGAGAGTTTGCAAGGGGTTGAACAATTTTTACATATTGAAGTGATTTTTTATTTTAATAGAATGAGAGAAGAGAACATTCAGTACACAGCAAGACATCCCCAAAATAATGAAGAGTACCCGAAAATGGGTATTTTTGCACAGCGCGGGAAAAATCGTCCGAATCGATGGTGCTACGATTGTAAAAGTAGTATGAAGAGAAGGAAAGCGCTTAGTTGTGCAAGGGTTAGATGCGATTGATGGTACCCCTATTTTAGATGTGAAACCAGTTATGAAAGAGTTTTTGTCAAAAGAAGAAATTAAGCAGCCTGACTGGGCAACGGATTTAATGAAGAACTATTGGAAAGGAAGCGAAGAGAAGTGAAAATATATCAAGCAACTATGGAAGACTTACAAGGAGTAGCATCATTATTTAATGAGTACCGTATGTTTTATAGACAAGATTCTAATATGGAAGAAGCAGAACAATTTTTGCGTGAACGTATAGATCGAAAAGAATCCATTATTTTTGTGGCAGTAGATGATGAAAAATATGTTGGATTTATGCAGCTATATCCTTCTTTTTCTTCTGTTTCGATGAAAGAGTTGTGGATTTTAAATGATTTATTTGTGCGAAAGGAAGCAAGAGGAACTGGAGTAGGGAAAGAATTGTTAGCAAGGGCGAAGCAATTTGCAGTAGAGACAGGGGCAAAAGGGTTAAAGCTCCAAACGGAAGTAGATAATGCAACAGCGCAGCGTTTATATGTAGGGAACGGTTATATAAGAGATGATCGCTGTTTCTATTATGAATTAAATTTATAAAAATTCATATATAAATACAAGTTGAAGGGCCTAAAAAGCCCTTTTTTTTAGGAGAGCGAGAACATCTGGTCATGCATAGAAGCGGTTAGGGCTTTTTCCTGCCACGTGCAAGGATTAAAGTAAAGGGAGAAAGCAAGTGCGAGACTGCTGAAAAAGCACCTGCTTTGAGTAAGTAACAGAATTTTTATCAATATACAGAAATTAAAAAGAAGATATCCTCCTATATATAATAGGAGGATATCTTCTTTTTCTCTTTTAATAGACTTTTTCAGTGACCTCGGCCAGTGCGGGTCATTTTTTATTCTGTATAGTAGCGACTCATATGTTGAAAAATGAAAATGGATTTATATAACTAGATATATCACGATATAAAATGTAAAGGTGCAAGCCTCTCACAGAGAAATGGTTTAAGTATTTTTGCAGTTGAGGTATGCAGAACGAGTGGAATGAATAAAACAGCAATGCCGTTTTATTCAGAATGTGAAAAGAGCCATGAAACAGCATCCTCTAAATTTGTGGCAATATAATCAGCATTCATGTTCGCCCATTTATGACGATACGTATGCAGTGCATCGTATCCAGCACCTGTTTGCACTAAAATCGTTGTGGCACCAACCTTTATACCTGCAACAATATCGCTCCACCGATCGCCGATTACAACACATTTTGTTAAATCAAGATGATGTTTTTCCGCTGCTTGAAGAAGCATTCCTGTTTCAGGCTTACGACACCTGCAGCCATCACCATGCCGATGTGGACAAAGATAAATGTCGTCAAAACCAAATGCTTCTAATTCTTGAATAAAGTCTTCTGTTGTTGCTTTGCCATCAGCAATGCCCGGTTGGTTTGTAAAAGAAAATAGTTGTATGTTTTGTTCTTTTAGTTTAGTTAGAGCTATCTTAGTAAATGGGAATAACTGTAGTTCTCCAGGGTAATGAATCGTTGTATCGCCGCCGATTGTACCGTCACGGTCGATGAAAATCGCTTCGATGTTCCGTTTAATTGTCATAATAAATATCCTTTCTCGTCGTTTGCTAGAAATGTTTTAGAATGCAAAATAAAAGATTTTTGAACTTATAATATAAAATATTCTATTATTCGTGTTATTTTCCTGCATATGAATGATATCTTCACTACCTTTAGATTGAAAAGTATTTTAATTGAAAAATATGTTATTATTTTCATAGGAATTTATTGTAATTATATAGAGGAAGAGGGATTTAGTTGCTGCAAGTGAATATAAAATCAGCTGGATACGAAGCTGGAGAGGAAACGATACATAATATCGCCTTTTCAATTGAACAAGGTGAACTAGTTGCTTTAATTGGCGCAAATGGAGCAGGAAAGAGTACAACGATAAAAGCGATTCTTGGATTATTGGCGCATATGGAAGGGGAGGTCTCATTTGGAGAGAAAAAGAATCCGTATGCATATGTACCTGAACATCCGACGTATTATGATTATTTAACATTATGGGAACATATTGAACTTTTAATGGCCGCTAGGGATGTTGAATCAGGAAGCTGGGAAATACAGGCGGAAGAGTTGTTGCGTACATTTCGTATGGACAAGCATAAGCATGAATATCTATCGAAGTTTTCAAAAGGAATGAAACAAAAGTCAATGCTCATTTTAGCTTTTTTAACAGAACCAGATTTTTATATTATTGACGAGCCGTTTATTGGATTAGATCCGACGGCAACTCGTGATTTTCTCAATTTTTTATATAAAGAAAAGGAGCGCGGAGCAGGTATTTTACTTTGCACACATGTGTTAGATACAGCAGAAAGAATATGTGAGCGTTTCTTATTAATTTCAGAAGGAACGTTATTTGCAAATGGAGATTTACGTAGTATTCAAACGCTTGCTAACATGCCAGAAGGTACATTGTTAGATTGTTTTGATGTCATTGTAAGGCGGGAGCAACATGATCAGAACACTATTTTATAAAAGGTTGTTTCATGAGATAAAACGAAAATGGAAGGCAGTGCAATCTGTTGTTGATTGGACGATTGCATTATATGCAGTTGTTCCAGTACTTGTATTTAGCTGGATATACTACGCTTCACTTTGGAAAAATGGACCAAAAGATGAAGATGTATTATATTTGTCTATCGGACTTTTTGTTTTTTACATTTCAACGTACTCAAGAAGTGTGCGGTCATTTTTGGAACAAGCAGACAGTTTATTTTTAATTCAATTTCCAGATCGGATTAAACAAATGATGAAATATGGAATGATATATTCATTTTGTCGTATTTGCTTCACAAGTGCACTTGTAACAATATTATTCCTACCCATCCTTTTGAAAAGTCTGCATGGAACTGGTATACAAGCTTTTTTCTGCTTTGTATTTTTAACATACTTTCGTTTCACACTTTCTTTGCTGCAACGGTATATTGATGTTCGGTTTCATAAACAGTGGCAAGTGATCATTATTAAAAATATTCTCTTTTGTTTAGGTATTGTATATGTAGGACTGGCATGTAGATATATATTACAGCAGCCTTTTTACACGATTTTGTTTTTTGTTTTTCTCCTTATCATCAGTTTTTTCCTAGTAAAAGAAAAAATGAAGTACTATCGCTTCTTCTTTAAAGAAATCGAAAAAGAAAAAGGAGAAGAAATGAGATGGACAACGCAAATTATGGCACTTGGGGGTCAAGTACAAAAACCTACAAATGCAGCGAAGCCCTGGTTATTTCCACGTTCTAAACGTATATTACTAGGAAATAGTAATGACGCTAGAATCATTGAAGCTTTTCTAAAGGAATATTTTCGTTCGGGTGATGCAAGTGGCTTTTACATTCAGGTTATCTTTGCAAGCGCAATTGTCATTTGGCGTGCGCCGTGGTGGATTACTGTAATCGTTATTTCGTTTGCGTTATTTGCAATATATCGTTATTCAAGTGACAAATGGAAAGTTTTTTCTGGAAAACTATTTTTACAGTTATATTGTTCAGAAGGGAAGATACTGTGGCTTTCACAGAAAGCAAAGGCATATCTCTTTATACCAGCTTTATGTGTATATGGCATTGCAGCACTAGCTCAATTTTATATGATTCCTGCTGTAGTTTGTGCAGGGATTGTCATTGGATTAACAGTATGGATTTTATTTATTCCTAACAAAAAAAGAGCTGAATAGCTCTTTTTTTGTTAATCCGTAATCGACACATACATAAAATAAATGAGAACACAAATGCTTACGGCTGAAAAGAGAAGGTCAAGGTTCAAATGGAAAACCTCCTAGTAAAATTGAGGAATGATACTTATTATATGAAATCTTACTATTTCATATTCAAATGATGTTAACGTTATTAAAATTGTAAAGTGCAAAAATTGGCATCATTTTGTATAATAGAAGAAATAGTTATAAAAATATAAAAAGAAAGGGAGGGATACAACATGCCAAATTGGATGAAAAAGACACTCGTCGCGTTAATTACTGTATTTACATTTGGATTAGTAACACCTCCTTCTGCGCTGCTTGATACTGCAAAAGCGGACAAGCCTACAAAACAACAAAATCTAGAGCAACCGTCGTATACACTGGATGAAAAGTCAAGCGATATAAGTTCAGAAGCATTTCTTTCCTATGCGATGCAGGAAGCTGAGCGGCAATCAATAGAGAAATTCGGATCAAAAATCGGCCCAGTAATTGAAGATGAGTTTAGAGATGTTATATTGCCGAAAATAGAAGAAGCACTTGCAAACCTTGCGAATCATACACCGGAAGATTCGTTACAGTCTTTAGCAATTTCACAAAAACCAGCCGGTGGAAAAAATGAAAAGATTTTTCATGTTTATGATACAAAAACTGGTGATGACTTACTTCGTTTTCACGTCAGACGAGATCATCCTCCGCAAGATGGTTATTATTTTAATTTTCATTACCATCGTTATGATGATAACTTTACAGCACACCATGAGCTTGGTGATATTTATTGGAATACGAATACACCGCCGCAATGGCTGTCATAAAAAAGGAGAACAGGGAGATATACCTTGTTCTTTTTTTATGAATAAAAGGTTATATCGATTTGAAAGAGAATTCATAAGTATAAATAATATAAAAGAAATGATAACAAGGAGTATTGGTGATGAATAAATATGTTATGTTTGATTTTGATGGTACATTAGTGGATTCTAAAGATATTTTTATCCCTATTTTCAATGAAATAGCAGAGAAACACCGTTTTAAACAAGTAAAAGAAGAGGATGTTGAAGCATTGCGGAAGTTATCAATTCCAGAGAGATGTAAATTGCTTCACGTGCCTCTGTATAAAATTCCTATGATAGCATTAGAGTTCTATAAATTATATCAACCATCGATTCAAAATCTTACTTTGTTCGATGGAATAAGAGATGTTTTGCAGGCATTGAAAGAGAGCGGCTATGAAATTGTCATTGTATCCTCGAACGCTGAGGAGCATATTCGGGAATTTTTACGTCAAAATGAAATTGATTATATTCATGATGTTTTTTGTTCTAACAATATTTTCGGAAAAGACAAGGTAATAAAGAAATTTTTAAAAGCAAACAAACTAAAAAATTCAGATGTGATTTACGTAGGAGATGAGCTTCGAGACATTGTATCTTGCAAAAAAATTGGTGTAGAAGTGATTTGGGTAAGCTGGGGATATGATGTGATAGAAACGGTACAGGCTGAATCTCCGAATTACATAGCGAATGTACCAGAAGAAATTGTAAGTGTTGTACATTCAAAATAATGTGAAGCGGGAAAGGGAGCAAGGGAGTATGTCGGAAAAAACGTTTGAACCAGGTATTCACCATATTGAATTTTGGGTAGCAAACTTAGAGGAGTCTATTGAATTTTATCGTCAATTATTTTCGATTATTGGCTGGAAACAACTAAATGAAACAGCTTTTAGTACAGGGAAAACAGAAATTTATTTTAAAGAGATTGATGCAGAGCTTGTACGAACATTAGGGCCAAGACATATTTGTTATCAAGCAATGAATCGTTCTGTAGTTGATGAAGTAGCAAGTTTTTTACATAATGTTCAGGCTACAATCATTCGTGGTCCGATCGAAGTGAAAGAGTATTCGGAAGGATATTATACAGTAGATTTTTATGATCCAAACGGTTACATCTTAGAAGTTGTGTATGCGCCGAATATGGAGATGTAAATGGAGTATAAGTAGAATGACTTCTATTAGTTAAACAAACTATAACTAGAAGAGGATACTATGATCAAGATTATCGGAAATTCTCTTAACACTGAAATTAGCAAGAATGATTCACTTCTTATTAAGAAATACATCAAAAAGGATGTAATAGGAAAGTAGAGACTTTCATCCCAAAACAAGCAATGCCTAGAAGGAGCATTGCTTGTTTGTTTCATTCACCTTATGCAATTTTTGTAACAACAAGTGAAGGATTGTCATAACCGGAAACTCCTGAACCACCACCAGCAACTGAAGTAAAACGAAGAGATACTTGATCTCCTGCATTGAGATTTCGCTGTATGGTTTTAGATGGGGTCGATACAATAGTTAGAAAAGCATTATCTATTGGATTGATTATAAAAGGATTTATTATAAAAGCCGCAAAACTTGTCAAATCATCTACGCCATTAACATTTGCAATAACTGTCACAACTTCGGATTGGGCGCTAGCATTGACAGCTATAGCAATAACAATACTAAATTCGATACTATAAACTCCCGTACTTAAAACAGTAATAGTATTTGTTGCAAGATCTAGAATTGTTCCGGATGATGGTCCCGTCATCTTAAAATCAACTATACCATTAGGAGTGACAGGAATACTAGAATCATCTCCATAAAGGGAACCATATACTGGTTTAAATGGTGGTCCTGGTGGTACCATAAATTATCAAACTCCTTTATTTATATTTAGTATATTAAATGAAAAAGGAGTTTTTTTTGCTTGTATGCTTGTCCAACATAATTTATAAACACGAATACCTCATTCATATGAGGTTGACATAACATAATGTTATCAGAATTTTCCCTCATCCTTTGTGAGGCAAAGATTCTCGTCCTTCCTTATATAGGTTTTTTAACAGGAAGTAATACTGCATCAAATACAATGTTTATCAAATTACAAACACAGACTGCAGTTCAAGTTGGATTATCTCCAGTCTTATTAGCTTGTATTCAAATAGAAGATGTTTGTGGTAAACCTTTTGAGCTGTTAATGGACGAGCTTATATTTGAACCGTTACATATGAAAAACAGTACATTCAAACAAACAACATTAACAGAAAGAAGTGGACTATTTTCTTGTGGTCATAATAAAAAAGGCGAAGTCGTTTCTAGTAAATATCCGATTTATCCATATCCAGCAGCTTCCGGACTTTGGACAACGCCAACAGATTTGGCAATTTTGCTAATTGAAGTTATAAATGCGTTAAAAGGTAAAAGTAAAATTGGTCTTTCTGAAAGTAAGGCAAAAGAACTCATTACTTCACAAGGTTGTAAGGAATGGGCTGGTTTAGCTGTTTTTCTGGATGGCTCAGGACACGGAATTGAATTTTCGTCACTTGGTTGGGGAATAGGGTTTCAATGTATGCTCGTTGCTTATCCATATTTAGAAACAGGTGTAGTTATTATGACAAATACAGATTTAGGAGTTCATCAAATGAAGGGGATTATTGGTGAGATATTGCCTGAAGTAACTAGAATACAGTGACATTTAGGTTTTGATAGGAATAAGGGAGAGGGATTCAAGAGGAAAAACTTACGACTGTGGTTCGTAAAAGAGAGGGAATAATATATAAATCCATTTTCATTTTTCAACATAGAAGTCGCTGCGACACCAAGCAAAATATGACCTACTCTCGCTCACATAAAAAAAGAGGTTTTTTATGTCCGTTTTTCAATTTGCATTTATATATATGAGGTTTGTTCTTAACTCATGGATGCATGAGTTATAGAAGAAAATGATTGAATAAAAAACGCAGGGTTTCGAAGGCCCTGCGTTTTCTTAACTAAAATTTTATTTTTCTATTTTTGTAAACAGAAGCGGCTTTGTGCTTAACGTTGCTGGGAAGTGTACTTTCAGTTCATGCAGTTCACCTGCTGGATTCATTTCATAAGAAATTAATATGTCCATTTCTGCTTGGAAAACATTCCATTTCGTATTGAACATATCATAGTGGTGATGGTTCATTTCAATGTCAAATGACGCAAATTTAAAATATAATGATTCATTTCGTTTGTGTACCTCAATTGTACCGTATGCAGGGTGTTCGAATGTTCCGATATAATCCTTTAACGGATGGGAAAGAACAGTTTCCTTTACTTGTGGTAGCGGTTTGTTTATTTCTTCTATTATTTCTTTAAGCTTTGCTGTATCTTCTATTGCACGTTTATGCCAATCAATTGGTTCTAATCCAAGCAATTCATCATAAATTTGATGTGCGAGGTAAGAAGGTAATAATGTATGACCGGAATTTGTTAGTACGACAAGACCGGCATTTTTTTCTGGCATAAAAGAAACAAGAGCTGAGAATCCGTCGATACTCCCTCCATGATGGATTTCTTTATGGCCGCGATAGGCAGTAATAAACCAGCCAAGACCGTAGCTGTTTAATGGTGTTTCCGGTATAGTAAACATTGGATCATTTGGAATTGGAATGTGCGGTGTATACATTTGTTCAAGCAAATCTTGTGCAAGTAATTCATGTTCGCCAACTTTTCCTTTATTTAAATGAAGTAACACCCATTTTGCCATATCTTCTATATTAGAGTTTATACATCCAGCAGCACCGATTGTATCAATGTTGCAAAAAGGTACTTCTGTTATGTTTCCATCTTTCTCAATGTAAGGAAGTGCATGATCATCTGATTTTTGCGAAGTGGTAACTGAGAAGTTTGTACGTTCCATTTGAAGTGGGGTTAAAAGATGTTCTGTAACATATTGTTCCCATGTTTCATTTGTAATGTTTTCTGCAATAGAGCTAATTGTGGCATACATTAAGTTGTTATATAAAAACGCAGAACGGAACGGCGCATCTAGTTCTAAGTGGCGAATGTTTTCAACAATGTTTTTTCTACTTAAGGAGGCTGCATACCATAGTAAATCGTGGCGACTGACACCGGTGCGGTGAGATGCTAGGTCGCGAGCGGTTGTTTGTACGCTTGCTAGCGGATCGTGAAGTGAAAAAGTTGGAATATACGTTTGTACAGGTGTATCCCAATTAAATTTTTGCTGCTGCGCGAGTAAACTTAAAGAAAAAGTACCAAAAGCTTTTGTTGATGAACCGATTGCAAATAGTGTTTTTGGTGTAACGGGTTTTTTATTTTTTGTATCACGGTACCCATAACCTTCTGAGAACACTACTTCACCATTTTTTACGATGGCCACTGCAGCTCCTGGGACGTTCAATTCTTTCATCATGTTTTGGATTGTCGTATGTAATTTACTTGTAAGAGGCATTTCAGTTTTTTGCATAGTAAAACCTCCACTCATATATTATTTACTACCGCACTATAGTTTCTTGAAACGGATGGGAAATCCCTTTTTCTTTTTAGAAGAAAAATTGACGAAAGTATGTCAGATTGTAAAGATGAAAAATTTTTTAATACTGAGTTTTTGCGTGTGTATTCTATATTAAAGAGTTTTTATAAAAAAGTCCGTGTGAAATTCGAAGGCATATATGATAAACTCCATATAGGAAAAAATAATGTTACATAAAGCAATTGTGAAAGAAGGTTACTTGATGAAACACGCAGAGTATGAATATTTAAATATGTGCCGTCATGTTATGGAAAACGGTACGAGAAAAGAAGACCGCACTGGTACAGGAACAGTATCTGTATTTGGGTATCAAATGCGCTTTGATTTAAGTCAAGGTTTTCCGTTACTTACGACAAAACGTGTGCCGTTTCGTTTAGTAGCGAGCGAACTTCTTTGGTTTATGAAAGGTGATACGAACATTCGGTACTTGCTGCAGCATAATAATAATATTTGGAACGAATGGGCGTTTAAGAACTGGGTAGAGAGCGATGCATACACTGGTCCGGATATGACAGATTTTGGACTTCGTTCCCAGCAAGATGAAGAGTTTAATAAGCAGTACGAAGAGCAAATGGAATTGTTTAAAACAAAAGTGCTTGAAGATGACGAATTTGCAGGGCGTTACGGTAATTTAGGAGATGTGTATGGGAAGCAGTGGCGTGCATGGAAAACGACTGCTGGGGAAACGCTTGATCAATTACAAGATGTAATTGATATGATTAAGAAAAATCCGGATTCTCGCCGCCTTATTGTGTCTGCATGGAATCCAGAAGATATACCAAGTATGGCGTTGCCACCTTGTCATACGTTATACCAGTTTTATGTGGCAGATGGAAAATTATCTTGTCAGTTATATCAACGCAGCGGTGATATTTTCCTTGGTATTCCATTTAATATAGCGAGTTATTCTTTATTAACACATTTAATTGCCCATGAGTGTGGCTTAGAAGTAGGAGAATTCGTTCATACAATTGGTGATGCTCATATTTACACAAATCATTTTGAACAAGTGGAAAAACAATTAGCACGTGAACCGCGTCCATTCCCGACGTTAAAGCTAAACCCAGATGTGAAGTCTATCTTTGATTTTGAAATGAATGATCTTATGTTAGAAGGATACGATCCACATCCAGCAATTAAAGCACCAGTAGCTGTGTAAACAAAGATAGGGGGATATATATGATTTCATTACTTGTAGCGATGGATAAAAATCGACTAATCGGTAAAGACAACCAATTGCCATGGCATCTACCGGCAGATTTGGCATACTTTAAAAAAGTGACGATGGGTCACCCGATTATTATGGGGAGAAAAACGTTTGAATCCATTGGCAGACCTTTACCTGGCAGAACGAATATCATTTTAACTCGTAATCAAAATTATGAAATGGAAGGCTGTGAAGTCATTCATTCTATTGATGATGTGAAGAAAATGGACGAGCAAATGAATGAAGAACTTTTTGTAATTGGCGGTGCAGAAATTTTTAAAGAAGTGCTTCCTTTTGCCGATCGCTTGTATATTACACAAATTGAAGAGGTATTTGAAGGTGATACATTTTTCCCCGAAATAAACTACAATGAGTGGGAAGAAATATCTGCAACACAAGGCGTGACAGATGAGAAAAATCCATATACATATGCTTATCATGTGTATGATAGAAGGAAATAAGGAGAGAAGATTGGTGTGTTACATACCAATCTTCTTTTGCTGTTGCCGGTGATGGAATTTGTTTAACTGGATCAAAGAATTGATTGATTGTTTGAGAAACAAAGGAAAGAGGTCTTTTATATCGATCTTTTAATTTGTATTTATACATATATCAAAATTAAAAACCTAACATAACCCCCTTTTCTTTTTAGATGGTCGAGAGCGTCTGGCCATGCGTAGAAGCGGTCAGGGCCTTTTTCCTCCACGTGCGAAGTTCAAACAAAGAGAGAAAGAAAGTAGCAGGTTATGTTTTGTTCAGCAGGGCGGCGACTTGTGTGTTGGAAAGTTAAGTTGGATATATATATATATATTAAGGAATCGTAACTACTCGGTCACTCTATGAAAAACCGATAGAAAAGCATTTTTTTAAGTGGCCAGGGAGGGACTGGCTATGTATAGGAGCGGTCAGGGCCTTTTCCTGCCACGCGCAAGGTAGCAAGGCGTAGGTCCATTTTTATCTTCATGGCAGCAATTATAGGGAAGCGTATTTTCGTTGGAATTATACTCTTTACCAAGCTTCTAAATGAAATGTATGGCTGAGTAGTTACAAGGAATCAATAAAAATAAAGCCTTATATAAAAATTTTTTGAATGTTATACTGGTAATATAAAGAACGGCGCATATTGTGTCGTTTTTTTATATTGGGTGAATTTTGTAAAGTTGGATTTTTATAGTATGATAGTATCGAGATATAAAGGAGGAGAAAATGTGAAAAAGATATGGGGAATGCTTCTTATTTTTTCATTGCTACTAGTAGTAGGCTGTGGCAAAGAAGAAAAGCCAGAACAAGCGATGGATACATATGTAAAAGCATGGAACGAAAAAAAGTTTGATAAAATGTATGAACAGTTATCGAAAGAGGCAAAGCAGTCAATTACAAAAGATGATTTTGTAAAGAAATATGAAAACGTTTATACAGGTATTGCAGTGAAAAATTTAAAAGTAGCAGCAGAAGCGAAAAAAGAAGACAAAAAAGATGAGAAAAACAATGCGAATGTACCTTTTAAAGTAAGTATGGATACAATCGGTGGAAAGATTTCGTTTGAAAATGAGGCAAAACTTGTGAAAGAAAAGGATGGAGATAAGGACGTCTGGAAAATTGATTGGAATCCATCGTTTATTTTTCCAACCATGAAACAAGATGATAAAGTACTGGTGCAATCATTTTCGCCAAAGCGCGGTGAAATTTATGATAGGAATGGAAACGGATTGGCGACAAATGGGAAAGCGGCAGAAGTTGGAGTTGTCCCTGGGAAGTTAGGTGAATCGGCACAGCAAACGAAAGAAACGTTAGCGAAATTATTACAAATGCCAGTTGAAGATATCGAAAAAAAATTAACAGCGAAGTGGGTACAACCAAGTTACTATGTGCCACTTTCTACTTTACCAGAAGGTGCAAATGAAAATGATTACATTTCTATGCCTGGTGTCGCAATACGCTCTGTAAATGCTCGGACATATCCTCTAGGAGAAGCTGCCGCTCATTTAACGGGCTATATGGGTAAAGTAAATGCAGAGGATTTGAAAAAATTAGAAGAAAAAGGATATAAGGCTGATGAGCCGATTGGAAGAACAGGCCTTGAAAGTGTCTTTGAAGATAAACTTCGCGGTGAAAAAGGCGGACGTGTTTATATTGCCGATGCAAAAGGAAAAGAGCTAAAAGAGCTTGCTAAAAAACAAGCGAAAGATGGCGAAAATATTACATTAACGATTGATGGAAATTTGCAACAAAAGATTTATGCAGAAATGAAGGGTGAAGCTGGTTCAAGTGCAGCAGTACATCCGAAAACAGGGGAAACATTAGCGCTTGTAAGTAGTCCATCATACAATCCGAATGTCATGATGAGAGAGTCAGCGAAAGCAGAGCGAGATGCTTTGAATAATGACTCAAAAAAGCCAATGACAAATCGCTTTACACAAGTATACGCACCGGGTTCTGTTTTTAAACCGATTACAGGAGCAATTGGTCTTGAAACAAAAGTGCTTGATCCGAAAGAATCTCTTAAAATTGATGGTGTAAAATGGGCAAAAGATTCTTCTTGGGGTAACTACTATGTAACGCGTGTAAAAGATGCAAATCCAGTTGATTTTGAAAAAGCAATGATGTATTCCGATAACATTTATTTTGCACAGGAAGCATTAAAAATTGGTAAAGATAAGTTTGTAGAGGAAGCGAAGAAATTTGGACTTGGTGAAAAGTTACCAATTGAATATGGATTTGCAACGTCGCAAGTCGCAAAAGATGGTATAAAAGATGATATTGGACTTGCTGATACAGGATATGGTCAAGGAAAAGTCTTAATGTCATCTCTTCACGTTGCATTATCGTATGCGCCAATTGTGAATGAAGGAAATATTCCATCCCCGCACCTTGTAAAAGACGAAAAACAGGTAAAGGCGTGGAAAGAAAAAGTGGTATCTAAAGAGAACAGTGATATTTTGAAAAATGCTTTAATAAAAGTTGTGAATGATCCAGAAGGAACAGGTAAGATTGCAAAATTAGATGGCATTACACTTGCTGGAAAAACAGGAACAGCTGAATTAAAAGAATCAAAAGATGCCGATGGTAAAGAGTTAGGGTGGTTTGCTGCATTTGATGCAAATTCTCCAAATATGATTGTCGCAATGATGATTGAAGATGTAAAAGGAAGAGGCGGAAGTAGTATTCCAGCTGAGAAAGTAAAGCATGTATTTCAAAAGTAATAGAAAAGGGGCTGTCTCGTTCATAAGCGAGGTAGCTCCTTTTTTATCTTTTACTGATGGAAGTCTAATTTCATATAGTTATTTACTTACTAAAAAAAAGCAGCTATTTTTTATTGACAAAAAAATATTAATTAGGTATTATTGCTTACATAAGGTAAGTGATTTACTTTTTATATTGAAAATCTCAAATTGAAGATATTTATGAACAAGGGAGAGAAATGAACATGACAAAAGTATTATTTATTACGGCAAATCCAAATCCAGTAGAAGTATCATTCGGTATGGCGGTAGGAGAAGCGTTTATTGAAGCTTACCAACAAGCTAATCCACAAGATGAAGTTATAACAATTGATTTATTCCATACAAATGTACCTGCAATTGATGGTGAAGTGCTTGCTGCTTGGGGAAAACTTGGGGCAGGAGAAGGCTTTGAAACATTAAGTGAAAGCCAACAACAAAAAATTGCAGCAATGAACGGAAACTTAGAAACGTTTATGCACGCAGACAAATATGTATTTGTAACACCAATGTGGAATTTGAGCTATCCACCAGTTGTAAAAGCATACTTAGATAACCTATCAATAGCAGGTAAAACATTTAAATATACTGAAAATGGTCCAATTGGTCTATTAGAAGGTAAAAAAGCTCTTCATATCCAAGCGACAGGCGGCGTATATTCGGAAGGACCATACGCAGCAATGGACTTTAGTCGAAACCACTTAAAAGCAATGCTAGGCTTCATGGGTGTAACGGATGTAGAATATATTGCTGTAGAAGGTATGAGTGCAAATCCTACGCAAGCACCTGAAATTAAAGAACGAGCTATTGAAAAAGCACAAGAGTTAGCAAAACAATTTTAATCTATCATATTATGAAAAATGTCCAAACGCTTGCCGTTTGGACATTTTTTCTTCTTTTTCCTTCGTTTGTCTAGTATAATGAAGTACGGAATGACAATATGTGGGGGTTCTATATGATTCAAACAGTTTTTAAGATTTTGTACTTAATTTTAATTGTAATTGGTATTACGCCAAGAATGTGGCGTATAAAACGAAAGGTACATACACTATCACCGCAAGAAAAAGATCAGCTGGTGTATAAAACAACAAACTGGTTTGGCAAGAAGATGGTTCGTGTAGTTGGATCAACAATACAAGTAAATGGACTGGAAAATGTACCACAAGATAAACCGGTACTCGTTGTAAGTAATCATCAAAGTGACATGGATATTCCAGTTTTACTAGGTTATTTAAATAAACCAATTGGATTCGTTTCAAAAGCGGAAATTAAAAAATTTCCAATTGTATCAACGTGGATGGAAATGATGAGTTGTGTATTTATGGATCGCAAGAATCGCCGTCAATCGTTACAAGCGATTAAAGATGGGATTGAGTTGTTAAAACAAGGACATTCTATCGTTATCTTCCCAGAAGGCACTCGTAGCAAGGGTGATAAAATGGGAGAATTTAAGGCTGGTAGTTTTCATCTTGCTGTAAAAGCAGGTGTAGCGATTTTACCTGTAACATTGGACGGAACTTATAAGATGTTTGAAGCGAATGGCAATCGAATGAAGCCGGCGCATGCAACGATCACAATTTCGAAACCAATTACAGCAGAACAATATCAAAATATGGATATTAAAGAATTAACGAAATATACGCAAGATATCATTGCAAGTCAGCTAAAAAAGTGAGTAAAAAAGGTCTCAGCTACAGTAAAAGCTGAGACCTTTTTTATGCTACAGGCAATACATAAAATAATACGCAGAAAAACATCATCGTGCTTCCACCTAATACAAAGAGGTGCCAAATTGCATGATTAAACGGGAGTTTCTCCCACAGGAAGAAGATGGCACCGACAGAATATAAAATTCCGCCAATTAATAATAATGTGAAGCCGCTACCTGTTAAGTTTTCATATAATGGTTTAATAGCAACGATAATGAGCCATCCCATTAGGACGTAAAATAAGGTTGATAGTTTAATAAAGCGACGTACAAAAAATATTTTGAAAATGATTCCTGCAATTGCAAGTATCCATATAATCGCAAGTAATGTCCAGCCTATTGGTCCGCGCAGAGTAACGAGTAAAAATGGTGTATATGTGCCAGCGATGAATATATAGATGGCAGAATGATCTAAAATAGTAAATAATTTTTCTACTTTTGGATGATGGATACTATGTAATAGTGTTGAACATACATACAGTATAAGCATGCTAACACCGTATACAGTAAATCCTACAACTGCTGATGCAGTTCCATGTTTTGATGCGTGAATAATTAAAATAATTAACGCAGGGATACTTAAAATGGCACCGATGCCATGTGTAATTGCATTTGCGATTTCTTCTTTAACAAACTGAGTCATTCGAGTCATTTTTTGAGTCATGTTTCGACTCCTTTCTCATGTAGTCCAATGAGGAATATAGTTTCTTTCACCATATCATATACAAAAGGAATAGGAAATGAAAAATGTACGAAATTTATATTTTCAAATTTTTTCGACAAAAGATAGCGGATACATTGACGTTTACAGACTTTTTTGACAAAATGAAGTTAATTGAAAATAAGGGGGAAGCAGTATGCCGAATATTGGGTTTCCAGGATTAATTTTAATTTTAATTTTAGCATTAATTATTTTTGGACCGAAAAAATTACCAGAAATTGGACGAGCGTTTGGAGAAACCTTAAAAGAATTTAAAAAATCTGCAAAAGGTTTGCATGATGATATAGATGAGAAAAAATGAAGTTTTTATCAGTAGGGGGAGTTCCTGCTGATTGTTAGTCGAATCAAACGGATGCCTATGTCCGTTTGTGAGGGACTAAAGATGTAAGAGAAGCTTGCATCTTTTTTTCAGTGACCAGAGAAATGGGTGAGAATATGAACGATCACGAAATGAGCATAGTAGATCATCTTGGAGAGTTGCGAAAACGACTTCTTATTACAGCAGTGGCATTTTTATTTTTCCTTATTATTGGTTTTTCTTATACGAAAGAGATTTATAGTTTTATTGTAAAAGATTTACATATGAAATTAACAGTTCTTGGACCGAGCGATATTTTATGGATTTATTTTGTTATTGCGGCTGTGTTTTCAATCGTATGCACCATTCCAATTGCAGCCCTGCAGCTATGGTTATTTGTCAAGCCAGCATTGCTTCCAAATGAGCGGAAAATGACGTTATTATACGTACCAGGATTATTTATATTATTCATTGGTGGACTATGTTTCGGATATTTTATTATCCTACCATTTGTACTGAACTTTTTGGTTAGTCTCGGTGATGAAATGTTTCAAACAATGTTTACAACAGAGAAATATTTTTCTTTTGTTATGAACATGACTGTACCATTTGCTGTGATTTTTGAATTACCTGTTGTAACCATGTTTTTAACAAGCATTGGAATTTTAAATCCAGTAGCACTACAAAAAATTAGAAGATATGCGTATTTTATATTAATTGTCATTGCGGTGTGCATTACACCACCTGACTTTATTTCAGATTTTTCCGTAGCAATTCCATTGTTGGTAATTTATGAATTAAGTATTACAATGTCAAAAATTGTATATAAAAGAAAAGTAAAACGAGAATTGCAATCTTCATCGAAAAGTGCCTCTTTATGACGGGCACTTTTTTTATTTCTTTGTTATACTATTAGTGTAAGCGTATACAATATAAAAAAGAAAAAAATTAATGCTTCTCCAAAATTTAGACAAACTTTTTGCCTTTGTCGGTTTATACTAACATTATAAATCCAAAAAAAAGAGGATTGATATCGTGATTATGAAGAGTTTTTATTTCACTCATCCAACAGGAAAATGTGTAAAGGTGGTTGAAATCCCTGTGCTACAAACACAGCACCCATTAGCGTTTCAAATTCAGTCGCGTCTTCAGCTCTTTATTTCTAAAATTCAAAAACAAAAGCAACCAAGGTTTTCGTACTCATTTCGAGAATATTTGCAGAATTGCTTAAAATGGAATGATTATTCAAATGTATATGAAATAAATACGTTAGAAAAAAATGCATAAGAAAACGGCAGAGCAAAAGTGCTCTACCGTTTTCTTTTTTAGACATAAAAAACAAGAATTTCGTCAGAAAATTACCTTAAACTGTTGAAAGCAGTGGGAATACTAGTATAATAACAGGGAGAGCGTAGTGGAAAGGGAAGAAATAAAACATGCAAAAAATTAAAATTGTCACAGACTCAACGTCGGATTTATCACCAGATGTGATTGAGAAATATGATATTCATGTTATTCCATTATCAATTTCTGTGAACGGACAAACTTATTTAGATCGCGTAGATTTACAACCAGATGAGTTTATTGAAGAAATGCAAAAATCAGAAGAATTACCTAAAACATCGCAACCAGCAGTTGGTTCATTTGTTGAAATGTATGATCGCTTAGGAGAGGACGGCAGTCAAGTTCTTTCGATCCACTTAACAAATGGATTAAGCGGATCAGTTGCAACGGCAAATAGTGCAACAACGATGACAGATACAAAAGTAACAGTAGTGGATTCTTTATTTATTAGTCACGCTTTGGCTTATCAAGTAATTGAAGCAGCGAAAATGGCACAAGAAGGTCGTTCTTTAGAAGAGATTTTAAAACGTATTGAACAAGTTAGAAAAAACACACGTTTATTCGTTGTTGTTGATACGTTAGAAAACCTTGTGAAAGGCGGTCGTATCGGTAAAGGAAAAGCAATGATCGGGTCTTTATTAAATATTAAGCCAATTGCTGGTATTGAGGACGGAGTCTATAATCCGATTGCTAAGGTACGTAGTCAAGGACAAATCGTAAAAACATTAGCGAAAATATTTGAAGAAGATATAGCTGGTAAGACAGTAAAAGCCGTTGCGATTCCACATGCAAAATCATTACCGTTAGCGCAGAAAATGAAAGAAGCAGTTGAAAAGATTAGTGGATTTACACAATCAGAAATCTTCTTTACAACACCGGTTATTAGTACACATACAGGCGTTGGCGCAATTGGATTCTCTTATTTTGCAGAATAGGAAAAAGCTACTTGATTATATTCAAGTAGCTTTTTTCGTGCAGGATACATATTAATCATAAACAGGCACTGGTTTTGCGTGCTATACATACAAATTTTCTCTATCTACTTTTTTCCTTGAACGGAAGGAGAAGAGGCTGTATATATTTTCTCAAAAAATAAAACATGCAATTGTTCCTATGGGACCATTCGTAAATTCCAATTGTTATGAAGTCTTGTGATAGCTACTTTGGGCGTTTCATCTGCGAGTGGGAATGCACTGTAATATATTGAAATAAAGTGAAACTTCCATCAGTGGGGGTTTTTTTCATCCCCCACTGATGGAAAGCCCTCACCAATCGGGGTCTTACTGCCTACGAATAGCGGGATAAAATTTTTTCCTTCATGGCTAAAAATGCTTGCACGGCTGTTTCTAGGAAAATATGCGAAACCATTCAGATTCATAAACTCCAATTGGCATGAAGGCAATATCAATTGTAAAGTAATCTCAAATTTCTTGAAAAACACAAAAGGAAAGAAAATTGACTAAGTATTAAAAAAGTATAAAAATACAATAAGATACTATTTACATAGTAAGAAGGGGTGTTCAAATGAATAAAGACGAAGTCGTACTAATAATTGCGAAAAAAATGAAGCTGGTTCGAACAGAATATAATTATACACAAGAAGAAATGGCAGAGATTTTAGGTCTTTCTAAAAAGACGCTTGTTCAAATTGAAAAAGAGCGCATTTTGCCTTCGTGGACGACTGTTGTTGCGATATGTGCCTTGTTTCAAAGTAGCGAAATCGTGCAGTCTGCATTTGGAGGCTCTGCTCTTGAAGTTGTCCAAACAATCGCTCACCATCAAATGGAGTATAAAAAAGAAAAAACGATGGGTGGACATATATGGTGGAAAGAGATTGAGAAAAGAGGAGATTTCTGTTTACAACAAAACATTGTTAGTCAACATTATCGAATTTTAGACGGTGAAAATTATAGGTGGTTTAGTACATTTCATAAAGAAGAAGCAATTGAAAAATTAGTACGATTTAGTGAACAAGTGAAGTAAACAGTTCCCTCATAGTGTTTACCTTTGTTACAATAAAGTGAAACTTCCGTTAGTAGGAGGCCTTTACTGCTCGTTAGTATGGGATAGAAGAAATTGAAAGAGAGAAGGGTGTTCTAGAATGAAGCGATATCAAAAATGGATTGGTATTCTTACCGCTTTTTGCTTGCTACTCTTAGCTGGATGTAGTTCAGGATCGAAACTTCGAAATCCGTTAAATTGGGATGTTGAAAGTTTTCAATACATAAATCAAAATGGTAAAAAATTTGGTACAAAAGATTTAAAAGGAAAAGTGTGGGTAGCAGATCTTGTATTTACAAACTGTCAAACAGTATGTCCGCCGATGACAGCGAATATGGCTAAGCTGCAAAGATTGGCAAAAGAAGAAAAACTAGATGTTCAATTTGTATCATTTAGTGTTGATCCAGAGGTAGATAAGCCTGAAAAGTTAAAAGCATTTGTGCAGAAATTTACTGAGGATACGAAGAATTGGAATTTGTTAACAGGTTATTCGCAGGATGACATCGAGAAGTTTGCGAAAAATAATTTTAAAACGTTAGTTGATAAACCAGATAATCAAGATCAAGTTCTACATGGTACAAAATTTTACTTAGTGGATCAAAACGGAAAAGTGATGAAGGAATATAGTGGAATGAATAATACACCATATGATGATATATTACGTGATATTAGGCGTTTAACACGATAATAAGGATATAAATTGGTTATCCCTTTTGGATAGACAGTAAAAAAGAGTCCATCTAGTATGATGGACTCAGTATTGTTTATCTGGAGGGATTTTTAGATTATTGTCTATTTGAAGAGAAGACGATTAACTTAACATTCTTTTCTTATTCGATCGATAAAATATCATGTTGCTGTGGAAGCTTTGGTGCACGAATTTCTAAAATGCCGTTTTGATAAGAAGCTTTTGCTTGCTTTTTGTTAATGGGATACGGTAATTTTATAACGCGAGAAGCTTCTGACATTGTGCGTTCGCGGCGATAATAATTATATGATTCGTTCATTTCTTCGTCTAAAACATCTTCTTTTACGGCAATTTTTAAGTATTCACCTTGTATTTCAACTTGAATCTGTTGTTTTTGAATACCAGGAAGTTCAGCTTTTATAACAATGTCCTTTTCCACTTCAAATAAATCAACTGGAAATGTTACTAAACGGTTTCCTTTTTGGAAAAAGTGGTTCATATCAGCAATAACATCACGAAGCGGAGTCTGTTCGAAAAAGTCATCAATTTGTTTTAAGTAACTTCGAAATTGTGGACGTGAAGGTTTTTTTTCATCACTCATAATTTCTCCTCCTAAAGATAAATTTGAAATATCATATGAAAAAAAAGCCTAAATGTGAGTATGTTTTTTAGCTAAGTAAGAAATTGAAAGATAGGGTAAGAATAGAAGCGTTTTTAGTATATAAATACAAATTGAAAAAACGACATAAAAAAACCCTTTCTTTTTAGGGGGGCGAGAGCATCTGGCTATACATAGAAGCAAGCGGTCAGGTCCTTTTCCTATCACATGTATAAAATAAAGGGTGAAAGCAAGTAGCGGTCATGTTTTGTTCTACAAAGTAGTGACTTATATGTTGAAAAAAACAAAATGGATTTATGTACTTTTTGTCGCCATATTGCTATGATTATGCTAGTATAAATAGGGTTGATATAGTAGTATAGAAAAAGAATGAAAACCGAAAGAGGGTAAGAAAGTATGTGTGGTTTTGTAGGATGTTTATGTGAAAACCCTAGAGGGTTTTCGGCAGAAGAAAAACATCAATTTGAAAATATGAATACGATTATCTTTCACCGTGGTCCAGACGATGAAGGGTACTTCCGTGATGAACACGTACAATTTGGCTTCCGCCGTTTAAGTATTATTGACTTAGAGGCAGGACATCAGCCGTTAACGTATGAAAACGATCGTTATGTAATTATTTTTAATGGTGAAATTTATAACTATGTAGAGCTTCGCGAAATGCTTCTTGAAAAAGGTGCAACATTTGCGACACAATCTGATACAGAAGTAATCATTGCATTATATGCTCATATGAAAGAAAAATGTGTAGATTATCTTCGTGGTATGTTTGCATTTATGATTTGGGATCGCGAAGAGAAAAAACTTTTCGGTGCGCGTGATCATTTCGGTATTAAACCGCTTTATGTTGCACAGCACGAGGATACAACATTCTTTGCATCTGAAAAGAAAAGTATCTTACATGTGATGGAAGATAAAGGGGTAAATCCAGCTTCTCTGCAACACTACTTTACGTATCAATATGCTCCTGAGCCTGAAACGTTAACAGTTGATATTAACAAAATTGAGCCAGGTCACTACTTTGTAAAAGAGCTTGGTAAAAAGATGGAAATTCGTCGTTATTGGCAACCATATTTCAATGCATCTGATGCGACGAAAGAAGAGCATATTCAGGCAATTCGTGATGTGTTATACGATTCTGTGAAAATGCATATGCGTAGTGATGTGCCAGTAGGTTCATTCTTATCTGGCGGTATCGATTCATCGATTATCGCGTCTATCGCAAAAGAAATGAATCCAAATCTATTAACTTTCTCTGTAGGCTTTGAACGTCGTGGTTTTAGTGAGGTGGACGTAGCGAAAGAAACAGCAGAAAAATTAGGTGTAAAAAACTATAGCGTATTCGTAACACCACAAGAATTCATGGATGAATTCCCAAAAATTATGTGGCATATGGATGATCCATTAGCGGATCCAGCAGCTGTACCATTGTACTTCGTTGCAAAAGAAGCACGTAAACATGTAACAGTTGTTCTTTCTGGGGAAGGTTCAGATGAGTTGTTTGGCGGATATAACATTTATCGTGAGCCAAACTCTTTAAAAATGTTCTCTTACATCCCTAGCCCAGGAAAACGTGTATTAAAAGCGTTAAGTGGTGCATTAAAAGAAGGATTCAAAGGAAAAAGCTTCTTAGAGCGCGGATGTACACCGATTGAAGAGCGTTACTATGGAAATGCGAAAATCTTCCGTGAAGAAGAAAAAGCAGCACTTATGAAGCACTACAATGAGAGTGTGAATTACATGGATATTACGAAGCCGTTGTATGATGATATCAAGAACTATGACGATGTAAGCAAAATGCAATACATTGATATGTTCACATGGCTGCGCGGCGACATTTTATTAAAAGCTGATAAAATGACAATGGCACATTCATTAGAACTTCGTGTACCATTCTTAGATAAAGAAGTATTTGATGTTGCATCTAAAATTCCGACAGAATTAAAGATTGCAAATGGTACAACAAAAGCAATTTTACGTGAAGCAGTACGTGGTATTGTACCGGATCACGTATTAGATCGTAAGAAGTTAGGCTTCCCAGTACCGATCCGTCACTGGTTAAAAGATGAAATGCATGATTGGGCTGTAAATATCATTAAAGAAAGCAAAACAGAGCATTTAATCGATAAGCAGTACGTATTAGATTTATTAGAAGCACATTGTGCAGATAAAGGCGATTACAGCCGTAAAATTTGGACAGTACTTGCATTTATGGTATGGCATCAAATTTTTGTTGAGCACAAATATGATACAAATGCGTTTCACGAAGAAACAAAGCGCGCTTATAGCTTAGTATAAAGTGAAAACCTTAAGATAGCATTGCTATCTTAAGGTTTTTTTCATAAATACTTGTCCTGTTTGATACAATAATAAGGAGTGAAATAAATATGTTAATGTTTGAAAAAGTAACAGGCGAAACAAAACTAGTAGTAAAAGAAATGTTTTCTTCTCATGATCTACCAATTCAAGATGTAGCGTATTGTATAAAAGCAGATGATACATATATAGGTGTTGTTGACTACACTGTGAAACAAGAGAAAGCGATATTATCGTATCTTCTTATTCATCACGATTATGAGGGATACGGATATGGAACAAATGCTTATTACACGTTTGAGGAGATAGTAAAAAGAGAGCATGTGAAGGAGATTCAAATCATATTTATAAATAAAAATGAAAGAATAGAATCATTTTTTGAACAACTTGGTTTTCAAAAAAATAATCATGTTTACATAAAGAAAGTGTAACGGGGGAGACGAAGAAATGGAAATTCGCAGCGCATATAAAGAAGACGTAAAATCAATTTTACATATATATAATGATGCAATTATCCATACAACCGCTACATTTGATTTACAAGAGAAGACATTAGCAGAAATGAATATGTGGTTTGATGCGCATAATGAAATGTATCCAGTCATCGTTGCTGAAGACGATGGTATTGTGCTTGGGTATTGCTCTTTATCACCATTTCGCGAAAAAGAAGCATATAAGCAAACAGTAGAAATTTCAGTATATGTGGAAAAACAAGCGCGCGGGAAAGGTGTAGCGAAGAAATTGATAGGGCACATACTTCAATTGGCAGAAGAGGCAGCTCATCATACTATTATTGCTGGGATTACAAAGGGAAACGATATAAGTGTGAAGCTACATGAACAGATAGGATTTACATATGTAGGATGTTTTCAAGAAGTAGGTTATAAGTTTGATGAGTGGCAAGATGTGTTGTTTTATCAGTACATTATAAAATAAGGTGGGAAGTATATGGGAATGACACTAACACTTATGGTAATTCTTGGCTGCTTTTTGTTTGCAGAGCTCTTTCAATTATTTATAAGAAATATATTAAGTAAGAGACGTACACCATATGAATTGCAGTATTTCCCATTATTTTTAATGTTATTTTTTATGCTATATATTTTGCAAAAAGTCACTCTTTTTCCACCAACCATTGAAATTTTTTTGAAATTAGGTTTGCTATATAGTTGCATCGGAATGGGAATCTTATGTTGTTTATTTTTTCTGAGATATGTCCACTATCAAACTTATATTTTGATTTTAAATTGGTTGAATCGAGATGATGGAAACCGTCTTTCATAAGATGGTTTTTGTCTATCATTGTCACATTCTATCAGTTCTATGAATAAAATAGGACGAGCATATAATATATGCTTTAGAATGAAGGGGAAAGAAAGGGATTGAGTGATGAAACTTGTCATTGATGCAGGACATGGCGGATATGACTCGGGTGCTGTTGGAAATGGTTTAGAAGAAAAGAATCTCACGTTACAAATTGCGCAGCGTGTTCGCGATATTTTACTAGCAACTTATTATGTGGACATTGAGATGACACGTGATAGTGATGTATTCGTAGCGTTATCAGAACGGGCAAATATCGCTAATTCATATAATGCAGATTTCTTCATTTCATTTCATATTAATAGTGGTGGCGGGACAGGCTATGAAGATTATATTTATAATGGCCTCCCAAGCGGTAGTTCCGCGGCTATGAAACAAGCGAAAATGCATGAAGCTGTTCGCACTGTTTTAAATCAATATGGATTGCAAGACCGCGGTGCTAAAACAGCGGATTATGCGGTATTAAGAGAAACAGCAATGGACGCTCTCTTAACAGAAACAGCATTTATTGATACGACGTTAGATGTAAATTTACTAAAAAATCAACAGTTCATTGAAGATTTGTGTCAAGCGTATACAAAGGGGATTGCAAATATTATGGGATTGTCTGCGAAAGAGAACCCGAATCCTCCAGCACCAGATCCACAAGCGATTGGTGTAGTAAATATTCTTGGAACGAACGTAAATTTACGAACAGGTCCCTCAACAAGTTATTCAGTTATTCGTCAATTAAATGCACCGGAATCGTATGTTGTTTTTAATGAGAGTAATGGATGGTTAGATTTTGGAGCGAGTCAGTGGATTTATTACGATCCATCTTATATGCAATATATAAAGTATAGAAATCAAGATGGAAGTCCGATTGGTGTAGCCGAAATTCGCGGAACCAATATCAACTTAAGAACAGGACCATCAACGAGCGCTTCAGTTATTCGTCAATTAAATGCACCAGAATCATATGTAGTATATCAATACCAAAACAGTTGGCTTGATCTTGGAGCGAGTCAGTGGATTTATTATGACCCCTCTTATATTAAATACACTTCATATTAAGTTGGAAGGAAAGAATCCATGTTCTATAGATTCTTTTGATTTTAACTTTGCCAAATGAAGTGAACGTATATAAAAACACCTAGGGTTTCTTGTATTTTATAAGAGATCCTAGGTGTTTTTTGAGTAGAGAGTTTTTCTATTGAGACTTTTCATCATGGCAATTTCTTTAGATAATACCGTCTTCTTTTATTTGTTCGCAGTATTAGGCGTTGTTTTTTGTGAACTCTTTGTTTCCACCGCTGGCCATAAAAATGAATGGAACGAACTATTAGAGGAGAAAATGCTCCACTGAAATTATTATATCCCTCAAGAAACCCCAAGTTATTCCCTCCTTTTTAGGAGATAAAAATAATGAGAACAAATAGTTTGCGTCTCATATTTTATGTTTTGATATCCAATATGAGCAAGTCTTTTTGAAAAAAATAATTACTAATAACATGGGTTATTAGTAGGTGGGTAAGAACACTTGGGTATATGTTGAAAAAGAAAATTCAATATAGCTAGTAAATGGAGAGAATATTTTGTTGTATAATAGTTAGAAAATTCCTTCTTTTTGAGGGGATTAAATTATACAATGGGGGTATATAGGAAGAGGAGGCGAGGAACAATGTACAGTACTTATAAAGATTGGATATTACTTAATGGAAGTATGATAAATACGAGAGAGAAAGAGCCAATGATTTCATTAGATGAGCGAGGATTACAGTTTGGAGATGGAGTATATGAAGTATTTCGTTTATATGATGGGAAGCCTCATTTATTAGATCTCCATTTAGATCGTTTTTTTCAATCTATGAAAGCAATTGAATTAGAACCGCCCTTTACAAAAGAAGAATTTATTTATCAAATGCAGCAATTAGTTGAGAAAAATGAATTTAAAGAGGATGGAAATGTATATATTCAAATTTCAAGAGGTGTACAGCCTAGAAACCACTTGTTCGAGTCCAATCTTCAGCCTACATACTATGCAAATATCGTACCATTTCCAAGGCCAGATACTTTGATGGAAAACGGAATTAAAGCAACAGTTGCCGAAGATATACGTTGGCATTTTTGTCATATAAAATCCCTTAATTTACTTCCGAATATCATGATTAAAAATAAAATTGCAAAAGAAGGCTATTACGAAGCGATTTTAGTTCGTAATGGCATTGTAACAGAAGGGTGTCATTCTAATTTCTTTATTGTCAAAAATGGAACTCTTATTACACACCCTGCGAACCAATTTATTTTGCATGGAATTACACGTCATCATGTCATTTCTTTAGCAAAGAAGTTGAATATTCCTGTTGAAGAACGACAATTTTCTCTTCCAGAAGTATATGGTGCAGATGAGTGTTTTTTTACAGCTACACCCATTGAAATTGTACCAGTGACGCAAATTGGAGGAGATTGGTATCAAACGGGAGAACAACCAATTATAAGAAAGTTGCAGGAAGCGTATAAAGAAAGTATTTATAACAAAGTAACGCCGAACAATTAATAAATTACGGCTTCAGTTTGAATGCGGTCATTCCAGTAACTTGAATCAGTACAGTTGTTTGAACAAGTGACAGAAAAATCGCTTCATGGATGAGTAACGATCCTAAAGGATTTTTATAACAGGCATTGCATATCGGTACTTTTTTCAATGAGGGAGTGATGGTATATCCATATGCACGTCTCTTCGATGTGTCTGTATCTTATAAAAATGCTGTTCGAGCTATATATACTAGGTAAATATTGTATTATTTCCAAAGCCAAATACGCTGATGGAAAATGGAATGAAAGTGAAACTGCGTTTTATTGAACGTTAGAAGTGAAAAAATACGTAAAAAGCTGGAACATGTCCAGCTTTTTTTGTTATGTGATATAATCAGACTGGCAGGGATTTTGAAAATGTTATAAAAGGGGATTTTAAATTATATGGATTATCAAGCATTCAAAGATATTATTCACGGTCGTCGCAGCGTTCGTAAATTTACAGAGCAAGATGTTTCTGTGGAAGAGATTGAAGAAATTATCGATTGTGCGAGATATGCACCGAGTGATACAAATTCGCAAACATGGGAATTTGTCGTTATTATGAACCGTGACAAAATTAAAGAAATAGAAGAGATGACATGGAATGCATTACATAAGCGAGCAGAAGAAGCAGCACAAAAAGGGGAGGAAAAAGCAGGGAAATTATTGACTCGTTCTTTTGGACCATATGCAACAGCATTTTCAGATGCACCGGTTTTAATCATTTGTTTAGCAACCCCATATCAATCTAAATTTCGTGAAAAGATTTTTGATCCAATTGAGTTTGTTCCAGAGTCTGTTTGGGAAGAGGAAGGCATCAAAAGTAGTTGCTTAGCCTCGCAAAACTTAATGCTTGCGGCTCATGCTAGGGGCCTCGGTACATGCCCGATGACAGGACCGGTGTTATTAGCACAGAACGAGCTAAGAGACTACTTAGAAATTGGATCTGATAAACAAATCAATATGGTGATTGCATTAGGACATCCGAAAGAACAGCCCAAAAAATTAGCTCGAAAAGAAGTAGCGGAAATTACGAAGTTTATTCGATAAAATGAACTCTTCGTTAGTAAGAAGAGAAAAGTTGAAATAATCTTAGTTATAAGGGCTAAGATTATTTTTTTGTGGAAATGAATAGTAAAAAAGATTTACTAAAAATTTCTTGAAGAAATAATGGTGATAAACAGGGAATAAGTGTGGTACAGTTAATGATGTAAGTAGAGAATTTGTTTATGAAAGTAATAAGTGTATATATTTAAGAGTTATTCTTGTATAATAAATTATACATTGAGATACAGGGGGAATGGATTTTGAAAAAATTCATAGTCACTGGATTATCTGTTATGTTGTTAGTTGGTTGTGGAGTAACAGAAGAAAATAACGTCAAAGAAGAAAAACAACAAGAACGAGTTGTTAATGCACAGCAAGAAATAAAATATTCATTCCCAGAGGGAGTAACTTCAGTTGGTGAAGGAAAAGTAAAAGTTGTTACACCAGATGGTACATCGGAAAATGGGAATATACCTGTCGTATTTATTAAAAAAGATACGCTTATTCAACAAGTAGAAGTTGAACTTGAAAATTTTCAAGAGGATAAAGAAATATTTATATACGTCGATAAACAGTTTGAAGACAAGCACCAAGTAAAAAAATTAGCACAAACAACAATGTCGTTAAAAGAAGAGACACTACAACCAGGTATTCATACCGTAACAGCAATCCAGTATGAAAATAATGATCCGAATGGAAAAGTAATCAACTTTGTTCAAGCGAAGTTTGAAAATAAACCAGCACAGTAAGAAGAAATCTGCTTTTTAAGCAGGTTTCTTTTGTTTGTATAGGGATTTTCATTTTACCTGTCGAATATGTATGTAATAAAGCGTCGTTATAACGCGTTTTCTATTGTTTACTGTGAAACGAAAGGAAGAGAAAAGATGAAGCGAGCACTTATTAATATTGATTATACATATGATTTCGTAGCAGAAGATGGAGCTTTAACGTGTGGTAAACCTGGGAAAATGATAGAAAAGAACATTGTAGAAATTACGAAGCAGTGCATTGAAAATGGAGATTATGTTATATTTGCTGTTGATAAACATGTAGAAAATGATTTATATCATCCAGAGAGACAATTATATCCACCTCATAATATAGCAGGAACAAAGGGAAGAGACTTATACGGTGAATTACAAAAATTATACGAAATACATAAAGATGATGAAAATGTATATTACATGGATAAAACACGGTACAGCGCCTTTGCAGGAACAGATTTAGAAATTAAACTTAGAGAAAGAGGGATACAAGAAGTGCATCTTGTTGGTGTTTGTACGGACATTTGTGTGTTACATACAGCAATTGATGCCTATAATAAAGGATTCCGCATTGTAGTTTACGAAAAAGCAGTTGCCTCATTTAATCAACAAGGGCATGAATTTGCCCTGCAGCATGTGAAGTCTTGTCTGCAAACTACAGTAAAATAGGAAGAAACGACCGCCAGAAAAATAAAAATTCTGGCGGTTTCGTTATTTTCTTGCAATTATACAAATTGAACCTCTATACTCATGAAATACTACGTTGCTAAATCCAGTTTCTTTCAATAATTTTTCTATATCTTCTTTTGTTTTGAATTTTCTCATATGATAATTTATTTTATATAGCTCAGCTGCGATAATAAAATAGCCATTTGATGTGAGGACCCGAAATACTTCTTTTACATCATTCTCTAAATTTGGCCAAAAATAATGGGTTTGAAAAGCAGTAATAATATCAAAAAAGTCATTTGAAAAAGGCATAGCCGATACGCTTGCTTGTTTTATAAGTACTTTTCCTAAATCTATATCTTTTTTATTCAGTTTGATAGAGTTTTCTACTGCTTGTTTGGAATAATCAATACCATATATTTTTCCGTCCTGATTCATTTTCGAGAGAGTATGTATTGTTTTTCCACCGCCGCAACCTATATCGAGCACGTTTGCATGCCCATTTATTTTAACATTACTTAAAGCCCATCTTGTCATATTAGTATGAGCGGCATTCATGATGCATAACATAGATGCCCCCACAAAACCTCTTGGATTTTTAGCTTGTTCTATTAATTTAGTCAATACACTCAATTTTATATCACCTTTCTTGATTATTTCATATAAAAATTTTTTATGAAGCTTCTCACTGTATATGTTTCTTTATACTTTTTTCAAATTCCTTTCTTATGGAAGAGGGAGATAGGAAATATTAAAGTCGACTTTGAAAAGGATATGTTAACAATTCAAGCGACGCAAAATGATGAAATAGAAGAAAAAAGTGAAAGTGGCACATATATTCGAAAAGATACAGGATCGGTTATTCGCCGGCAATAAGATTCCTAGAAAAATAGAGATGCAGACATTCGAACAATTATATATTTCCATTTTAATTTTTCGACATATAAGTCGCTGCTATGCATGGCCAGATGCTCTTGCTTGCCTAGAAAGAAAGAGGGTTTTTATGTCGCTTTTTTAATTTGTATTTATATAGTGATATGAGTTTTATTTGTAGTATTTAGAAATTTCATAATGTTATAATGAGAAATGGTGATGAACATGAATGAAAATGATAGACAAATGCATCGATTGCAAGCGTTAAAAGAAATTGCGGAGTTATTAAATGAAGCGACTGATTTGCAGCAAATGTTAGAAAAAGTTCTGCATACGCTCTTGCAAGTGATGGATTTACAAACAGGATGGATTTTTTTTATTGATGAAAAAGGAACGCATCAAATGCTCGTTGATACAAATTTACCACCAGCACTTACATGGGAAGAAAAGAAACCAATGTGCGAAGGTGATTGTTGGTGTATTAATCGATTTGTTGCGGGGCGTTTGCAAAAAGCAACAAATATTATTGAATGTAAGCGTATAGAGGATGCGATTGAATATGAGTGGGGAGAAACAGAGAGTATTACGCATCATGCGACGATTCCACTTCAGGCAGGAGAGGAGAAGTTTGGATTATTAAATGTTGCTTCTCCTCATAAAACGTACTTTACAGAAGAAGAATTAGCTTTATTAGAAGCGATTGCCTTTCAAATAGGGACAACGATTCAACGGATTAGGCTAGTTGAGAAAGAGCGGAAATATGTAATCGTTGCAGAAAGAAATCGCCTAGCACGTGATTTGCATGATTCTGTTAAGCAACTTCTCTTTTCCATTATGCTAACGGCTAGAGGAACAATGGATATGACGAAAAATAAAGAATTAAAGGAGATGTTAACGTATATAGGAGAGTTATCACAAGAGGCGCTGCAAGAGATGACATTATTAATTTGGCAGTTACGGCCTGAAGGTTTAGAAAAAGGTCTTGCTGAAGCAATTCAAAATTATGGGAAGCTCCTTGGTATTCATGTAATTATGCGAATTGATAGGGTTATTTCGATGGATGATGAAATAGAAGAAATGTTATGGCGTGTTAGTCAAGAAGCACTTCATAATTGTAAAAAACACGCTTCTTGCGAAAACGTATTTGTACATATAAAAATAGAAAACAATATGTTGAAGTTTCAAATCGAAGATGACGGAATCGGATTTATGAAAGAGAAAGTAAGAGATTCTGCGCTTGGTTTGAAAAATATGCAAGAGCGTATTGAGTTAATGAAAGGGAAGTTTCATATTCAAACGAAACTAGGTGAAGGAACGAAGATTGAGATTCAGTTACCAGTTCAAAGGGGAGACATGTATTGAAAATTAAATTACTGCTTGTAGAAGATCATCATATTGTCCGAAGAGGACTTGTTTTCTTTTTAAAAACAAAAGAAGAATTTGACATTATTGGTGAAGTGGGAGATGGAGAAGAGGCATTACAATTTATTCAAACAGAACGACCTGATGTTGTATTAATGGATGTGTCGATGCCGAAAATGGACGGAATTGAAGCAACGAAGCGTATAAAACAATATGACTCATCTATTAAAATACTGATGTTAAGCAGTTTCTCAGAACAAGATTATGTTCTTCCAGCAATGGAAGCAGGTGCAGATGGATATCAATTAAAAGAAGTGCAGCCCGATCAACTTGTAGCTTCTATTATTGCAGTTCATCAAGGGAATGCTAATTTTCATCCAAAAGTAACGCCTGCCTTATTAGGTCGCCCTGCGGCAATTGAGAGTAAGCAAGATCACTTGTCTATGTTAACGAAACGAGAAAAAGAAGTGCTGCGAGAAATAGCCAAAGGAAGAAGTAATAAAGAAATTGCGTCAGAACTACATATTACAGAACAAACTGTGAAAACGCATGTTTCAAATGTCCTAGCTAAATTACATGTAGATGATCGAACGCAAGCAGCCTTGTATGCGGTAAAACATGGTGTTGTATAGGAAGAGTAATGACAGAAACTCATACGAAAGTATGAGTTTCTGTTTTGTTTTTTCATACTATTTTCTCAAGTGGTTTCCGCCTTTCTTACGGTTTATAAGAGGGAATTTTCTGATAAGATAAATATAGAAATTCAAACAAGGGAGAGAAATAATCATGAAACTAGTTGTCATTAACGGTACGCCACGTAAATTTGGTAAAACTCGCGTCATTGCAAAGCATATTGCACAGACTTATAACGGAGAATTATATGATTTAGCTGTTGAAGCGCTTCCGTTATATAACGGAGAAAATTCTCAATATGAATTACAAGCAGTAACAAAATTAAAGAAACTTGTTAAAGAAGCAGATGGTGTTGTCCTATGCACGCCGGAATATCATAATGCGATGAGCGGTGCACTAAAAAATGCATTTGATTTTCTTGGAAGCAGCGAGTTTATGCATAAACCGGTTGGGCTTCTTGCAGTTGCAGGTGGAGGTAAAGGTGGTATAAATGCCTTAAATAGTATGCGCATTGTGGCAAGAGGCGTATATGCAAATGTGATTCCGAAACAAGTTGTTATTGATAGTCTTCATGTACAGAACGGAGAATTAGGGGAAGATGCGAAACCGCTAATTGCAGATTTGCTAAAAGAATTGAGAGGATACATGAGCATTTTTCCAGAACTGAAAAAACAGCTAGGAGCTGATTAATATGTCATCTCTTTACCGTGATTCCCGGTTGTACTATATTCTTGGAGCCAATAGCTTATCGGCGATTGGCTCTGGGATTACGATGATTACGATTTCATGGCTGCTTGTAACGGCGCCTGGTGGCAATACAATGTTTGGTTATATTTCGATTATGTCTACACTTGTTATGTTTTTGTGTACACCGTTTATCGGACATTGTATTGATCGCTTTTCTCGTAAAACGTTACTCTTAGTGAATGAAGCCATCGGAGCAATCGCAGTCTTTGTTATGGTATATTGGGGATTTACAGGTCACTCCTATGAAACAATCCATTACATTGTGCTGTATATAGCAGGTTCGTTTTATTATCTAGTATTTTATCCGAATATTTTCGCATTTAATCAAGAAGTGTTTGCACCAGAGCATTATAAATCACTTAGTGGTACGATGGAAATACAGGGACAATTGACACAAGTTATTGCTGGTGCAGTTGCTAGTTTTATGATTACAATTGTTGCTGTCAAATGGATTTTATTTATTAATATGTTAGCGTATGTCGGTGCATTTGTACTGCTATCGTTTATTCCATATACAAAACAGAGAACAAAACTAGGAAAGCAACCATTTGCAAAACAAATTTTTGAAGGCGTTCATTTTATGAAGAAAAGAAAGCAATTATTTTGGTTTTTATTTGCATCTTATATGCCGTTTATCGGTGTAATGATGACGAACTACTTAATGCCGGTATACATTTCAGACGTATTAAAGGCAAATGGATCAGTATATGGAACAGAAGGAATGATGTACGGAATTGGTGCGATGCTTGCGGGAATTGGCATTCCAATTCTTATGAAATATGTAAAAACAGAAGTATCTATTGTATTCACAATGCTCATATATACAATTTCAATTACCGTAATGGTTATACAACCATCCGTTTACTTGGTATACGGCCTTGCTATTTTTAAGGCAATGGGAAATGCAGGAACACGTGTTGCACGAAGCGTGCTTATGATGGAAGAGGTTCCAAATGAAATAATTGGGCGTGTTGATAGTCTATTTCGATTTGTTGGTACAGGTGTACGAGTTATTCTTCTTATTGCCTTTACAACGTTTGTGTCTCAAATTGGTGTCATGATTCCGTTTTATGCACTGAGCATATTATTAATTGGTGCAACATGTATTGGGGTTTCATATGTGAAAATGCAGCGGCAAGAACGAATTCACATTACCAATAAAACGGTTGTATAGTAACGAATCTAATACACATCCTATAGATGTAACATTTAAAAAAAGGTGTGAAATGATATGGGAAAAACAAAAGCACTAGGTTCTGCGAAGCATAAAGGAAATCAAACGCAAGATCATACGTCTTCAAAGAAAGCACGCAATGCTCAAAATGCAGGACAGCGTCAAGGATAGGGAAAGTAGCGAGGATTGTCTCCTCGCTATTTTTTTGAAATTTACTAGATGTAGGTAAAATACTTCTGCATGATCTCTTTCTTTTATATAATATAAAAAAGGGAGAGAACTGCTATATGAATAAATGGTTATTATTACTGTTGTTATTACCGCCAGTATATGTTGTTTATATAACATACTGCATGAAGAAAACTGCTAATGAGAAAGTAAGTCATACAGCACCGTATGTTTTAATTTTAGGTGCAAAACTATTTGGTGATAAACCGTCATTATCACTACAAAATCGATTAGATGTAGCGCTAGGCTATTTACATTCGCATCCAAAAGTAAAAGTAGTTGTATCTGGCGGACAAGGAGACGATGAAGATATTTCAGAGGCTCTTAGTATGAGTCGCTATTTAATGGAAAACGGCATTGGAAAAGAAAGAATTTTACTTGAAGATCGTTCTACAAGTACATATGAAAATATAAAGTTTTCTAAGGATTTATATGATATAAAACATGCGGTTGTAGTAAGTAACACCTATCATTTATACCGAGCAAAAATTATTGCAGATCGCTTAGGAATGAAGATGGAAGCACTTGCTGCACCAACGCCAAAGCGTTCGCGGAAAAAGGCATATATACGTGAGTATGCGGCGGTCATAAAGACAATTTTAAAAGATTATTAGAGCTCAAAATAGAGCTCTTTTTATTTTGAAAAGACAAATCATTTGAAAATAGCTCAAATTTCCATGAGAATAGAGGAAAGAATGAAAAAGGAGTTGTATTTGTGATTCGATTTGAACACGTTTCAAAAACGTTTGATGATAAAACAAAGGTGGTAGATTCTCTAGAGCTAGAGATTCGTAAAGGAGAATTTTTTGTTTTGATTGGTCCGAGTGGATGTGGAAAAACAACGACAATGAAAATGATCAATCGATTAATTGAAACAACAGAAGGTTCAATTTTTATTGATGGGAAGAATATTCGGGATTATAACATTCATGAATTACGATGGAATATTGGATATGTATTGCAACAAATTGCGCTATTTCCGCATATGACAATTGCAGAAAACATTGCGGTTGTACCAGAAATGCGCAAATGGAGTAAAGCGAAAATTCAAAAGCGTGTTGATGAATTATTAGAAATGGTTGGTTTAGATCCTGATACATATAGGGGACGTATGCCAGATGAATTATCTGGCGGTCAAAAGCAGCGCGTTGGTGTTGTGCGAGCGCTTGCGGCCAATCCCAAAATTGTTTTAATGGATGAACCGTTTAGTGCGCTTGACCCTTTAAGCCGTGAACAGCTGCAGCGTGATTTAGTAGACTTACAAAAAAAGATTCAAAAAACAATTGTTTTCGTAACTCATGATATGCAAGAAGCATTAGCACTTGGTGATCGTATTTGTATAATGAAAGATGGAAAAGTTGTCCAACTTGATACGCCAGAAGTAATTTTACAAAACCCCGCAAATACATTTGTAGAAGAATTTATTGGGAGACCACGATTATCTTGGTATGATCATAGAAAAGTAGAAGATATAGTATCAATATTAGTACAAGAAGGAAAACAAGGTGATGGTAATCCACTTTCGACTGAAGCTTCCTTGCAGGACGCTTTACTTCGTTTAGAACGCGAAAAAGAAATACCAATCGAACAAAACGGTACATACATTGGTACATTAACAAGTCAACATATCGTTCAATATATAGTAGAGCAAATGAAAGTGAGGGGATAGACAGTGACGTCCTTTTTACAAACGATACAAGAGCGTAAACAAGAACTGTTAAGTGCCCTTTTGGAACATTTACAAATTTCGTTGATTGCTTTATTTTTCGCAATTCTTATCGCAGTGCCACTTGGAATTTTGTTAACAAGAAAAGAGCCTATTGCTGAATGGGTAATTGGTACTTCTGCTGTAATGCAAACGATTCCTTCTTTAGCACTTCTTGGGTTATTAATTCCGTTAGTTGGTATCGGAAAGGTTCCAGCTATAATCGCCCTTGTGATTTATGCACTGCTTCCTATTTTAAGAAATACATATACGGGGATACGTGAACTAGATCCATCACTTATTGAGGCAGCAAAAGCGATGGGAATGAACAATTGGAGGCGTTTATGGAAGGTAGAAATACCACTTGCTTGGCCTATTATTATGGCAGGAATTCGGACGGCAATGGTATTAATTGTTGGTACGGCGACATTAGCTGCTTTAATTGGAGCAGGAGGGTTAGGAAAGCTTATTCTGCTTGGAATTGATCGAAATGACCATGCTCTTATTATATTAGGGGCTATTCCAGCTGCATTATTAGCACTATTCTTTGATGGTGTGTTACGCATGACCTTGCATGTAAGACGTTCACCGAGACGAACAATAGTTGCAGCAGTTGCTGTATTTGGAATCATCATCGCACCTTTTCTTTGGAGTGTGCAGAAGAAAGATATCGTAATTGCTGGTAAGCTTGGTTCAGAACCGGAAATTTTAATTCAGATGTATAAACAATTAATCGAACAGGATACTGATTTAAAAGTAGAGGTAAAACCAGGATTCGGAAAAACATCTTTTATATTTGAAGCGTTAAAATCTAAAGAAATCGATATTTATCCAGAATTTTCAGGAACAGCTTTATCAACTTTCGTAAAAGAAGCACCAAAAAGTACAGGTCGTCAAGAAGTATATGAGCAGGCACGAAATGGGATGGAGCAAAAATTTAATATGAAGCTGTTAAAGCCAATGCAGTATAACAACACGTACGCATTAGCAGTACCAAAACAAATAGCGAAGCAGTATAATATCAAGACAATTTCTGATTTGAAAAATGTTTCTTCTGAAATGAAAGCTGGCTTTACACTTGAGTTTGCAGATCGTGAAGATGGATATAAAGGAATACAAACACTATATAATATACAGTTTCCTCATTTGAAAACAATGGAACCGAAGTTGCGTTATAGTGCAATTCAATCTGGTGATGTGAATGTCATTGATGCTTATTCAACAGACAGTGAATTACAGCAATACGGTCTACAAGTATTAGAAGATGATAAAGGGCTGTTTCCACCATATCAAGGAGCGCCATTAGTACGTGAAGAAACGTTAAAGAAATATCCAGAAATTGAAAAATCATTAAATAAACTTGCGGGGAAAATTACTGACGAAGAAATGCGTAACATGAATTATGAAGTGAACGTAGAAGGTAAAGCAGCAGAGACTGTAGCAAAAGAATTTTTACAAAAAGAAGGACTATTAAAATAGATGAAGTGAAACTTCCATCAGAGAGGGTTTTATCACCCTCTGATGGAAACCTCGTCCAATTGGGCACATAGCGGCAGTTATCCACCATCTATCTTCTTCGGACTCCTCACAATCTTGAGGGCGGGATTTTACTGCTCACGAATAGCAGGATAAAATTTACAGATGTAACATAAAAAAGTGGTTTATATAAAAATAAACGACTTTTTTTATGCATACTTATACTTTTTTTCGAAAAAGTATTCCATTTTTGCTCATTTTCTTTTAGAATAGGTAATGTTTTTCTGAAAGAATATAAAGTGATACAGTTCGTCATTTTCAGGGTACGTATTTTTTATATAAATAACTCATAATATGAATGCCTGGTGGAACGGAATGAACACATCAAGAAATTGCAGACGGGGTGATACCAATAGAAAAGAAATTAGGATTTTTTCCATTAATTGCACTTGTAGTAGGAACAATGGTTGGAGGCGGGGTGTTTAGTTTACCGCACGATTTAGCAGCAGGAGCAAACAGCGGTGCTACCTTAATTGGTTGGTGCATTACAGCTTTAGGAATGATTCCGCTTGCTCTTGTATATCAATCATTAGCACATCGAAAGCCAGAGCTTGAGGGTGGCATTTATAGTTATGCACGCGCTGGTTTTGGAGAATATATTGGATTTAACAGCGCATGGGGATATTGGATTGCTGGAATATTAGGTAATGTTGCAACAATTATGTTGTTATTTAACTCATTAGCATATTTTTTCCCGATTTTTAAAGGTGGTAATAATGTTCCATCTATTGTCGGTGCATCACTTTTATTGTGGACACTTCATTTTCTTATATTACTTGGAATTCGTGAAGCTTCGATTATGAATTTTATTGCGACAATTGGTAAGCTTGTCCCAATTGTATTATTTATTGTGATTATGGTTACTGCGTTTCGGTGGGATATATTTACGCATGACTTTTGGGGAAAAGCTCCGGTTTCATTATCTTCTGTACTTGGACAAGTTAAAAATACGATGCTTGTTACGCTTTGGGTATTTATTGGCGTAGAAGGGGCAGTCGTTTTATCGGGCCGAGCAAAGCATAGCCGTGATGTCGGAAAAGCAACTGTATTCGGTTTACTGTTAGTAATGGGCATTTATATTTTAATTTCTGTTTTATCATTAGGGGTAATGTCACGAGAGGAATTAGCGGCACTTGAAACACCGTCAATGGGACATGTATTAGAGCATGTCGTTGGTTCATGGGGCGCATTTGTTATTAACTTAGGATTAATCGCCTCGCTTATTGGTACATTAATTGGTTGGTTTTTACTTGTTTCGGAAATTTCTCACGTTGCTGGAAAAGACGGCGTATTTCCGAAGGTCTTTACGAAAACGAACAAAAATCATACACCACATATGGCATTATGGATTTCAAACTGTGTTGCCCAAACATTATTTATTATTGTGTTATTTTCAGCATCCACATATCAGATCATGTATTTTATTGCATCAACATCAATTTTACTCCCATATGTATTTTCAGCACTATATCAGTTGAAATTAGTGATTACAAAAGCATATGAAGGAAACAGATGGAAAGATGGGATACTTGCTTCTATGGCATCTGTATATGGAGTTTGGCTTGTATATGCAGCCGGATTGAAAAATTTATTACTTGTTTCTTTAGTTTATGGCATCGGACTTATTGTGTATGTCGCTGCAAGAAAAGAGCAAGGAAATCGCTGTTTTACTCGCGCTGAACAATATGTGATGATTATCATTTTACTTGCAGCAGGTACTTCTATTTATATGCTGGTTACTGGAAAGATTGGAATGTAAAGATATCAATATACAAAAAAGGATTTATGCTACAGTGTGGGCATAGATCCTTTTTTTGATGGGTGAACAAGATTTCTTGCGTGGTTAGCAGGAATTTTTAGGGATTAACAGAATATATAGTTTTAAGAATGTGTAGGAGGGGATTGTTATGGAAGAAAAGGAAAAATTGATGCGGATTGTAGAGTTAGCACAAGATGTTCGGAAATTATTAGTGCAAGAAGCGTTCTTTAATCGAAATCCCGAACTGCGCGGAGCGGTAGAAAATTTAGCGTGTTCTGTAGAGGTTTTAGCTAATATGCATGTACATGAAGATAAAAATGCAGAAGATACATTACGTTATGTATTAGCGAAAATGAAGATTGCTCACAATGCAATTTCTCACGAAAAAGGAGACTTTCATTTAACCTGACAATAAGTGTCAGGTTTTTTGTTTCTAGTTTGCTTTTATTATTCATACAATGATAAAAGCATTGAAAAAAAGAAGGTGAGCGAGATGAAACTTGAGAAAGCTCTTCACCCAAGTTTTGTAAAGAGATTACAGCATATGCGTTTTGTTGGGAAATTTGCAGAAGAGCCAAAGAAGAAAGGATCATTTTTTGTCGTTTGTCTTTCGCCAATTCCAAACATAATTGAAGTGGCTTTTGGAGAAGATTCTTATATATTTGAGGGTTTATATAAAAATAAACAAAATGAAAAATTTTTCGCAAGTATAAAAGAAGGAAAACGAGAAAAACAATTGTTGTTATTCCGACTTTCTTATATGGAGAACACTTTATATGTAGAATTAATAGATGCTGAAGAACGAGAAATTGCAAACTCCTATAAAATGATTCCTTCTCCTAAACTATCAGTCACAAAAGCGAGAGAAGTGTTTGAAAGAAAACTTGAGAAAGGATATGTTTCATTTCTAGTGCCCAAATTTCCACATGATTTTGGTACGCCAGGGTTGTTATGGTATGAAGGGCGGATATATGGAAATGTATCTTTAAAACCTTCTATTAGTGCCATTACATATCGAGAACAGAGGCGGGATGTTCGTTACCTCGATGTGGATGATTGGATGCAGTATGCCGATATGAATGTAGAGAATAGTTTGTTTTTTGTGCGAACAGAAGTATATGAGCAATTAGAAAAACAAATAAAAGAGAATGGAAAACAAATTGAAATCAGCGATACACGTAAACAAGAAAAGGGAAATGAATGGAATGAACGTGAGTATTCTTTTATACAATGCGTAAAGCAAATTATCGCAGAAAAAGAATTATATATTGATGAAAGTGATATTTACAATTTTCATATTTGTGTAAAGACAAATTTATTGACAATAGTAGGTGGTATGCCTGGAATCGGAAAATCACAGTTTGTGCAAGCCTATGCAGAAGCGCTTGGATTAACATTTGGGAAAGATTTCATTTGGATTCCTGTGTCACCATCTTATCAAGAGCCTCATGATGTATTAGGTTATCTTCATTCAAATGGAACGTATATGGAAAGTGAAACAAAACTTGTTCGAACATTGTTAGATGCTGCTGAAAATCCAAATCAATTATATATGATTGTATTTGATGAAATGAACTTGTCATATATTGAGCATTGGTTTACTCCTTTTCTATCACTCTTGCAGCTAGATCGAAAAAACCGTATTTTAACTTTATATGCGGCTAGTAATGAAAAAGAACAGGATGTACCACCGCAAATAGAAATTGGTGATAATGTCATTTTTATTGGTACAGTTAATTTTGATGAAACAACAAAGGAGCTATCTGACCGTTTATTAGACCGTGTAAATGTTGTATTCCTTCAAAAAATTCCATTCTGTGAGATGAGTATGGTCGAGAGAAAGATGATAAATATTCCGTTTTCATTATCTGTTTCAGCCTTAGAATTTCGAATGAACTGGGTTCATCACAAGGCAATGCTTGATGTGTTTACAGAAGAAGAATTGGAGTTATTAGATAAAGTGCATCAGCTGTTATTTCTTCACGATGCTTCAAAAGGAATTTCTTTTCGCGTTGCGTCGGCAATTGCATCTTATTTGCAAAATATCCCATATGATGAAGGGAGATCTTTGTTAATAAGTCGTGAAGAAGCATTTGATTTACAAATAAAACAACGTATTTTAACGAAGTTACGTGGTACAGAAGCGACAATGAGGGCATTGCTTCGTGAAGAGGGAAAGAAAGAGATGTCTCTTGTACAACTATTACAATCATCACTTGCAAATCGTGTATCAACTTTTGAACACTCACTGCTGTATATGAAACAAAAACAGCGAGAGTTGGAGCTGTATGGATATGTTAAATGAAGGTACGTATGAAACAGAAATCATGGAGACAGGGGAGAGGCTTCCCTTTGTATTGAAAGTAATAGTAGGAGCAGAAGAGAAGGGGGAGCATATTGTATTAAATAAACTTTGTGTTTCGCCAGTTACGATTTCTTCATGTGTGTACAAAGTACAAGAATTAAAACCGCTTCGGCTACATATACAATCAAGGTACCCAATAAAGATTACGTTCATTTGGAATAAAGTATATGAAGGACAAAAGCAACATATGGAATGGAAATATGAACTGCATGAAAAGCAACGTACTGTTTTACTATATGAGCATGGAAAAACGGATTATTTATATCCATGGCGCTGCGGTGTATATCACTTTGAAGTGCAAGTTGGAGAAGAGGTGTTTTACGGGGCATTTCAAATCGTTCCGAAAAATTTTTTTGATGATCAACTAGAGTTAATTCAGCAATATGTAAAGTCTGTACTAGGTGAAATCATTTTAGATCGTGGATATTATAAAAAGACATTTGTTACGTTTGCAGATATTGAAGATTATTCATATATGCGTATGCTCCGTATGTTGCCGCAAAAAATGAAAAAAGTAAAGCAGTTATATTATGAAATGCAGCAAAAGAAATTTTTTGAACAAGAACATATATGGGAAATAAAAGAGAGAAAACCCACAAGAAAGAGCACCATTATACATGAGAAAAAACCGTATGCAAAATGGTATAATCGCCGCTTTACAGAGCAAGAGCATTGTAAAGAAAATGGTTATGTAAAATATAAAACGAAGTTGTTTTATAATAAACTATTAGAAATTGATTTATTTTTGCGCGAAATTATTCAGAAACTAGAGCGGGCACAGCAAACACGAAGAGAAGAGAAAAAAGCAGTGTATACCATTTTACAAATGATTGAGCGAAATGGCTCTGTGACTGAGCGAGACAAACAAAAATATGGCAACATTCATTTGTTAAAAGACACTGATTTGCGCAAAATTGCGATGAAAATTCAAGAATATAAAGTGTTATATACCATTTTGCAAAGTACACTTACGTATTTTTCACATCTTTTATACACACCATTTTGGAGAGGGGTTCAGGAAGAAATTACACTTACAACACATTCACTTCCTCCTTTATATCACCAGCTATTACGTCAACTTGAATTTTTACCGCAGCACAATGAATTAGAACCATCGTTTTTATTTGTTTATAAGCCGACATTTTTAATTTATGAGTATTATGCATATTTTACTATTGTGGAAATTTTACAGGAGATTGGTTTTAACGATGCTCCGTCAATTGCAGAACAAATTCAATCGTATTTTTATTTAGATGGTTTACAAGATGGAACAACAATTGTGTTAGAAAACGAAGAGTTGCAGCTGCATGTGGCATTCAATGATTTAATTGAAATACATCCGCTTATTGCGCTCAGTAAACAGAGTCATTTTTATAATGGAGAAGATACCAAAAAACCAGATATTCGTATTGATTGTTATAAGCGAGGAGAAACTGCCTATATATATCAATCATCTATTATTATTGAAGTGAAATATAGTCCGATGTATAACATTTTTCAGCCAGTTGGAAATACGAAAGCAACCGAGCAGATGTACAAATATTGGTCAATTAAATATGTAGAAGAGCAGAATGGAAAACGATTATTTCACCGCCGTGCAATTTATGAAGTTATATGTGTATATCCAGGCAGTAATATGCATGCCAAAAAAATTGAAGCAGGTTGCGGTATATTTTTACAATTGTATCCGTATAAAACAAAAAAAGGCGAAGAGAGGCTAGCGGGGAAAAAAGAATTAGTGAATATTTTTCAGGGGTGGTTGGCGGGGATAAGGAAATAATGTTTTATCTTATCCCCCTAGTGGTCAGTTTTTCTTTTGAATTTTGAGGTGAGGAAGGTATTTTACAAAATGTAACATGTTTTTTATGAATATTGTTATGTATATATGGAATTTTTGTGTAAATGTAAAAATAATACAGGAATCATCATTTATATATGGAAACTATAAATGGAAAAACAATTTTTCTTGCATAGCATGTTTCCTTTTTATATGATAGGTGATGAAAGCGCTAACAAAAGTAAAGGGTAATGGGAAAGGCGGGGTAGTATGTTCCAACGTGTTCAAACAAAGGAAGAACATTTTTGGTTCGAACAATTATGGGGAGATTTTTGTGAAGAACGAAACTTAATGTTTGTAGAACGAAATTTAACACCTTCAAGATTTTTATTGATAGAAGACAATCATTATATCGGAACGGTTGAATGTATACATTATACAACACCTGAACAATCGAATTCCGAGTTTTTTTATCCGTTTTCTGAAAGTGAATATATAAAAGGGTTAAAAAACGTGTACGAAATTGGAAAGTTAAGTATTGCAAAAACATCTCGCGGTCGTGGACAATTTAAACAACTTGCGACGATTTTATTTATACATGCGTTAGAAGTAAAGGCGGAGTGGTATATTGCGGTTGTAACAAAGCGTATGTATATGTACTTACGTTCATTAGGATTTCCAATTGAGCCAATCGATGAAGCATTGACTGTTAATGATGAACTACAAGGTGTACCAGTTCGTATTCATGTTATGAAGGGATTGACGCATATGTATTCTTTGAAGGAATTTCGTGATGTGATTCAAGGAAATGCACATGCACAAGCATTGATTAAAGAGAACAGTAAAAATATTATGTTAACAAGATAAAAATTGTCACAAAATTGCATCATTCCATGTGATTATCATCACATCTTTCGATAGCGATTTGTATTACGCTTACACTATAAAGATTGCTAGAGAGGGGATGGGAATGATGTTTTGTCATCAATGTGAACAAACGCCTACCGGAGGATGTAAAATTATCGGAGTTTGTGGAAAAGATGAAACCATTGCAAGTATACAAGATATTATCGTCTTTGCTTTAAAAGGAATTGCTGCCTATCGTACCCATGCAGCACAGCTTGGATACACAGACCCATTTGTAGATGCAGTAACGCACGAAGCGTTATATATGACGTTAACAAATTCAAACTTTAATGAACAAGAACATTTAGATATGGCAATGAAAGTTGGGAAAGCCGCGATTCGCGTGATGGAATTACTTGATAAGGCACATACTGATCATTTCGGAGTGCCAGAACCAGTACAAATTACACAAAATCGCGCTTATGGGAAAGCAATTGTTGTTACAGGACATAATTTGTTTGCGCTAGAAGAGTTATTAAAGCAAACAGAAGGAACAGGTATCAATATTTATACACATTCTGAAATGCTGCCGGCACATGGTTATCCCCAGTTGAAAAAATATGCGCATTTAAAGGGGAATATCGGAAAGGCTTGGTATGATCAGCGTCGTTTATTCGAAAAATTTTCAGGAGCTATATTAGCAACGACAAATTGTGTGATGCCAATCAAAGGAACATATGCAAATCGCTTCTTTTCCTACGATGTTGCAGGATTAGAGGGAGTACGCAAAATTGAAAATAATGATTTTACATCGCTTATTGAAACGGCGCTGGAACTTCCAGATGTACAAATGGAGTCAGAAGAACAATTAACAACGGGATTTCACCATGAAACCGTATTATCGCTTGCACCGGAAATTATTGATGCGGTGAAAGTTGGTAAAATTCAACGTTTCTTCGTCATTGCTGGTTGTGATGCACCTGGAAAAGGCGGGGAATATTATCGTGAATTAGCAACATCCTTACCACCAGAAACAGTTATTTTAACGACATCTTGTGGGAAATTTCGATTTAATGACGTAGATTATGGCTTTGTGCCAGGAACGAATATACCGCGTTATATTGATCTCGGACAATGTAATAATTCGATTTCAACAGTGAAAATTGCAGCCGCTTTAGCGGAAGCATTTCAATGTGAAGTGAATGAGTTACCAGTCAGCATTGTATTGTCTTGGTTTGAGCAAAAGGCTGTAGCCATTTTACTCGGATTATTTAGTCTTGGTATTCAAGATATTCGTATCGGTCCGAAAGCACCGGAGTTTATATCACCAGGTGTACTACAAGTGTTACAAGACGCATTTCGTTTACAACTCATTACAACAGCAGAAGAAGATATGAAAACGATGTTATCATAATAAAAAAGGTGATGTTCGATGAACATCACCTTTTTTATTACAGAATATTAAAATCCAAAAATATTCAAAATCATTTTACGTCGTTTTGGTTTTTCTTCTTGTTTTGATGCTGCGACTTCTGGGGTAATATAGATAGGTTCTTTTCGTTTAAGTGCCGCTTCTAATTGTTCAATTTTTGCATGCATTTCTTCTATTTCATTACGGTGCTGTAACAATTGATAGCTTACAACATCGTCTGCCTTTTCTTGTAATTTTTCTTCTAGACGATCTAATCGTAGGGAAATATGTTTTAATTCTTTTATAAATTGTTGCATTTCATTTGATGGTGCTGCCTCAGCAGCAGGATTGGAAGGGAGTTTATGTTCGTGACTTGATGTAGAGCGCTGAAATTCAAGCATTTGCTGTAAATCTTTTTCGTAAAAAACATAGTGTCCAAATTTATTCTTTTTTAATTCTAATCCAATTTGCTGCGCAAGGCGGATGACAGCTTTTGGACTAATACTTAACGTTTTGGCAATCATCGGCGTTTTATATTCCACAATAATCCCTCCTACGTCTTATTGTTAGAAGGATTCGTGATAGCTTTTTTGTTCCCTGCATGCTTGACAAAAGAAGTGAGAAATCGGCAAAGAAAGTGCTTTTTCACAAAAATAATTTTTTTAGGAAGGAAATATCCCGAAAATAAAAAAATTGTCTATATAAATCCATTTTAATTTTTCGGCATCTTGTCTAGCTCTGCCTCCTAGGCCCTCATGTCTAGGAACCTTCCACACAAGAAGGTAAAAAACCCCTTCTGTGTGAAGGAACCTTAGCCAACGGGGCTAAACAGTCGGTGGCTTCGCGTCTTCCGCCAAGGCAAAAAGCGCCTCTATGTCAGAAGCTCCATCCCCCTCTTGTTCTGAGCGAGCCGCTTCCGCTTTTCTTTATAAGTCGCATCTATGCAGAATACAACATGACCGCTACTTACTTTCTCCTTTTGTTTTTAAACCTTGCATGTGGCAGAAAAAGGCCCTGACCGCCTCTATGCATGGCTAGATGCTCTCGCCGCCTAAAAAGAAAGAAGTTTTTTATGTCGACTTTTTAATTTGTATGTATATAATTTCAGCTGTTTCTCTTATTTGACGGAGAGTATAAGTTTCGTTATCATAAACGTAAATATCTTTTTTATGCATGCATATAATGTATAAAAGGTGATTATTAGTGTAGAAACTTGTAAGATTGTTAGAGAAGTTTTTTCTTTAGAATAAAACAATTAGGAGGTGGCTTCCTTACTTACAAGGTGAGTAAGGAAACGTATTTGGACATATTTAGTATAAGTATGGTGATTGTTTTAATTGCCTTAACTGCTTTCTTCGTTGCGTCTGAATTTGCAATTGTCAAAGTTAGGAGCTCGCGCATCGACTATTTAATTGCAGAAGGAAATAAACGTGCAATTGCTGCGAAAACAGTCATTACAAACTTAGACGAGTATTTATCAGCGTGTCAGCTAGGGATTACAGTGACAGCGCTCGGCCTTGGATGGCTAGGGGAACCGACGGTTAAACGTATGCTTGATCCGATTTTTGCAAGATTGGAGGTGCCTCCCTCGGTAGCAACTGTCTTATCGGTTTTTTTAGCTTTTATGTTTATTACCTTTTTTCATGTTGTGGTAGGTGAGTTAGCTCCAAAAACGTTGGCAATTCAAAAGGCGGAAGGGATTAGTTTAGCAATTGCAAGACCGCTTATTTCTTTCTACCGACTTGCATATCCGTTTATTTGGACATTGAATGGTTCCGCGCGTATTGTTACGAGAATGGTTGGGCTTAAACCAATGCAGAAGCATGAAGCAGCACATTCAGAAGAAGAGTTACGCATGCTTGTATCAGAGAGTTATAAAAATGGTGAAATTAATCAATCAGAATATAAATATGTAAATAAAATTTTCGAATTTGACGATCGAATTGCGAAAGAAATTATGGTTCCGCGTACAGAAATGGTAATTTTAGAAAAAGAGCAATCTGTTACGGAAGCAATGAAAATGATGTCAAATGAGAAGTATACAAGATATCCAATCATTGATGGAGATAAGGATCATGTTATCGGTTTTGTAAACTTTAAAGATATTTTCACAGATTTTGTGAAACATGATGGGACAAATAAAGAAACTGTTGCACAGTATGCCCGTCCGATTATTCAAATTATTGAATCCATCGCTATTCATGATCTATTTGTAAAAATGCAGCGCGAACGCACACATATGGCAATTTTAGTGGATGAGTACGGCGGAACGTCTGGACTTGTAACAGTTGAAGACATATTAGAAGAAATTGTTGGCGACATACAAGATGAATTTGATACAGATGAAAAGCCAGAAATTCAGCGCATTAGCGAAACAAAAACAATTTTAGAAGGAAAAGTACTTGTTAGTGAAGTTAATGCATTGTTAGGACTTTCAATTGATGATGAAGACGTTGATACAATTGGAGGCTGGATTTTAACAGAACATCTTGAAATTGAACAAGGTGATAGTATTGATATTGAAAATTATAAGTTTCGTATTGTTGAATTAGATGGTCATTACATTAAACAAATTGAAGTGACGAAGCAGCTTGCAATGCAGCCTGTAGAAGTTGCAAAGCAACATGTCTCACTTCAAGAACAAGTCAGTTCATAACCTTTTCCTATATGGGAAGGTTTTTTTGTTTATCCCGCTATTCGCGGACAGTAAGATCCCTACCTCAAGATTTAGAGAAAAGCAAAGAAGATAGGTGGGGGATGAAGAAAACCCCCACTGATGGAAGTTTTACTTTATCGTAAAAAATACGCCCGGTTAGAGGCCAGGCGTATTTTGTCAGTTCATCTCTTGCTTATAAATCTCATCTTCCACATAAATATGTTCTTTTTCGACTGCTGTATTATGTGCGAGTACAAGTCCAATTGGTGTATTTGCATCTTTATTTTGTACAATTGTAAACGGCACTTGTTTTTCATTTGCTAATTTAATGTATTTAGATAAATGTGGATATGCGATGTTACCGTTCACATACAATGTTAATCCTTGAGAAGAACCCATACTTTTTTTAATTTCTGAATAAACGTTCGTTTGCATTACCTGTCCAATCGTTAATGCAATTTCCACACGTTCACGCAATGTGCTTAAAAACATGTTACGCTCTTCAGGCTTGTTTTGTTTTTGCCCGTGAATGCCTTCTTGAAGATAGTCTTCCACATTTTTATTTACCATTTTTTTCACACCTTTCTTGTTTCTATTGTATGAAAAAAATGAAAAGGATGCAAAAAAAAATAATTTCACATACTATATTGAAAAATTTTATCAACATGAAATAACAAAATGTGACAATAGTATCTTAACGAAAAATGTTTTTTGTGTTAATATTCAAAATATATAGGGTGTTTTTCGTATGGAGATGGAGGGAATGGGGGTTTTTCCGATCGATAAAGATATTAGTAAAATGTTTTGTACGTACTTAGAAATGAATAAACAGCTATTCGTAGAGAACTGGAAAAACAAAATTATTATTTCAGAAAATGATCCTTTTAGACAAGAAATTAATGAAAACGGAGAAAGATTGTTATCATTAATGATTGAGCTTATTATGAGTGAGAAAGGTATTGAACTTATTAGACCATTATGTGAGAAAATTGCCATTGAGCGCGCGGGGGCAGATGCAAATATTGGTGACTTTGTCTATAATGCGAATGTCGGACGGAATGAATTATTTGAAGCAATGTGTGAATTAGATGTGAGTGCTCGTGAATTGAAACCAATCATGGCAAAAATACATATTTGTTTTGATCGTTTAATTTATTATACGGTTTTGAAATACTCAGAAATTATATCGAAAAATTTGGAGGAAAAGCAAAAATTCATTAACGAAACGCATAAAGAGAGATTGACAATATTAGGACAAATGTCAGCAAGTTTTGTTCATGAGTTTCGTAATCCATTAACATCTATTATGGGATTTGTAAAGTTGTTAAAATCGGATCAACCGCATCTCCCGTATTTAGATATTATTTCCCATGAGCTTGATCAATTAAATTTTAGAATTTCTCAGTTTTTACTTGTGTCAAAAAAAGAAATATGGAATGAAGCAGAAAAATTTTGGTTGAATGATTTATTTCATGATATTATCCAATTCTTATATCCGAGTTTAGTAAATGCAAATGTTTCTATCGAGAAAAATTTGTCGCATCCAATATCATTTATGGGATATCGAAGTGAAGTTAGGCAAGTGTTTTTAAATATTTTAATGAACTCTATCGACGCTCTTGAAGGAATAGAAGAAAGTAAGAGAATTGTTATTGATGTGTGTGAAGATGAAGAGTTAATACATATTTTTATTAAAAATAATGGACCAATGATTCCGCAGGAAAATATAGAAACAATATTTGAACCATTTGTAACTACAAAAAAGTTAGGAACTGGGATTGGTTTATTTGTTTGTAAACAAATTGTGGAGAAACATAAAGGATTCATTACATGTAAGTCAACAAAAGAGTGGACAGAATTTCATATTTCGTTTGAAAAGTAATAAATGTATATAGTAGAGATGTAGATCATTGTATCGATTATATATACAAGCTGAAAAGCCACATAAGAACGTCTTTCTTTTTAAGAGGGGCGAGAGCATCTGGCTGTGTGTAGCAGCGACATGTGTGTCGAAAAATGAAAATGGATTTATATATTTTTTAAGAAATGCCATAGTGTGGTAGTTTGTTACATTTAAAAACACACCGTTCTCATTTTGAACGGTGTGTTTTTGTTAAATGGAAGTTTCACTTTATGTTTTGACACAAAAATTAAAATGCCCAATTCCCTTTTCTAAAGATAGGCTCAAGTTTTCCACTTGATGTTTCGCCATCAATATCGAGGTTGGCAGATCCAATCATAAAATCAACATGAGTAATACTATCATTTAATCCGTTTTCTTGAAGCTCTGCTTTACTCATATTAATACCGTTTTGAATACACATAGGAAGTGCATTGCCTAATGCGAGATGACAGGATGCATTTTCATCAAATAATGTGTTGAAAAAGATAACGTTTGTATTCGAGATAGGTGAATCGTGTGGGACGAGCGCAATTTCTCCTAAATGCAGAGCTCCTTCATCTGTTTCCAGTAATTTTTTCAAAGTTTCATAGCCGGTTTCAGCTGAACAATCTATAACTTTTCCCTCACGGAAAGTCAGAGAGAAATTATTAATTAATGTGCCACCGTAATTTAAGGGTTTTGTACTCCTTACTACACCGTTTACCCCTTTTTTTAATGGGACAGTAAATACTTCTTCTGTTGGCATGTTCGGTATAAATGGAGTATGTAATTTATTTTGAAATTGTGCACTTAACCATTTGTGGTTATTAGGAAGTTCGATTGTTAAATCTGTTTTGTCAGATTTATAATGTAGTTTTTTATACTTTCTCTCATTTAAATGATGTGCTTTACTATTTAATAATTGAATATGGTTTTGCCATGCCTGTATAGGGTTATCATCAGTTACTCTTGTAGTTTTAAAGATAAGATCCCATAATTTATTGACACCTTCTTTGGCATCGAGTTCAGGGAAGATTTGAGAGGCCCATTCAATGGTTGGCATAGAGATAATTGACCAACTACATTGACTATTAATTCGATATTCGTTAAGTTCCTTCATACCAGAGGCATTTGTTTTCATAGCAATTGCAAGTCTTTCTGCATCAATGTCTTGAAAAAGAGTAGGATTAGATGCAGCAATATATAAAAAAGCAGCATTGTTTTTCGCTAATTCAACAAGTCCTTTTGCTTTCCAGTGGGGGAATTCCTTCAAACCTTCTAGTGGTGAATGTAAGTATTTAATTAACGTTAAATCTTCATCGGAGTATTCGACATGGACATTTTTTGCTCCGGATTTATAGGCTTGCTTTGATAATTCACGAACTAAGCGAGAAGATGTAATAGGTGCATGGATAACGAGAGTTTGTCCTTTCTGAATATTAATCCCAACTTGTATAACTAATTGCGCGTACTTTTTTAAATTTTCTTCAAAATGAGTCATGAGCAACCTCCTGAAAATATATAGATTACTATAAAATTATAAAAGAAATTGATTATTTTTTCTATTCTGGTTTTTAGTATTTGCAGAAAATTTAATTTGTCAAAAATAAACTTTCCAATTTTGGAGATTTATGAGCATAACCAAGCGTAACAACCGTATAAATCTTATTTGCCTCAATTTTCACCTCAGGAATTGTTAATATAATGTCTTTTGTTCCTGCAGCAGCTATTTCTATATCTGCTACGCCAGGACTCACTTGTAAATAATCTGTTGATTGTTTAAATGAAACCTTTTCAAACAGTTTTTCCCCATCCTTTAAAGCTACATCTACTTGAGGTGCATCAGGAGATAAATGAACGAATCGTATTTTTGCTTGTCCATATGGAAGAGGTGTATTATCAGTTAAATTTAACAGTTGCAGTTTATTAACATTACCAACTGCTGCAAGAGTATATGTATGATTTCCCATTACAGGAGTGAGAGTTGAAAAGATGGGAGTTTCCCCGCCAGCAGGTACGATATCAACGCGGTATTGCCCTTGTGTAAGTGAAAGATATGGGCTATATTGCTTAAACGAAATGTTTTTTACTACTTTTTGTCCATTTATAACAATATCAATGGCAGATGAATCAGGAGAAGCGTGTAAGATTCGAATGTAAGAGGGCAATGCTTGCTCGCTTGAATACGGTGGTGATACACGGCTTTGCTCGTAAGCTTGTACAAGTTGTTTCATCGCCTCATAGTGTCTTAAGTATACCTCTATATATTTTTGCGGATTTGTATATTTGTAATAACAAGCAAGTTGTTTATATATTGCAGCTTGCTGGGCATATTTTTCTATTTCAGATGAATTCATTGATTTGCCTCCCTCTATTATCATTATTACAACTATATGCATGTACAATGAGAAGGTATGCAAAAAAGTCTTGCTAATCTTTAAGGAGATGAAATCTCTAGCTAAGCTGGAGATTTTTTTTATTTCTAGGCAAACACACATACAAATAGATGTTTGTCCTACATATTTTGTGAATGTAAACTATTTTAAATGGATGTAAGGAGTGAAAAACTATGTGGGGTTACGGTGGAGGATATCCAGGTTATGGCTGTGGATATGGCTACGGTGGATATGGCGCTGGAGGCTGTGGATATGGTTATGGCTTTGCGATCATTGTTGTGTTGTTTATTTTATTAATTATTATTGGAGCTACTTGCGTACGCTTCTAGTTATGCAGAAAGAGCGTCATGGTGAACCGATTAATAATAAAGTGAAACTTCCATCAGTAGAGAGCTTCATCCTTCACTGATGGAAAGCCTGCCCAATCGGGCGCATGCCAGCAGTTATCCTCCACCTAGTTTCTTTGCCTTTTTTAATCTTGAGGTGGGGGTCTTGCTATTCAGTGGTACGGGATGGATTAATCGGTTCTTTCTTGTTTTTAATGCTTTTTTTAATTCCATATACATAAAAAAACGGATTTTTCACGAACGTTTAAATAGGGTTTATGAAAATCGTTCGTTCGTTTTGTTGACATTCCAAATGGAACATGCTACCTTTAGTAAGGGTTTTCTAAGGAATGCAATGGGGGAATGAATATATGAATACGAACTATGATGTAATTGTTGTAGGTGCAGGTCCTGCGGGAATTTTCGCTTGCTATGAAATAATTGGTAAAATGCCAGATGCAAAAGTGCTATTAATTGATAAAGGACATGATATTTATCGGCGCAATTGTCCGATTCTTCAGAAGAAAATAACGAAATGTCCGCCTGCTGCTGGAAAGAAAGAGTATGCAGGATGTTTACCAGCATGCTCAATCACAAATGGCTTCGGCGGGGCAGGAGCATATTCAGATGGTAAATTTAACATTACAAGTGAATTCGGTGGTTGGATGACAGATTATTTATCTCCATCGACAGTATTGGACTTAATCAAATATGTAGATGAAATTAACTTAGCACACGGTGCAACTACATCAATTACAGATCCATTAACGGATGAAGTTCGTGATATTGAAAAGCGTGCTTATGCAGCAGGATTAAAACTATTGCGTGCACAAGTTCGTCACTTAGGAACAGAACAAAACTTAGAAATTTTAAAAAGCATTTTTGAATATTTAAAAGAGAAAATTGACATGAAATTTAAAGTGGAAGTAGACGACATCGTAACTGAAAAAGCAGAGTATGAACATACTGTACGTGGAATTGTTTTAAAAGATGGAACAATACTATCAGCGAAAAAAGTAGTCATTGTACCAGGGCGTGATGGATCTGCTTGGCTCACAAAAATTATGAAAAAACGCCGTTTAAAAATGAGCACGAATCAAGTAGACATCGGTGTTCGCGTTGAAACTTCAAATATCGTAATGGAAGAAATAAATAAGCATCTCTATGAAGGAAAATTCGTATTCAACACATCTGTCGGAACGCGAGTACGCACATTCTGTAGTAACCCGTCTGGTCATGTTGTTGTTGAAAATCACTCTGGTATTATGACAGCGAATGGTCATGCATATAAAGATCCTGTGCTAGGAAGTGATAATACAAACTTTGCGCTTTTAGTATCACATCAATTTTCTGAACCGTTCGATCAGCCGAACGAATACGCACATGAAGTATCACGCTTAGCAAATCGTATTTCAATGGGTGGAGTTACGGTACAAAAGTATGGAGATATTTTAAAAGGTCGTCGTTCTACGCCGAAGCGTATTCAAGAAGGGTTTCTTGAGCCAACATTAAAAGAAGCAGTACCAGGAGACTTAGGTCTTGTATTGCCATACAATACAATGAAAAGCTTAATTGAAATGACAGAAGCATTGAATCATGTCACACCAGGTATTGCATCTGAACATACATTATTTTACGGTGTAGAAGCGAAATTCTACTCCGCAAGACCAAAACTAAACGAACATTTTGAATCCGAAATTTCCGGCCTATACTTAGGCGGAGATGGCGCTGGAGTTACACGCGGACTCGCACAAGCAAGTGCATGCGGTGTTCAAATTGCTCGTAATATCGTAGAACATTTAACAAGGAAAACAGAAAAAAGAGAAGAAGTTGTAGTAGGATAATATATGTTTATAGAAGAAACTCGTCTTATCATAGGACGAGTTTCTTTTTATGAAAATTTTGTCTAAATTTGTTTGAAAGTATATGAAACAAAATGAAGAAGCAAGAAGGAAAATCCTCAGAGTGCTGTCGAAGTTTACACATTAGCAACATATTTTCATTTTAAATGATATTTTAGAAGAGAGGAGTAAGAAGATTTTTAGTTGCTGGTTTTGCTTGGATGGGGGGGATTAGAGAGAATATTGTTGATTTATAGATTATTATTTCTGAAATTTCTTTCTATTTTGTTTTTATGCATTTATTTTTATATTCTATAATAATGACTTTTTAATAGAATCACTGCCTAGGCAGAGAATTTTTTTATGAAAGAAGAATTGATTTTCTACATATTTATATATGAGTTGAAGAAACGGGGGGAACGTCATGCGTGATTACTTAATTAAGCCACTTGTTGGTCAACCGTATCCGATGATTTCACACGGGAAAGGTGTTTACTTATATGATCAAAACGGCAACAAATATTTTGATGGTTCGTCAGGAGCGATTACAGCAAGTATCGGACATGGCGTAACGGAGATTGCAGAAGTTATTAAGCAGCAAGCGGAGGAGATTGCCTTTGTGTATCGTTCGCAGTTTACGAGCGAACCGGCAGAGAAGCTCGCAAAAAAGCTGAGCGACTTAAATATGGGGGATTTAAATTGGAGCTTCTTCGTGAATAGCGGTACAGAGGCAAATGAAACGGCAATGAAAATTGCAATTCAACATTTTCAAGAACGCGGTATTCAAGGGAAACATAAAATTTTATCGCGTTGGATGAGTTATCACGGAATTACGATGGGAGCATTATCCATGTCTGGGCATCCGCTGCGTAGGCAACGTTTTGTTTCCATATTGGAAGATTACCCGACATTACCAGCCCCGTATTGTTTCCGTTGTCCAGTCCAAAAGGTGTATCCGACATGTCAACTTTCGTGCGCAACAGAGTTAGAGCGATCCATTGAACGTATTGGAGCAGAGCATATTGCAGCGTTTATTGCGGAGCCGATTATCGGTGCAGCTGGGGGAGCTGTTGTACCACCGAAAGATTATTATAAGGTGATTAAGGATATTTGTGAGCATTATAATATTTTATTTATTGCTGATGAAGTTATGACAGGACTTGGCCGCACTGGAGCATGGTTTGCGATGGAACACTGGGGTGTCCAGCCGGATATTATGACGCTCGGAAAAGGGTTAGCAGCTGGCTATGCGCCAATTGCTGCAACGATGGTAAGTGATCGTGTGATGGAACCGATTTTACGAGGGTCCCGTTCTGTGATGAGTGGGCATACATTGAGCGCAAATCCACTTTCTGCAGCAACAGCTTTAGCGGTAATTGAATATACAGAAAAGCACCATTTGCCAGAAGAAACTGCTGAAAAAGGGGAATATTTAATTGCAGGTTTGCAAAAGATGCAGCAACAATCGACAATTATTGCTGATGTACGCGGGAAAGGTTTTCTGATTGGAGTAGAATTGCAACCGTTTACAAAAGCATCTGAACTTATTTCGGTTGCGGCGAAAAATGGTCTTCTTTTATACCAAGCTGTATCAGGGCAAGCGGGTAAGGAAGATAGTGCATTGTTAGTTGCGCCGCCGCTTACGACTACATATGCAGAGCTGGATGAACTACTTCATATTTTTGCGAAGAGTGTAGAGGAAATGACACAAAAAGGAGGGCATAGTATCGCATGACAACTATTACAAATACATTTAAAAAGCTAAAAACAATACAAGATGTTATGCCATATTTTCATAATGAGATGACGCTTATGTTTGGAGGGTTTGGAGGCATTGGCTCCCCTCCCTCTTTAATTCAAGCGATTTTAGATAAAGGAATTCATGATTTACATTTAATCGGTAATGATACTGGTTTTCCTGATGTGGGAATTGGTCGCCTTGTGACAAATGAGCGTGTAAAGTCATTAATTACATCGCATATCGGTTCAAACCCAAATGCAGGACGGCAGTTAAATGAAGGGAGATTGCAAATTGAATTTTCCCCTCAAGGTACATTGGCAGAACGAATTCGAGCTGGAGGAGTCGGACTAGGTGGTGTTCTTGTTGATGTTGGAATGGATACAATTGTAGAAGAAGGAAAACGAACAGTTGAAATAAATGGGAAGACATATTTGATTGAAACCGCATTAACCGCAGAAGTGTCCATCGTGTTTGCGAAACAAGCAGATCCGTTTGGAAACCTCGTGTTTGATAAAAGTGCACGCAATATGAATCCACATGTCGCAATGGCTGGAGATATTACGATTGTAGAGGCTGAAGAAATTGTTCCTCTTGGGGAACTCGATCCAGAAGAGATTATAACGCCTGGTGTATTTGTTGATTATATCATTCCATCGGGAGGAGTGAATTGGAAATGGGCATGGGAGTAGATGTTCGCAATAAAATTGCAAAGCGTGCTGCGAAGGAAATTCAAAACGGAATGATTGTGAATCTGGGGATCGGCATCCCATCTCTTATTCCGAATCACTTGCCAGATGATATGCATGTTATGTTTCATGCGGAAAACGGTATCGTTGGTATGGGACCAACACCTGTAAAAGGCGAAGAGGATGAAAATTTATGTAATGCGGCTGGCTTGCCGACATCAATTATTGCCGGAGCTAGTTATTTTGATAGTAGCACAGCATTTGGGATGATTCGAAAAGGATTACTTGATATTACCATTCTCGGGTCACTGCAAGTAAGTGAAAAAGGTGACTTAGCAAACTGGATTGTACCTGGTAAGCGTGTACCAGGAATAGGTGGTGCCATGGATTTAGCGCAAAAGGCAAAACGTGTTGTTGTTGTCATGAATCATGTCGATAAATACGGAAAATCAAAAATTGTTTCAGAATGTACGCTTCCGCTTACATCAAAACGATGTGTAGACGTAATTATTACAGATATGGCAGTAATGGAAGTAACACCGGAAGGACTAGTGCTGCAAGAATTAATGAGTCCGTACACAGTAGAAGATGTAAAAAAATGCACAGAAGCTGCTTTTCATGTAAGTCCGTCTTTACTAGTGATTGACTGAAGGGAGATGTAACAATTGGAGCAATATAAAAAACAAGTGTGTGAATATATTGAAAGTCATGAAAATATGAGTGTGAAATTATTAAAACGTTTAATTCAAGAAAAAAGTACGAGTGGAGATGAAAGCGGAGCACAGGCAGTTGTAATTGAAAAGCTTCGTGAGCTTGGTTTAGATTTGGATATTTGGGAGCCGTCGTTTACGAAAATGAAAGATCATCCGTATTTCGTCTCACCGCGTACAAGTTTTAACGATAGTCCTAATATTGTAGCAACGTTAAAGGGAAACGGCGGCGGAAAGTCGATGATTTTAAATGGTCATATTGATGTTGTGCCTGAAGGCGATGTGAATCAGTGGGAGCATCATCCGTATGCAGGAGAACAAATTGGGAATCGTATATACGGACGCGGTACAACCGATATGAAAGGTGGTAATGTATCGCTCATGCTGGCAATCGAAGCAATTGTAGCAACAGGCATTTCTCTAAAGGGAGATGTATATTTTCAAAGTGTAATAGAAGAAGAGAGCGGCGGCGCAGGTACGCTTGCAGCACTTTTACGAGGCTACGAGGCAGATGGTGTGATTATCCCAGAGCCGACGAATATGAAATTTTTCCCGAAACAACAAGGTTCAATGTGGTTTCGTTTATTCGTAAAAGGGAAAGCTGCACATGGTGGGACACGTTATGAAGGTGTAAGTGCTATTGAAAAAAGCATGCTTGTTGTGAGGCATGTGAGAAAGCTAGAAGAAAAACGAAATGAACGGATTACAGATCCTTTATATAAAGGAATCCCGATTCCAATTCCGATTAATATCGGGAAAATTGAAGGTGGCAGCTGGCCAAGCTCTGTACCAGATTTTCTTACTTTAGAAGGAAGATATGGTGTTGCGCCGAATGAAAGTATGGAAGAGGCAAAAATAGAATTTGAAAATTGGATAGGACAGTTAAATCAGGTAGATCCATGGTTTGCAAAACATCCAGTAGAAGTAGAATGGTTTGGCGCAAGGTGGGTTCCTGGTGAATTAGAAGAAAAACATCCGCTTATGACGACGCTAAAGGGCAATTTTGTACATATTGAAGGTACAGAGCCAATTATTGAGGCATCACCGTGGGGAACAGATGGAGGCTTATTTACACAAATCGCAAATATTCCAACTATCGTGTTTGGTCCAGGTGAAACGAAAGTCGCACATTATCCAAATGAATATATTGAAATTGATAAAATGATCGCAGCAGCAAAAATTATTGCATGCACACTGCTAGATTGGTGCGAGGTGGACAAATGAAATATTACGAAGAATTTGCAGAACAGACGAAGTACTATACAGTAGAAGGCACGTTAGATTATTTTAATAAACGTATTCGAGTTGACCATTATAAGGGAAATGTCGAACAAGTAATGTATAAAGTTGAAGAACTCGCAAACTCTCATTCTTTCACGAAATTAATTATAAAAGGAAAGAGAGAGCACGTTTCTGAGTGGCTCTCTCTTGGCTTTATATTAGAAGCAAGTATTCCGCAATACTTCCAGGGGCATGATGCATATTTTATGGTGAAATATCGGGATGATGAACGCCGAAATAGTGTGCAGTGGGTGAAGGAAGATGAAATTGTAAGTGGTGTAATTGCGAAGAAAGTAATAGAAAAAGAAATACCAGCACAGTTTGTTTTGCGAAAAGCGACAGAAGAAGATGCAAAGCAGCTTGCAGACGTATTTGGAAAAGTATTTGAGATTTATCCAACACCTTTGAATAAAGTCGATTATATTGTGAAAACGATGAAGGAAGATACGATTTATTATGTGTATGAAACGGAAGGAAAGATTATAAGCACCGCTTCAGCAGAAATGAATGTAAAAGAAGGAAATGCAGAACTAACAAATTGCGCAACATTACCAGAGTATCGAAAGCATGGTTTTATGAAAAGTTTACTTATGAAGTTAGAAGAAGAACTGCAAGAGAGAGGTATTTTTTGTTCGTATACAATCGCACGGGCACTTTCATTTGGTATGAACGCAGCATTTTATCAGCTTGGATATACGTACACAGGACGGCTCGCAAATAACTGTTATATTTTTGATAAGTTAGAGGATATGAACGTTTGGGCAAAGGATTTATCTCGTATTTAGTACATAGTATAAGAGAGAAATAAAGGTTCGAAAAGAATCAATTTGTTCAACTTCCATAAGTGGGGGAGAAAAAGTCCTCGCTGATGGGAGTTTCATTTTAGCGGTAGGTGCTCAAAATCTGGCACAATAATTGCTGATTTTTGAGCAAAGGAGGAGAGTACGTTGCTGGCGATTTCAACACAAGAAGTGATTGAAGCGATTTTAAGTAGCATTGATGAAGCCATTCACGCGGTAGATGAAAATGGAGTTACTATTTTTTATAACACAGTAGCAGCAAAACATGATGGATCGAATGTAGAAGATGTACTTGGTAAGTATTTATTAGAGGCATTTCCTTCGTTAACACCAGAAACGAGTACACTGTTAAAGGTATTGCAAATGAAAAAGCCAATCCTGCATCAAGTGCAGCGATACCAAAATCAAAGTGGAGAAGATGTTTATACGGTGAATACAACGCTACCGATTTTTATAGAAGGACGCATTGCTGGCGCTGTTGAAATTGCAAAAGATTATTCTACTATGCAAAAGTTGACAGAAAAAATTGCTGACTTGCAGTCGAAAATGAAGCGATCACCAGCGAGAAAAGCACCATACAGACATGTAGCATTTGATACGATTATAACGAATGATAAGCGCTTTTTACAGACGAAACAGCTGGCGCAAAAGGTTGCGACTACTAATGCGAACGTACTTATTTACGGTGAAACAGGAACGGGAAAAGAGCTATTTGTACAAGCAATACATGAAGCATCGAAAAGAAGAAATAACGCGTTTATCGCTCAAAACTGTGCTGCCTTGCCAGAATCATTACTTGAGAGCTTGCTGTTTGGAACAACAAAAGGCAGCTATACAGGTGCCATAGAGCGCGCAGGTTTATTTGAGCTTGCGGACGGTGGCACATTATTTTTAGATGAACTCAATTCGATGCCGTTAGATTTACAAGCAAAAATGCTTCGTGTATTAGAAGATGGTATCATTCGCCGCATCGGTGATAATAAAACAAGAAAAGTTGATGTACGCGTAATTACAGCAATGAATCAACCTCCAGATGAGTGCCTTCGTGAAAATAAAATTCGTACAGATTTATATTATCGATTAAATGTGTTTTCTTTATTTATTCCGCCGCTTCGCGAGCGAAAGGAAGATATTTTATTGCTAGCCCCGTACTTTTTGAAGGCTTATAACAAAGAATATAAAAAGAATGTGATTGGTATAGGTGAAGATGCAAAAGAGAGATTGCTTCAGTATCATTGGCCAGGTAATGTACGTGAATTAAAGCATATGATTGAGCATGCGGTCATTGTAGCAGAAGGGAAAATGCTAACGTTATCTTGTTTGCCACGTTTGTTTCGGCAAATGCCACATCCGCAAAAACAGCCAATATTACCGCTTCGGGAAGCGCTTTACAAAACGGAAAAAGAGTTGATTGAACAAGCGATGTTAGAAGCGAAAGGGAATGTTTTACAAGCTGCAAAGTTGTTAGGTATTCCAAGACAAACTTTGCAGTATAAATTAAATAAATATGCGAAATATGCCGAATAATCGGCAGCTTTTTGTGCATTTGCACGAATAAATGAGCGCTTACATATATAAAAGTAAAGAAAATTCTGTTTTTTAAAGGGGTATTTTTATTTTTCTTTCGAATAAAACGATATTTTTATAGTCAAGAAGCTTGTAATAGTCAAGGTTGTACGAATAGAAAGGAATCAAAATCTAGACGTAACCGTTAAAGTTGGCATGATTATTGCTTTAATAAATAGTGAGCGTTTGAAAAAGGGGGAATGGCAATGTTACACGACGTATATAAACCAGAACGTCATTGGAAAGAGATTGAATTATGGAAAGATGTTACAGAGGAGCAATGGAATGATTGGATTTGGCAGTTAACAAATACAATTAAAACATTAGATGATTTAAAGAAAGTAATTAATTTAACACCGGAAGAAGAAGAAGGTGTTAAAATTTCAACAAAAACAATCCCATTAAACATTACACCATACTATGCATCCCTTATGAATCCAGATGATCCACGTTGTCCAATTCGTATGCAATCTGTACCGATTTCAGAGGAATTATATAAAACGAAGTACGATTTAGAAGATCCGCTTCATGAGGATGAAGATTCACCAGTTCCAGGATTAACACATCGTTATCCAGATCGTGTTCTTTTCCTAGTAACAAATCAATGTTCTATGTACTGTCGTTACTGTACACGTCGTCGTTTTAGTGGACAAATTGGAATGGGAGTTCCAAAGAAGCAATTAGACGAAGCGATTGCTTATATTCGTGAAACGCCGCAAGTTCGTGATGTGTTAATCTCTGGCGGTGATGGACTTCTCATTAACGATAACATTTTAGAGTACATTTTAAAGAATTTACGTGCAATTCCGCATGTGGAAATTATCCGTATTGGAACGAGAGCTCCTGTTGTGTTTCCGCAGCGTATTACGGAAAACCTTTGCAATATCATTAAAAAATATCATCCAGTTTGGTTAAATACACATTTTAATACTTCTATTGAGATTACAGAAGAATCTAAACTTGCTTGTGAAATGCTTGCGAATGCAGGTGTACCGCTTGGAAACCAGGCTGTTATTTTAGCGGGTATTAACGATAGCGTACCAATTATGAAAAAATTGATGCACGATTTAGTAAAAATTCGCGTGCGTCCTTACTATATTTATCAATGTGACTTATCTGAAGGAATTGGTCATTTCCGTGCACCAGTTTCTAAAGGCCTTGAAATTATTGAAGGGTTACGCGGACATACGTCTGGTTATGCAGTGCCAACATTTGTTGTAGATGCACCGGGCGGCGGTGGTAAAATTGCTGTTCAGCCAAATTATATTATTTCACAAAGTGCTGACAAAGTTGTTCTTCGCAACTTTGAAGGTGTTATTACAACGTATCCAGAGCCAGAGAATTATGTAGCAGGCAGAGCAGAAGGATATTTCAAAGAAATTTATCCTACTTATGAAGAAAAGAATTCTGATGTTGGTATAGCAGCACTGATGAGCGATAAGAAGTTTAATCTTGTACCAGAAGGCTTGCAACGTATGAATCGCCGCAAAGATTATGAAACAAATAATACGCATGCTTCATTAAAAGATAAACGTGAAAAGCGTGACGAGTTGAAAGATAAAAAATATCAAGCACAAATGGAAAAATTAAATGAGAGTAAAAAAACTGAGGGAGATGCAGTATGAGATGTATGTGGTGTGAAGGTGAAGAAGCAATTGAAAGTGTAAATACTGTCTACTGGGAGTTACCAGATGGAACACAAACAATTACAATTGAAGAAACACCTTGTATCGCATGTTCAACTTGTGGAATGCATTATCAATCAGAGGCTATTGTGAAAGAAATTGAAGATCAGCTCTTTTTAATTTATACGAAAGATTTGCCAAAACAAGTCACATATACAGAACTTATGGAGCGCCCTCGTTTACTAAAGCGAAATTATTTTGATTTTTAACCAGCATTTTTCATGCTGGTTTTTTTCTTGTTTGCCTTGTATAATGTAGCCAAGTTAGAAAGGTAGGGAATAGTATTGAAAAAGTCATTTTATCATTATATGATGAAGCACCGTGCTTCTTTATTGAAAGATGAACTATGCGACTTGGCGGAAACAATGTATGAAGATCATAGTTTTCCAAAACAATCGGAGGATTATGATGAAGTTAGTTCATACTTAGAGTTAAGCGGTTCATTAGAAAGTATGAGCATTTTTGATCGTGCATGGGAATTATATATGCAAGAGCAGTAGAGTGAAACGCCTATTTTCAGATCGTTTTACCACTATTCATTTTTAATTTGTGTTATGTACACTCCTATAGAGGAGTGTATTTTTTCATGAAAAAATATTCAATTATACAACCTCATGTGATAAGCGTTTTTGTAATGGGTCGCATATACTGTTATCGTCACATACTTAAAATCACGACTTGAAAAGGAGAGAGAGAGACATGACGAGAAAAAAGCAGCCCAAATACAATATAGGAGATATAGTCGTGATTACGTTATATGGTACCGTTGGTAAAGTCACAAATGTTAATTTTCTATTTTTATTGGTTATGTGTTATGAATTTAATATGACACATTGGGGGCTATAAAATGGCGTTGGCTGCTATGTATTTACGTTTATCTAGGAATGAAGAACAATTAGATATTGAGGATATCTTAACAAATCATCGAAATGCTCTAATTAAACTTGCAAAGCAACATAAGTTGACATATGACATTTATCAAGAAATTTCGAGTGGTGTAAACATACAAAGACCTCAGCTGAATTTATTGTTAAGTAAATTAGATGAATACGATTATCTTTTGGTAATGGATATAGACCGGATTTCTCGTGACAATGCATATGCTGAACAAATTAAATCAGTGTTGATTGCACATGACATCAAAATATTAACACCACAGGGTGCTATTGATCTAAATCAAGAAAGTAATGAAATGTTATTTTCTTTCCAAGCAATGATGGCAAATTTTGAATATAAGCAAATTAAAAAGCGTTTGGGGCGAGGTCGATTGGCAGCAGCAGAACAAGGAAGATGGACAATGAGTAATAAGGCACCTTTGGGATATGAAAAGGACAAAAATCAAAGATTAGTCATTGTTGAGGATGAAGCAAAAATAATTAGATACATATTCCAAAAGACTTTAGAAAGAGTTAGTGCAAACGAAATAGCCAAAGAATTAGATTTGCTAGGTTGGAGGAGTAGAAGTGGTAAGGTTCTAACGACTTCTCATATCTCATCAATAAGAAGAAATGTTGTATATTATGGGGTAGTCAAAGCTTGTAGAAGGGTAAACGGGAGAGTTGTTGATGAGGTTTTTGTAGAAAATGCCCATCAACCAATCATCTCAAAGCAACAATGGTTAGAAGTTCAAAAAATACTTGAAGAAAACACAACAGGAAATTTTTTTAATAAAAGGAAAGCAACCCGAAGACTTCAAAACCTAATTTATTGTAATTGCTGTGGAAGAAAAAGATACATCCAAATTGATGGTAACGGAACTGATTTTATTAAATCTTGTTTTTACAAAATAAGCAATAATAAATGCAGAGATAGGGGACATAAGTATCTTCCTGTAGAAGACTACGTAATTAATAAGGTAAAAGAAAAGAAGGAGGATCTTGAAAAGACCATTCGGAAATTAAAATCTCTTGATATTACGGATGAAGAAAATAAATTCCTTTCACAAATGGACTCATTAGAAAAGCAATTAGAAAGATATGAAAAGAGACAAAAAAATTTAACAATAATGAGAGCAGACGGGGAAATAAGAAAGAGTGAATTTCTTGTAATGAGTGAAGAGAACGAGGAACAAATCAAACAAGTTAAGCAACAGCTTGAATTAGTTGATATTCAATTAAAAAACTTGAAGAATACAGATGAAGAACAACGACGGTTAGAAAAAATTATTGAAATGTTAGATAGGATAGAGACATATGACTCCGAAAACTGTAATGCTTTCTTTAAAACGTTCATAAAAAAAATCTGGTTCTCAACCAATGCGATTACAAATCATAATACAAAAAAAGAGGTTCCCGAAGTCATGATTGAAATCGAATGGCTATAAATAGCTCCAATATTTTTACTGCTTATGGCATGATGAGTCATGCCATTTAAACTACCGGCTGAACAGAGGTATGTAATTCTAAAAGAAACGAGTTGTTCCCGAGGATTATAAATTTACTTTAATTGAATCGATCAAGTTCAATGTGAAGTAGAAGACCCTAACTACAGTTATGTTTTTTGGATTCCTCCATTTGTTAAATATAAAAAGTTGAAGATAAATGGGATGCAAGTCTTATGAGACATTGTGACAAACTGTACTTCAACAAAAACAGCTTAATAGTTTGTCAATATTTTTTTAATAGGAAAGGAGATTTAAATCATGGGTGTTGAATCATTAAAGAGCAAAATGCTAACGAAACCACATAAATTTACAGCTGGAATAGAAGGTCCTTCATGTGATAAAAAAGGGAATATTTACGCTGTTAACTTTAAAAAATCAGGCACGATTGGCAAAGTAACTCCAAATGGGAATAGTAGTGTCTTTATTGAACTGCCTAAGGGTAGTATCGGAAGCGGGACACGTATTGACCGTAATGGAACTTTGTTCATTGCAGATTATGTTAAACATAATATATTCGCAGTTAATATTGAAACAAAAGAAATAAGAGTGTTTGCTCATAACCCTGATATGAACCAGCCTAACGATTTAGCGATAACCAATCAAGGTGTTTTATTCGCTAGTGATCCCAACTGGAGCGAATCAACAGGACAATTATGGCGTATTGATAAAAACGGGGTCACTCATTTATTAGAAACCAATATGGGAACGACTAATGGAATTGAAGTGAGCCCTGATGATAAAAAACTATATGTAAATGAAACAGAGAAAAGAAAAATATGGGTATATGATCTATCAAGTAACTACGAATTAAGTAATAAACGCTTACTTATAGAATTTACCGATTTTGGACTTGATGGGATGCGTTGTGATATGGCTGGCAATTTGTTTGTAACTCGCATTGGTAAAGGTGTGGTGGCAAAGATATCACCTGATGGTCATCTTCTAAGCGAAATTCACCTTACCGGAAAAAAATGTAATAACCTTACATTTGGAGGTCCTGATGGAAAAACCTGTTATGTGACAGTAGCTGATACAGGAAACATTCAAATGTTTCAAACAGATGTACCTGGAAGGTGTTGGAGTTTACTGCATGATAGATAAGATTATTCCATATTATCTAACTGAATATGATTATTAGTTATGTAATTTAGTAGATTGATAATGTGTGTGTATTTACCTTAATTTAAATAGTTAAGAGTTATGATATATAACATCCAGACCAATGACTGGATTCATTCTAAATTTAGTGAGGTAATTGTTGAATGGAAAGTGTAGAAGGTGAACGCAAGTTGGACGCTGATTGAACAATGGTTACGGAAAAAAGGTTTTAAAAACAAATTTTGACTAAAAGTTCATCGTCAATTATCGGAATTTTAAAAAGGGAAATCACTTCTCCAAGATACTGCTATATAGTTCGGACTGTTTCGGTGGGAGGAGGAGAAAAATGGGGAATGATAACAAGAAAAAAATACGTTGAGACAAGATTCCAAACAAAAACTTCATGCATATTCTGCAACGAGGTGATTTCATTGTGAAAGTAAAATATGGAGAAAGAGGAACCTTTGATCCGGTGAAGGCAGCCAAGGGACTAATTGAATTGTACAATAAGTTTAATAATCCGAATGTTCTAGATAATCAAGAAAATGATAAAATAAAAGATAAACCAAATTAAACTCGTGTGCCACTAAGGTATACGGTTTTTCTTTTTTATTTACAAGGAGGCGATAACCTTTTAATCGTAAATGGTTATTCATCAAATAAATTTAGAAATATAACAAATATAAAAATACTAGATGGCGTTTATGTATACGAAGTGAACAATCACGATGGATTTTACGTAGAACATACATTACAGCTTGTGACGGAACAAGAAATGAAAGATGGCGAATCCGAGTGGATTGAACTGCACTATAAATTTACGTTTGGTGATCTCGTTCAAGTAACAGGCTATGAAAAAGATGTATTTCGTGTTGTTGGCTACCGGACGGAAGTATGGCGTTATAAAAATGATGCATGGGAAGATACAATTTATGAATTATCTCGTATTACAGATGGAGAGTGGCTAGAAGCGGATGAATCTGATTTGACACTTATAGCGAATGCACAAACAGCAAATATCATTTTAAAGAAAATGAAACAAGATAAGGCAGGTATGAATAAGCTTGATTTAGGTAAATTAAAGTCTATTAATAATTCGAAAAAAGTAAGTATAAAAACGAATCGAAAAGAAATTATTGATGGTTTACTAGATATTTTTAATGATTACAGAACATTATATGAAACATTTCAAGATGAAGAGTATAAAATTGTGATGGAAGTTGTACGTAATTATTTAATTAAATTATCCGAGAAAAAATAACTTAGAAAGAGAGCAGGAATTGAAAGAAAATAAAAGCTGTATATGGTATGCCTACAATTGTTAAAAAGATAATAAATATAGAAATTAGTTTGTCCACCCATTTATCTTCATGTACAAAACCTTCCTCTATATGTATTGTTTTTTGTTTATAGTCCATTGTGTTTTCCTCCTTTATATAGCTTGTACTACATCTTATGCAAAAGTGTCCTCTTGTATAACCTATATATCTAGCAAGAAAAGAAAAATGTTTTTCTATTGTTATACATAATTTCTATTTTTCTTCATAAAACAGAATTAAAGGGGTGATGCTCATGAAGGAAATAGAGGTCGTGATTGATACGGAAGAAATTGCGGAATTTTTTTATGAGCAATTAATTGTAAGAGGCTATGTACCAAAGCGCGAAGAAATTGAAGATCTTGCAGATATTGCCTTCGATTATTTGTTAGAGAAATGTATGATTGATGAAGTATTTGACGAAGATGATGAAGGAAAGTAACGACGGGATAGACTCGTCGTTTTTTGCATCGCATAAATTAAAAAACTAATATCACCATATCGTGTTGTATTTGGTATAATGAAAGTGAAAATTTTCTGAAGAGGTGAAGAAATGTTCAAAAAAATTATTGATTCTTTGCTAGGGAATAAACATAAGCACCACTCTTACTCCAGTAGTGATTATCGACATCGACATCGTTCGTATTCTAGCAGCGATCATCATAAACATCGTCCATCTCATGGGTATGGGCATCATCATTATAAAAGAAAACATAAAAGTGGCAGTTTTTTCTCTAGTAGTTGATGAATTTTCAAAAAGTATTGGCATGGTTTGATCGACCGCTGTCCATCGATACTGTCGTTGCACAGCGGTATCAAATTCAACGCATTCTTGGTATGGGAAGTTATGGTTTTACATATCTTGTTACTGACATGTTGTCTCATGAGAAAAAAGTATTAAAACAACTTCGAAAAAGTAAGCAGCGCTACGCATCAGGTAGGAAATCGTTTACATATGAGCAAGCGATTTTACAGCAGTTAGAACACCATGCGATTCCTAGTTTTTTTCATAGTTTTACATGGAGAAAAGAACCTTTTTTTATAATGGAAGAAATGCGCGGGAAGACATTTGAAGATTTTATTTTCAAATATGGAGAAATGTATACAGAAAAAGAAGTTTTTCTTATTTTATATAAAGTACTTCATGTCGTTTCTTATTTTCATAGTCAAGGTATTGTGCATCGCGATTTGCGAATTCCTAATGTTTTAATGAATGATGATGAAATATCTATTATTGATTTTGGATTAGCTCGCTTTATTGGTGAAAATGATGAACGTGCCGGGTCTTATAAAGGGGAACAAGCATCTATGCGTGAAATTCATTATCGTAGTGATTTTTATGCACTAGGACATTTTGTTTTGTTTTTGTTGTATTCTAGTTATGAATCTTCAAAAGAAGAAAGACCTTGGTATGAAGAATTAACATTATCAGCAAATAGCAGTGACGTAATTATGCGGATGTTACAAATGAAAGAGCCGTATTACGAAAATGTACAAGAACTAATAGAAGATGTGCGCTGTATAATAGAAAGGATGGGAGATACATGTTCCAAAAGTTTTTAGCAAGCGTTGGTATTGGCAGTGCAAAAGTTGATACTGTATTAACGCAAGAAGAATGGCTCATCGGAGAAGAAATTACAGGGGTTGTACATATTACTGGTGGATCAGTAGAACAAGAGATTGATAGCATTTATTTAACGTTATCTACGACATATATTCGTGAAGTGGATGATAAAAAAATGAGTTCAACATATGATTTAAAAAAGGTGCGCTTAACAACTCCTATAACGATCGGGATAAATGAAAAACGAGAAATTCCATTTTCTTTCCCAATGCCGATTGAAGCACCATTAACATTTGGAATGAAAACAGTTTGGGTACAGACTGGTCTAGATATTAAACGCAGCATTGATCCAAGTGATCGTGATTACGTTCAAATACTTCCCAACTTATTGTTAAAAAGTGTATTAGATGCAGTCCAAAATCTTGGATTTCATCTTCGTCAAACGGAATGTGAAGAACTTCCATACCGTTTGCGCGATCATGTACCATTCGCACAAGAGTTTGAGTTTGTTCCTGTATCCGGGCAATATTATGGAAAGTTAGATGAATTAGAACTGCTGATCATCCCGCGTTCGTATGATAGTTTAGAAATTGTGATGGAAGTAGATCGGAAAGCAAGTGGAATTGCTGGACTATTATCTGAAGCTTTAGATATGGATGAAAAAGTTTTACGTTTTACAGTGAAGCGTGAAGATATTCCAACAATGCAGCAAAAAATTAACAGTTATATTTCTGGGTAATTCATGCATAAAAAAGAAATGGAGAGGGAAAATAAAACACCCGCTCCATTTTTGTATAGTGAGGTTATGCAGATGAAGAGATATCGACATTTATATATGTTACTATTTGTTTTACTCATTGGTTTTGTTGTACTATCTTTTTCTTATCAAACATCTTTCATTGATCAATTTGATCATGTAGTAAGTAATTATATACAAAGCTTTCGTAATGAATATTTTACCGCTTATTTTGTATGGATGTCTTATATTGGATCAAAAAAGGTATATTTTCCTGTATTGTTTATCCTGTTTATGTATTTTTTGATTCGAAGACGATACATGACAGCCATTTTGTTAATGATAAATTTTTATGGTTCGCGCCATATGAACTATATGTTAAAGCTATGGTATGAACGACCAAGACCTGATATATCACAACTTGTTACGGCGACAGGTTACAGCTTTCCGAGCGGACATGCGATGAATGCTGTTACATTTCTTGGGTTTATTGCATACATTACAATTACCGAACATCGCCTACAATTGCATCGAAAATTATTGCTTATTGTTATTGCCTGCTTTTTTATCTTTTCCATTTCTATTAGTCGTATATATTTAGGGGTACATTATCCGTCTGATATTTTAGCGGGCTGGGCTGCTGGAGGAAGTTGGCTTGTTTTATGTATCATGTTTCATCAAACATTTATCCCGCAAGTAGCCGACAATAAATCTTCTGTATCAAGTTAACCAATGATTCGTTATGGGCTAATTTCAATCCATTTTATTTTACATAAAAAGAGCCTATGTGAGCATAGGTTCTTTTTGCATAGGTTCCACATGAATATGTGTGTACCAAATATTGTGTTTTTGTTGCAGCTTTTCTTCAATTTCATCAGTAATACGATGACTTTCACTTACGTCCATGTGTGCGTCTACTTCGATAGTAATATCAACATACGTTTGATTTCCATACATGCGTGCTCGTATGTCCACAATGTGTTCAACGCCTGAAATGTTTTTTACTGTTTCGGCATATTTCTTCATTTTGTCTGGATCAATGCCATCTGTTAACAGATGTGACGCTTCTTTGAAAATATCCCAAGCTGTTTTACAAATAATGATGCCGACGATAAGTGCTGCAATTGGATCAAGAAGAGGCATTTGAAATTGTGAACCGAAAATACCAATAACTGTCCCTATACTCACAAGAACATCAGATAAATTGTCTTTTGCAGCCGCTTCTAGTGCCTTACTTTTTGTTTCTTTTGCAATTTTACGATTATATACGTATACGCTATACATAATAGCAGCACAAAACAAAGCAACCCAGGCTGCTATTAAATTAGGGGTCGTCTGTTCCTCCTTGAAAAAGGATTGAACAGCATTCACGATAACTTCGAATCCGACCGTCATCATAATAAAGGATGCGACGAGTGAAGCGATTTGTTCCGCGCGTAAGTGACCATATGGGTGATCCGGATCGCGAGGTTTTCGGGAAATTTTCAATCCGATTAATACAGCTAGTGATGCGCCAATATCGGTTAAATTGTTAAGACCATCTGCACGCAGTGCGCTAGAAACAGCTATGTAACTTATTGCAATTTTAACAGTTGATAAAAATATATAAGCAACAATGCTTAGTATTGCCCCTTTATCAGCAGCTTTGTTAGAAAGTGGCTCCATACTATTCATTCACCTTTCTCTCAAAGATTCTCTATGTATAAGCGTATCAAACGAAAGTCGTGTGGGTCTATACAAACATTGTTGTGTACTTTTAGCATTTTAAGAAAGGGAGAACATTGTTTCGTAAGGGCAAAAAATACAAAAAGCACTTAGATATGCTTCTAAGCACTTTTTTGTAAGTTGTTTATATTATATTAATATACTTCTAAGAACTCAGTAACTTGCTCTTCTGTCTTTGCATTCGCACTATGTAGATGGCCCAGTTTTTCACCGTTTTGATACACTAATAAACTTGGAATTCCCATTACTTGATATTCTTCAGCAATGCTTGGGAACTCATCTTTATTAATGGAATACCACTCGAATTTATTGAACTCTTCCATTACATCACCGATAAAATTGTCCATACGCACACAATCTGGGCACCATGTTGTGAAAAATTTAATTACTACTGGATTTTCTTTTGCGATAAGATCGCGAAATTCTTTTTCAGATTTGATTTCTTTCATGTTTTTAACTCCTTTCAATGTTAGACGAATTTGCTAGTATTTTTATGCAAAATTCGTATTTGCAAACATTTTGCAAACATTAGTGTTTTTGAAATAGATTGTTTGCAAAATCTTCTACGGCTTTTTCTTGAAGACCTGGTACAACGTGAGAGTAGGTATCTAATGTGATGCCTATTCTTTTGTGTCCTAATCGTTCGCTAACAATCTTCGGATGAATACCTTGTTTTAGCATTAAAGTAGCATGGGTATGCCGAAGATTATGAAAGCGAATATTAGGAACCTCACTTTTCTTTATAAGCTTTTTCCATAGCTGTGTCAAACTTTTGAAATTGCAAGGAAGTCACAAAAGAACTCGGCATGTTCCTCAAAGTCATCTTGGGGAGGTGGAGAATGAAACTGACAAAAAATGAAATGCCGAATAATATTAATAGACATTTAGCAAAATTACAACTACAATTTCACATCAATAAAGTAAGAATATTTATAATAACAATAATGATTTATTGATATCACACCTGTTATCAGAACAGCTAAACAAATAGGGGGATTATCATCTGGTAAATACGATGGAACATGGTATCAAGTGAAATTCTATTATTTATCAGGATATGGAGGAAATAATAGAATTTCATAGTCAAATGATGGATAATTTATAAAACTACAGATTACATATAAAGCTTTTACTAAAATAAGGAGAGAAATTAATATGGAAAAAATAGTGTTAAATGGACAAGAATTTATAAGCACGGAAGTTTTGCATAAAGTATTAAAAGAAAAGTTAGATTTACCTGAGTATTATGGAGAAAATGCTGATGCTTTATGGGATTGTTTAACTGGATGGATAGGTCTTCCTTTAACGATTGAATGGGAATGTTTTGAAGAAAGTAAAAAATTTCTTGGTTCATATGCAGAACTGATTTTAGAAACTTTTCAACATGCACAGAAAGAAATGGTAGGAAAGTTTTTCATCATTGTAAAATAATTTTTATATGATGGAATATATAAAATTCTTAATTAATTACAAGAAGTATTGTAAGGATTTCTTATTAGAATCAATATGATGTTGTGAAAAAAAGACACTCTTAGAAGTGTCGCCATCTATCTTATTACTTTCGAGGTTTGAAAAGGGACGAATGAAAAAGAAATTTTATTAATTCAATATTTGGAGGGCTTTCATTCCGTTCGTTTTACATGTAATCAGGTAAAACAGAATGCGACGTATCGTTGGTTTGTAGGCATTTCTCCAAAAGAGAAAGTTTCAGATCACTCAACGAGCTCTAAGTTTCTTTCACAACGTTTACGGAATACAGCGTTTTGGGAGAAGCTTTTTTAGCATTGTCTTCGTTTGATTCATCAAGAAGGATTTATTGCGAACGAAACATGGGTGGCGGAAGAAACAGAATTGAAAGTAAACGCAAATAAACGTTATCCGAGAAATTTTGGTAGAGGAGAAAGTAATAGAAGAAAAAGACAAAGATTTAAAGATGATTAACGATCACCGTTTGCGCCATGGGAAAAAACCCCTACCAGCGAAACGTTTGAAAATAGAGGAAAAATAGACAAATATTAGACCGGTAGATCCTGACGCGCGTTTATTCGTCAAACACGATAAATGCGGACGATTTGTGTTCCTACTCATATCGCAGGTGTTCCATAGATGGAATAAAAAGGGCTCTTTCAACTAAAAATCCGCTTGTACACATAGGTAAATGCTCAGTCATTCAAATTTTTATTGAGTAAGATAAAAAGCATGATAGGTAAACACCTTTGTTTATGATGTTTTTTAAAACAACAATAAAGATTTGTGAACGTACAAATAACAAAAGTAGGAAACCCATGCACAGAATAAGGTGATTCGATGGTTTCCGAGAAAGGATGAATGTACATTGTCTTTTCCAAATATACCTAATATCACACCTACCATTTCTATTTCTACTGCACAGACGATTCCATTGCTTTTAAGTTCCATTGCCTTAGAAGAATTAGCTTTAGCTCACATTATCAATGCTGAGGCAGAGAAGCTTCAATTTGTTTTAGGAACACTACCGCCAGGAAAAACTACACTTTCTCCTCCGGTAGTTACGGTATCTAATCTTCTTACCGTCAACTCAAGTGTGCAAAGAACCCTTCGTGATGTCATCAAGAAGGAAATGCTCTTGGAATTCAAATTCGAAAATGTGATTGATCTCATCGATACTTTACCTAAAGAACGTCAAAAGACTAACAGAATTCTGGTTTTCGGACCTTCGCTCGGTTGTAGCCCAAATGAAGCAGAGTTGGCTGCTTCATTAGGATTCTCGGTTACAGTGGCTAATGAAGCAACTTGGTCAAACTTTACCACTGCAGACTTTGAACAGTTTGACGCGATTGTTATTGGAGATGCATGCTGTTTTGAAAATACTTCTCCATTAGCAGCAGCAGAAGCAAATAGAACGACATGGAGTCCAGCCATCACTGGAGCGATTTACATCCAAGGAACAGATCCAACTTTTCATGAGGGGGCACATCCAGAAGGTTTACAGATGATTAAAGATGGAATCAGCTTTGCTGCCAGCCGTCCTGGTACAGGACTATATGTAAGTCTTGGCTGCTACTACTTCAATTCACCTGCAAATACACCAGTGACTATATTAGACCAATTTGGTACCTTTACAGTACAAGGATTTCAAGGAGAGAATGTTAATATTGTCGCTCCATCCCATCCTGCTGTGGCTGGTCTGACAGATGCTGGTTTGTCAAACTGGATCAATTCTACTCACGAGGTATTTAATAGTTTTCCAGGGTTTTTAATCCCTCTAGTCATAGAAACAGATATTGGTCTTCCCTATATTATCGCTACACCATAAATAGTGATAATATCGGTACACTTCATAGATGGCATCAAAACAAGGAAGAAAAAGTCATTGTTTAGAGTGAAGTGCACCTCCAATTGTTAGACACAGTTTAACAATTGGAGGTGCAGCGACTTTTTCTTTGTTTTGATAGATTGGTTTAATCCAAAAATAATAGGTATGAATAGCACATACATGTGAAGTTTACATAACATGTCATTATATACAGTAAACACAAAGACTAACTCTATGTTCAACAAGGATTAGACCTTTTTCTCTTTTAAAAGCTTTATGCAAGAATATATACATTCTTGGTTTATTGCGTATGTTTTCTCAGAATTGTTCTTATTTACCGTATAAAAAATTCTGTATAATATAATATATTAATTAATAACAAAAAATATTGTAAGGATTTCTTATTAGAATCAATATGATGTTGTGAAAAAAAGACACTCCTAGGAGTGCCGCCATCTATCTTATTGCTTTCGAGGTTCGAAAAGGGACGAATGAAAAAGAAATCTTTTTCAAATCAAATTTAACATCAATGGAATATATAGTAAATTGAGAAACATTATCCGGAAGATTTAGTATAGATACTTTTCACTATCATTATAGAGGAAATAATCTATTTTTCCGACAAAAGAGGGTCTACTCAAAATAGTAGGTTGGATGTATTTTGACGAAAGTTACGTAAAATGGATTAGATAAAAAGAAATCGGCTCCTTTATGGAGCCGGTTTTATTACTATTTTTTTGATTTTCTATACCCTGCAGCTTGTGCGTCTGCTTCTGAGCAAAACATTTCTTCTGCATTGGTTTTATCATAAAATTGCTGTCCGGGCATATGATAAATTTTTTCACCTTTACTGTTTTTATTCCCTTTAATACTACAAGATCCGCTCTGTGAAGATTTAGGTTCTGGTTTAGATTGAGAAGTTGTACTTTGTGTTTGTTTTTGTTCAGATTTAGCCTGTTGCTCTTGTTGTTTTTTCTGTTCTTCTTGTTTTTTCAATTCCTGTTGTTTCTTTTGTTCTTCTTCTTGTTGTTTTTTCAATTCTTCTTGTTTTCGTCCTTCATCTTGTTTAACAATTGTAGTTTCTTTTACTTTTTCTTTGCTATCATCCTTGGAGCCGTTGGAACAAGAACCTATTAAAATTAATAATAGAATAATAATACCAAGGCATCCGAAACAGCCACAGCCAAAACGCTTTTTCTTTTCTTGTTGCTGCTTATTTCTTTCTTCTGTTGCCATAATTAGCCTCCTATGTATCAGAATTTCAATGTTTAGTATAACAAATTTCAAATAGTAATTTTACATAAATTTTTACTTGACGAATTATAAAGTAAGTTTTTTGTGTATTTACGTTTTAGAATGATAAAACCCAGCTTCTTTTTGGGCTGGGTAATTTTTTTATATACCAAATAAAGTAGTTCTTAAATCTTTTTAACGTATATAATTTTCTTCTTAACTTTTATCCCGCTATTCGCGGGAAGTAAGACCTTCACCTTAAGATTCATAGAGAAACGTTGGCGTGCGAGTCGCTTCCGCATTTCTAAAGAAGATAGGTGGGGGATAACTGCCCGTAAAAGCTCGATTGGGTGGGCTAACCATCAGTGGGAGATGAAAAACTCTCCACTGATGGAAGTTTCACTTTATGTAATGTATGAAACAAAGTTGTGAGAACTTTCGATTAGAGATACTATCATATTGTAAAAAGTAGTTTTGCTATATAGCGGAGTCTTTTTTGATAAAAAAAGACACTACATGAGTGTCTTTTAATTGAAAGAATTTTCTTTCTATTATATAATTGATTATGGGAAAGGTAATGTTAAAGTGTTATTTTTAATGTTATCTTATTATTTAATAGGCCATGAAATCAAATCAATTGATTTTTTGGCTTTTTTTATTATAGTAAACAGATTCTTTATTTTTCATATTATATATTACTTTCTATTTAACAGCGAATGACAGTGCCGGAATAACAAGCTATGAAATAGTCTTCAGTATCCATAATGGTCACTGCGGAAATAAATCCTTTAAACCCTTCTGAAGAGTAATAGATTTCTTTAGGGAGATTTTCAGCAGATTGGTACTTTCTTTTTTCATACTTTACATGATGGTGCTTAATTGTTTTTGGTTCAGGTATAATGGATTGTTTGTTTATGGCAGTGGAAGTATTTACATTCAAAGAATCTTGAGAAGTGACATCTAATCCTGCTGCGTTTACACTCTCCGTTTGTGAAAAAGCACCAATGCCACAAAATCCGATAAATGTTGCTAAAGTAACCTTTGCGAAATTTTTCATTTTCTTTTTTCTCCTTTTCTAATTTTTTGTAAGATTGTTCTTACACCTAACAGTCTATATGGAGTGTATATGGACTGTAAATATATATGAAAAGACAAAATTTGAGGAAAATCTCCATTTTTCTCAAATTTTGTATAATAAATCGTTGTTTGGAAATTTGTCAAAAATTGAAAGTTTTTCCTATGCGAAAAGGAGAACTATTTATGCAGAAAAAGAATAAATATTCATTGTTCAAATATTTGAATAAAATGTGAACAATTTTTAATCAGTTAGATTGGTCGATAGGCCTAGAGTCTTGTTGCATTCATTTAGGGGACTACGATTCTATTGAATGGAATGTAGATGTATTGAAAAAAATAAAGAAGTATTATCTGGTTATGGCGTTTGGATAGAGTGTCTAAATGACGGAAGCCAACGCATTATAGCTGAAGATTTCAATTCAAAAACATGGTGTGATGAGACTTATTTAAAAGTATTGTATCTGTAATACGTAATATACATCAAGGTAAATATCGTGAAAAACAATCCAAAGCGTAAGGAAGGTGGTGTTTTTGATAAAAAATCTCATAGCCTACAAACAAAAAGAGTGATATTCTTTCTATATAGTTTTTGTAAAAATTTCCTTTTGATTTTAGAGATATATACTTAAATCTTTTCAATGCAAGGGGAGAAACTAGAGTGGAGGCATAAGGCAATGATTCAGTATAAAGATCATTACATAACTATCTTTCAAAGTGCTATGTATCAAACTAATTCGGTTGTTATAGAAACTGATGAATTGGTATTAGTAATAGATCCAACTTGGCTACCGAATGAAGTGAATGAAATTCAGAACTATGTTTATAAAAATAAACAAGATAAAGACGTTTACTTACTTTTTACACATTCCGATTTTGATCATATTTTAGGGTATGGTGCATTTTTGTATGCTAAAGTAATTGCAAGTAAAAAATTAAAAGATTGCCCGAATAAGCAATCAATTATCGATAGTATTCGAGATTTTGATGATTCATATTACTTAACAAGAGAGTATGAAATAAAGTTTCCAAATGTAGATATTTCTATTAGTAAGGAATATGAGGAATTAGAAATAGGTGATATGAAATTTCATTTTTATCAAGCTCCAGGTCATACTGAAGATGGCATTATTACAGTTCTCGAGCCTCTCGGTATCGTAATAGCTGGTGACTACTTATCAAATATAGAGTTTCCTTATATTTATCATAACAGTGATGACTATTTATCAACTCTACAAAAATTAGAATCTATAATAGACAAATATGATATTAGTCTCCTAATACCAGGACATGGAGGGTTTACAAAAGATCAAGCAGAGATGAAAAAGAGAATATCCGAGTCAGTTCATTATATTTTACAAATGAAACAGTTACTTTTAGAAGATAAACAAGAAGAAACATATGATCTCATAAAAAAATATAGTTATCCAAAAGCAATGAAAAAATTTCATAATTATAACCTTACCTTGTTAAAAAAAGAACGGAACGTATAAAGGCATTTTTTCGTTCTAAGCTATATAAAAAGAAACCTATGAGTTATCAAGGGTATTATTTAAGTGGGGTGTTATATTAATATTCCCAATGGAGAAATGGAATTTGATGTTGTTGGTAATAATAAGGTGAATGCTCGGCGTGTACTTGGTTTTGATTAGGTATATGCTGAAATGCATTTCGATTTTGACTTGGGTTACAATCTTTAGGAGGACCGATTACAGTAGTAGATTGAATAGGAGATACAGTTTGTTTCCATTGTTGCTCATCGAGACAATAAGTATGGGCCATAATATTTGCGGGTGTTAATCTTAACATGTCCGATCCAAAAATAACTTCTGGAGTAGGAGCATTAAAAATGGCTAAATAAGTGGAACTTTTGGATGAGTATAAATCAGTCTCGGGCCTCATGCACATAGTATTAGTTATTATATAAAATATTACATAACAAAGAAAAAACAAAGAAAAAAGGAGTGATTTTTAAATGGAGCATAAAGGACTGAAAATATTTATTCATGCTAGTACTTGGTTTGCACCTGTATTAGTTCCTTTTATTATATTTCTTGTGAGTTCAGATCGAGAAATTAAAAATTTATCATTACAAGCAGTCATATTTCACTTTGTCATCGGCGTATTAATTGGTATTTCAGCATTTTTCTCTTGGGTATTAATTGGAATTCCATTTTTAATTATTTTTGGACTAATGGCTTTAATTACTCCAATTATTGGTATTGTTCGTGCATTGAATGATCGACATTTTCAATATCCGATTGTTGGATCATGGCTGAAATAAACTATATGAATATAAAATGTATGAAAGGGATAGCGTATTGCTATTCTTTTTTTATTAGAAAAATAAATCGTTTATATATCTAAAGATAACGAAAATAAAATAAATTGTAATCTTCTAAAAAGTCTGATATATTTTAATAGAAAATAAAATGAGTGTAAAACGGGTGAAGATAAAGTGTTTGTTCTATCTTCTTAATACAGGGGTCGATTAGACAAAATATTGTCTTGTAACTGTATTTAAGAGTGATGTGATTCTTGTTTGTTTTACATATCAAAGTCTGCGTGGAGAGGAGGTGCAAATTTACGAAGATAAGTGCTTCTTCGTATGGTAACAGCTTCTTTGAAAGTTATTTTTTATTGTCGTAAATCATTAATAAATATGAAGCTTATGAGAGATTCTTTGTTTGGAACATTTGCTTATTTTCTCAATCCTTTCAAAAGTACCATTATGAACAATCTAAACATAGAAAAACCTTGTACGCTGCTAACCTCATATTCTTTGAGAGCAGTTAAAATAGAGAATCGTGAGGAAAATATATTTGTGCAATCTTGGAAAGGCTTACAGAAGTGTAAACGAAGATCTATTTGGATTGGAGGAAAACAAAATGGGAGCTGAAGGAAAATTTTTTCCAGGACTTGAAGGGGTAATTGCAGCAGAGACGAAGATTTCTTTTCTTGATACAAAAAAAGGAGAAATCGTTATTCAAGGTTATGACTTGATTGAGTTATCTAAAACGAAAAGCTATTTAGATATTGTTCATCTTTTATTAGAGGAGAAACTTCCTAATTCAGATGAAAAAGCGGCATTGGAAGAAACGTTAAAGCATGAATATGAAGTTCCTGTTGGTGTTTTTGATGTCTTAAAAGCATTGCCAAAACAAACGCATCCAATGGATGGATTGCGTACAGGAATTTCGGCGCTATCTGGTTATGACAATGAAATTGATGATCGCTCATTAGATGTAAATAAAAAGCGTGCTTATAAATTGTTAAGTAAGGTGCCGAATATAGTAGCGAATAGCTATCGAATTTTAAATAATGAAGAACCAATTGAACCGATTCAAGAATTATCTTATAGTGCAAACTTCTTCCATATGCTTACGGGTAAGAAGCCTTCTGAATTAGAAGAAAAAATATTTGATCGATCACTTGTTCTGTATAGTGAACATGAAATGCCTAACTCTACTTTTACGGCTAGAGTAATTGCGTCGACACAATCAGACTTGTATGGTGCCTTAACTGGAGCAGTTGCTTCTTTAAAAGGTAATTTACATGGAGGCGCAAATGAGGCAGTGATGTACATGCTGCTTGAAGCAGGTACTGTCGGAAAATTCGAAGAATTATTGCAAAAGAAACTGTATAACAAAGAAAAAATCATGGGATTTGGACATCGCGTCTACATGAAGAAGATCGATCCAAGAGCGCTTATGATGAAAGAAGCATTAAAACAGTTATGTGATGTGAAAGGCGATTATACATTATATGAAATGTGTGAAGCTGGAGAAAAGATTATGGAGAAGGAAAAAGGAATCTATCCAAACCTAGATTATTATGCTGCTCCAGTCTATTGGATGTTAGGTATTCCAATTCAACTATATACACCAATCTTTTTCAGTTCAAGAACGGTAGGCTTATGTGCGCATGTGATTGAGCAACATACAAATAATCGCTTGTTTCGCCCACGTGTAAATTATATCGGCGAGCGACATGTGCTTAGCAAATAAAAACAACTGGGGAGTTGTTAAGGCCGCCCGCCAGATGGGTGTTTGACCGACACCCATTCTTAATAATAACGAATTTTCGATAGAAAGGGAAGAATAGCGTGATTAAAACAAATGAAATTAAACAAAAAGATGCAATTTTAGAAGAGATTACGGATTATGTATTAAATAAAGAGATTACAAGCTCAGAAGCATTCAGTACAGCACGCTATGTGTTGCTTGATACGCTTGGATGTGGGATTTTAGCACTGCAATATCCAGAGTGTACGAAATTACTAGGACCTGTCGTACCAGGAACTGTTGTGCCAAATGGTACACGTGTACCGGGAACATCATTTGTACTTGATCCAGTACGCGGTGCCTTTAATATCGGATGTATGATTCGTTGGTTAGATTATAATGATACGTGGCTTGCGGCTGAATGGGGGCATCCGTCTGATAATTTAGGTGGAATTTTAGCTGTTGCAGATTATGTGAGCCGCGTTCGTATTTCAGAAGGAAAAGAACCATTAAAAGTAAGAGATGTACTTGAAATGATGGTTAAAGCACATGAAATCCAAGGTGTACTTGCATTAGAAAATAGTTTAAACCGCGTCGGTCTTGACCATGTGTTATACGTAAAAGTAGCGACAACAGCAGTTGTTACGAAAATGCTTGGTGGCACACGTGAAGAAATCTTTAATGCATTGTCTCATGCATGGATTGATAACTCTAGTCTTCGTACATATCGTCATGCTCCAAATACAGGTTCACGTAAGTCATGGGCAGCTGGGGATGCGACAAGCCGTGGTGTTCATCTTGCACTTACTGCATTAAAAGGTGAAATGGGTTACCCAACAGCATTATCTGCACCAGGATGGGGATTCCAAGATGTATTGTTTAATAAGCAAGAACTAAAATTAGCAAGACCTTTAGATTCTTATGTAATGGAAAATGTATTATTTAAAGTATCATATCCAGCAGAATTCCATGCTCAAACAGCTGCAGAATGTGCAGTGAAATTACATCCAGAAGTGAAAGAACGATTAGATGAAATTGACCGTATTACCATTACGACACATGAATCAGCAGTTCGTATTATTGATAAAGAGGGTCCATTAAATAACCCAGCTGACCGAGATCATTGCTTGCAATACATTACTGCAATCGGTTTATTAAAAGGTGACATTGTTGCAGATGATTATGAGGATGAAGTAGCTTCTGACCCTCGTGTAGATGAATTACGAAATAAGATGGTTGTTGTTGAAAATAAACAATACAGTTTAGATTATCTTGATCCGAACAAGCGCTCAATCGCCAACGCTGTTCAAATTCATTTTAAAGATGGTACTGTAACAGAAAATGTAGAATGTGAATATCCATTAGGTCACCGTTTCCGTAGAGACGAAGCGATTCCAAAGGTTGTTCAAAAGTTCTCTGCAAATATGGCTGTTCATTATTCCAATAAACAACAAGAAAAAATTCATGAGACTTGTTTGAACGAAGAAAAATTAGAAAATATGAATGTAAATGAATTTGTAGATCTTTTCTTAATTTAAGTATAGGGGGAATAAGAATGGCTTGGGTTGTAAATAAACAGTCAACACAAGAAGAACTTGCCAATCGATTCCGAACTTTAGTAGAAGCACCTGAAATCTTGCAAATTCCTGGTGCGCATGATGCGATGGCTGCTCTTGTTGCAAAAAATGCTGGATTTTCAGCTCTTTATTTATCAGGAGCTGCTTATACAGCAAGTAAGGGTTTACCAGATTTAGGTATTGTAACATCTACTGAAGTGGCTGAAAGAGCAAGAGATCTTGTTAGAGCAACGGATTTACCTCTTCTTGTCGATATTGATACAGGGTTTGGTGGAGTGTTAAATGTAGCAAGAACTGCTGTAGAAATGATGGAAGCAAATGTAGCTGCTGTTCAAATCGAAGATCAGCAACTCCCTAAAAAATGTGGACATTTAAATGGGAAAAAACTTGTTTCTATTGAAGAAATGCAACAAAAAATTAAAGTTATAAAAGAAGTAGCACCATCGATGGTTGTTGTAGCTCGTACGGATGCTCGTGCGGTTGAAGGATTAGATGCATCGATTGAGCGAGCAATTGCTTACATAGAAGCGGGTGCAGATGCTATTTTCCCAGAAGCTTTGCAGTCAGAAGAAGAATTTCGTTTATTTACAAAAAAAGTAACGGTACCTTTACTTGCTAATATGACTGAATTTGGGAAAACACCGTATTATACTGCCGAAGAATTCGCTAATATCGGTTATCAAATGGTTATATATCCAGTGACTTCTCTTCGCGTAGCAGCAAAAGCTTATGAGCGTATTTTTCAGCTCATAAAAGAAGAAGGATCGCAAAAAGAAGGGCTTTCTGATATGCAAACAAGAAGTGAATTATATGAAACAATTTCTTATCATGACTTTGAGGAGTTAGATAAGGGAATTGCAAAAACAATTTTATCTGAAGGACAATAGATGAAGTGAAACTTCCAGCAGTGGAGGCATCCCCTTACTGCTAGTTAGTTGAACCAATCAGGTGCATGCCAGCAGTTGTCGCCCATCTATCTTCCTCACTCTATTCTGAATCGTGGGGATGAGGGTCTTACTGCCCCAAAATAGCGAGATAAAATAAGAAAGCGATGATACACATTTTTAGCAAAAACACCTGCTTGATGTGAAATGAATCATCGCTTTTTTGTCATATTAACGGATAGTAAGAATGAGATTGATAAAAGTTTTTTGACGAAAAAGAAACGAAATCCTCGTTTGTGTAGTTGCATTTTATCATAATATTTTTTTCACGGTAGAAAAGCATTAGCATGTTATGCAGATAGGAAAAGAGGAGTATAGACATTCTAAAGGAAGGGAAATTCAGTTATGATGGCTGCAAAATATGAATCTGTTCGAAATTGGATGAAGCAGGACCCGTACATTTTGAGGAAAGATAATACAATTCGAGAAGCATTACGAATACTAGCTGAATCAGAGAGCGCAGAACTCCCTGTTTTAGAAAATAATCATGTGATTGGAGTTGTGAAACTAATTGATTGTGTAAAGTGGTTAGAGGATCATTCAGAGTGGGATGAACCGATTGTCACTATACTGAGACATTTTTTCTATAACGTAAGGGAAGAGTTTTCATTAAGCGAGTTAGAGAATATTCCACTTTACGTTACTTGCGAAGAAAACAGAGAGCTTAAAGGAGTGTTCAGTAATAAGGAATTATTAGCCTTTCATAAAGATTTGGTTCAAGAAATCGAATGTGCACATCAAATGATAGAATGGTTTAAACTTTGTTTTGATACTGCATACGAAGGTATTGCAATTGTGGATGAAAATGGAGTTATCCAAATGTTCAATGATACGTACAGTCGTTTTGTCGGTGTTACGAAGGAAGAAGCAATAGGGCAGCACGCTGAAAATGTAATTGAGAATACGCGGCTTCCAGTTGTATTAAAAACAGGAGTACCAGAAAGAAATCAAGTGCACCGTCTGCAAGGACAGAATCTAGTTGTGCACCGGATGCCAATTTGGAAGCAGGGAAGAGTGATAGGTGCTGTAGGGATGCTTATTCATGAAGGGATTTCAGATATTTATAAAATACTAGAACGATTTGATCAAAAGGATAGGGCAATCAAACCAACGTTTTCTAAACCGAAAAAGAAGCAGATTCGATTTGAAGATATTCTTGGAGAAAGTCAAACAATTTCTGAAACGAAAAAAATGGCTCGAAAAGCAGCTGGATCAAAAGCATCCGTATTAATTACTGGAGAAAGCGGTGTTGGTAAAGAGCAATTTGCACGTGCAATACATGATACCGGTATAACAAAAAACGGTCCATTTATTAGTGTGAACTGTGCTGCTATTCCTGATAATTTACTAGAATCTGAATTGTTTGGTTATGCAGAAGGTGCTTTTACAGGTGCGAAAAAGAATGGGAAGGCAGGGAAATTTGAACTTTCAAATCATGGAACATTATTTTTAGACGAGATTGGCGATATGTCACTATTAACGCAAGTAAAAATTTTACGTGTTTTACAAGAAAGGGAAATAGAAAGAATAGGAGGTACACATCCAATTCCTGTTGATTTCAGGCTAATCACAGCGACAAATAAAGATTTAAAACAAATGGTTAGAGAAGGTACCTTTAGAGAGGATTTATATCATCGTCTTCATGTTATTCCGATTCATATTCCACCGCTTCGCTTTCGAAAACAAGATATACCACTCATTGTTGAAGAACATTTACAAAAGTTATGTCAAATGTATGGTGCCGAAGAAAAGACACTTGATAAAGAAGTATTACGCCTTATGTTCCATTATAATTGGCCGGGTAATGTCAGGGAATTAATCAATGTGTTAGAAAGGCTATTTGCACTATCAGATGATGCACATATACGGGCTAAGGATTTACCAGAAGAATTTTATTACCGGGATATGGAGCAGAAGAAATTAGTACCTATGATTCAGTCTTTACCAGCAAAACAAGAAGCAATGAAAGTGGTGCGTGAAGAGGAAGAAAGAGGATTAATTGAACGCGTTTTAAAAGAAGCAAAAGGAAATAAGTCAAAAGCAGCGGCATTGTTAGGGATTTCTAGGGCGACCCTTTATAATAAATTGTCAAGATTCAAAATCTAAACAATTGTTATATCAAGTGTAAAACTGTCTAGACAGTTTTACGTTTTCTTTTCATTTTGCCCTTGTTCTATCAATTTTTAGATTGGCATAGATTTTGCATATAAATAAAATGAAGACTGAAATGATAGGGGGATACAGATGGAGAAAACAAAGTTGCAATGGGAAGAATTTTTTTCGCTGAATCAGAAGCTTAATACAATCTTTTTTACACCTGAGGATTTTTCAGGTGATGAAGATTTAATCGCAAAAACAACAGAACAATTTGTGAAACAGGAAATTGTTCCTCAAATTGAAAATATCGAGCAGCACAATTATCAAGTTTCCCGCAGGTTGTTTGAAAAGGCTGGAGAACTTGGATTGTTGAGTATAGAGGTTCCCGAAGAATATGGTGGATTTGAATTAGGGAAAGCAGTTTCTGGACTTGTGGCGGAAAAGATGGGATATGCAGGAGCCTTTAGTGTTTCTTTTAATATTCATGCTGGAGTAGGAACGCTGCCATATATATACTACGGAACAAAAGATCAGAAGGAAAAATACTTACCTAAAATTGCATCAGGCGAATGGATTGGAGCTTATGCTTTAACAGAACCTAATGCTGGATCTGATGCATTAAGTGCAAAAACAAGTGCTGTCTTAAACGAAGAAGGAACAGCTTGGACATTAAATGGTGAAAAACAGTGGATTACAAATGCTCATATGGCTGATGTATATGTTGTGTTTGCAAAGACAAATAAAGGAATGACAGCATTTATTGTCGAAAGAACATGTGAAGGCGTTTCGATTGGCCTAGAAGAAAAGAAAATGGGTATTAAAGGTTCTTCAACTGCGACACTGATTTTAGAGGATGTCATCATACCTGCTGAAAATGTACTAGGGGAAGTAGGAAAGGGACATCACGTAGCTCTTAATATTCTCAATTTTGCTAGATTGAAACTTGCTTTCGGAAATATTGGAACAGCAAAGCAAGCAATTGGCTTATCTGTTCAATACGGAAAAGAACGAAAACAGTTTCAAACAGAATTAGTTGATTTCACGATGATTCAAGAGAAAATTGCAAATATGATTATCGCTACATACGGTGCAGAGAGCGCAGCTTATCGAACAGCAGGCGTAATTGATGAAGCAATTCATGCGAGTGATGAAGGTATTATGCAGAAAATGTCTCAATTTGCAATGGAGTGTGCGATCAACAAAGTGAATGCTTCAGAAACACTTGGAAACATTGTGGATGAAGCGGTACAAATTCATGGTGGTTATGGTTATATGCAAGAATATGAAGTAGAACGATTATATCGCGATGCTAGAATTAGCCGTATATTTGAAGGAACGAATGAAATTAACCGCTTAACAGTTGCGAAAATGTTAATGAAACAAACGAAACAACTAGGGGACCAAGTAGATAAAGATAAATTTGAAAATGTAGAACGAAATCATCGTTATATTTTATTATCGAAACAATTATTGAAGAAATCTTTGAAAACGCTATCTCAAACTCCTGAATTAAAAATCGAACAAGAACAAGAATATTCACGCGTGTTAGCAGACATGTTGAAAGATGTATATGTAATGGAATCGGCATTTTTACGTACAAAGAAAGCGATAAGTAAAAATGGTGAAGAAAAAGAATGTACAAAACAGTTTATAACGGATGTGCTTTGTGAAGAAGGATATCGAAAAGTAGAATCAGCAGCAATTGTTCTTCTTTCTGCAGCGGTGCAAGAAGAGCAAACTAGAAACGCCATTCTAGATGAAATTCGTCAACTGTCAGTACCTCTATACACGAACTTGTTTACGAAAAAGAGAGAAATCGCAAAGACGATTATAAATCGCGGGAAATATATTGTTTAAATAGGAGGAGAGCAGTATGAAAAAGATTGGTTTTATCGGCTTAGGTAATATGGGTCTTCCGATGTCTAAAAATTTAGTTAAATCAAATTATACGGTATATGGAGTCGATTTAAATAAAGTGGCTGAAGCTTCCTTCGAGAAAGAAGGAGGAATCATCGGTTTATCAATTAGAAAATTAGCAGAAACATGTGATTTGATTTTTACAAGTTTACCGTCACCGCGAGCTGTTGAAGCTGTTTATTTTGGAGAAGAAGGTTTAATTGAGAATAGTCATTCGAATGTTGTTTTAATTGATACAAGCACAGTAGCTCCACAACTAAATAAAAGATTGGCAGATGCTGCGAAGGATAAAAAAGTTGATTTCTTGGCTGCACCGGTTAGCGGCGGAGTGATTGGAGCGGAAAACCGCACATTAACTTTTATGGTTGGTGGACCAAAAGAAGTATATGAAAAAGGTTTACCAGAGATGGAAGTATTGGGAGCAAATATATTTCATGTGAGTGAGAAAATTGATAGTGGTACGACTGTAAAATTGATTAATAACTTATTAATTGGTTTTTATACAGCGGGTGTTAGTGAAGCTCTGACATTAGCAAAGAAAAACAATATGGATTTAGATAAAATGTTTGATATTTTAAATGTGAGTTATGGACAAAGTAGAATTTATGAGCGCAATTATAAAAGCTTTATTGCGCCAGAAAACTATGAACCAGGATTTACTGTAAATCTACTAAAGAAAGACTTAGGATTTGCAGTTGATTTAGCAAAAGAAAGTGAGCTTCACTTACCAGTAAGTGAAATGCTTTTGAATTTGTATGATGAAGCTGGTAAAGCAGGATATGGTGAAAAAGACATGGCTGCTTTATATCAAAAGGTAAGTGAACAATTAACCTCTAGTCATAAATAACAATGAATACTAGCAAATATAAAAAATAAAAAGGAGCGAATACAATGATCACAACAGAAATTAAACGCGTGAAAAATCATATTAATGGTGAATGGGTAGAATCTACTGGCACAGAAGTGGAAGCTGTTCCGAATCCTGCGACTGGGAAAATAATTGCTTATGTTCCACTTTCTCCAAAAGAAGATGTGGATCGTGCTGTTGAAGCTGCAAAAGCAGCATATGAAACATGGTCTAAAGTACCAGTTCCAAATCGCTCAAGACAGTTATATAAATATTTACAACTTTTACAAGAAAACAAAGATGAGCTTGCAAACATTATTACATTAGAAAATGGTAAAACATTAAAAGATGCAACTGGCGAAGTGCAGCGAGGAATTGAAGCTGTAGAACTGGCAACATCAACACCAAATTTAATGATGGGGCAAGCACTTCCAAATATTGCAGGTGGAATCGATGGTTCAATTTGGAGATACCCAATTGGAGTTGTTGCCGGTATTACGCCGTTCAACTTCCCAATGATGATTCCACTATGGATGTTCCCATTAGCAATCGCTTGCGGTAATACATTTGTATTAAAAACATCTGAAAGAACGCCGCTTTTAGCAGAAAAACTAGTAGAATTATTCTATGAAGCGGGCTTCCCGAAAGGGGTTTTAAACTTAGTACAAGGTGGAAAAGATGTTGTAAATAGCATTTTAGAAAATAAAGATATTCAAGCTGTTTCATTTGTTGGATCTGAGCCAGTTGCACGCTATGTATACGAAACAGGAACAAAATATGGAAAACGAGTACAAGCACTTGCAGGAGCGAAAAACCATGCAATTGTTATGCCGGACTGCAATATTGAAAAGACAGTACAAGGTGTCATTGGTTCTGCATTTGCGAGCAGTGGAGAGCGCTGCATGGCATGCTCTGTTGTAGCGGTAGTTGATGAAATTGCTGATGAATTCATTGATGTTCTTGTATCAGAAACGCGTAAATTAAAAGTCGGTGATGGTTTCCATGAAGAGAATTATGTAGGTCCATTAATTCGTGAATCTCATAAAGAGCGTGTACTAGGCTATATTAATAGCGGTGTAGCAGATGGAGCTACTTTATTAGTAGATGGCCGTAAAATTAATGAAGAAGTCCGCGAAGGGTATTTCGTTGGAGCAACAATCTTTGATGGTGTGAATCAAGATATGAAAATTTGGCAAGATGAAATTTTTGCTCCAGTATTAAGCATTGTGAGAGTAAAGGATCTAGAAGAAGGAATTAAGCTTACAAACCAATCAAAATTTGCAAATGGTGCAGTCATTTATACGTCAAGTGGTAAACACGCACAAACATTCCGTGATAATATTGATGCAGGGATGATTGGCGTAAACGTAAACGTTCCAGCTCCAATGGCATTTTTCGCATTTGCAGGAAATAAAGCTTCTTTCTACGGTGACTTAGGTACAAATGGAAAAGATGGTGTACAATTTTATACACGTAAAAAAGTAGTGACAGAACGCTGGTTTTAAGAAGAATGTAAAAAAGTGTCCATGGTATTGGACACTTTTTATTTGAAATAAAATGTATAAGTTTCACTTGATATAATTAGCTTCTTAGAAGGCTGAAAAAGCTGTTCACAACCTCGTCTGAAACATCCTCTAATTGCTTATATTTATATTGAGGGTTTTGGTCCTTATCAATGACAACAGAGCGTATTCCTTCGAAAAAATCTTCATGTTTCAGAAAATTTTTAGCGAGTACAAGATCAGTAGCAAAGCACTCTTCTAATGTTTTTTCTTCTCCATCAATAAATTGTTTTAAAGTTATCTTTAAAGAGAAAGGTGATTTTGACAACATTGTTTCTTTTGTGTGCGTTGCAAAATGGCTTGCATCTTTTTCTAAAGAATGGATAATTTCTTCAACAGTGTAATAAGAAAAATGCCTATCAATATTTGATTGGAACGATGATAGTTCACTTTCGGTAGTAGGAAGCTCAGAATAGTCATTGATTAGCTCTGTTAATGATGTATGGATATCTTTTGCATGCCAATCTACTTGTTCAATATGAGTAAGAAGAGCATTCAATTTTTCGCTTGTCATGTAAAATTCTGCAGCATTTATATATAGTACATCAGGGGCTTTAATGACAGAAGCTGTTAATGCTAAGTAACGTCCTATATAGCCCGGCGCTTTATTTAAAAAGTAAGCAGATCCGACATCAGGGAAAAAGCCGATATTCATTTCTGGCATCGCCCACTTTGTTCGCTCAGTTACAATTCTATGACTAGCTCCGTAAGTGAGCCCAACTCCTCCGCCCATAACAAAGCCATCTAAACACGCGACAATTGGTTTAGGAAACTTATAAACGAGCATATCTAATTGGAATTCATCTTCAAAAAATTGCTCGGCTTTTTGCAGGGCAGAGTCATGTAAACGAGCTTCGTAAAGAGTCTTAATGTCACCACCGGCACAAAGTCCCTTCGTACCTGCGCCTTTTATAATGACAAGATGAATTTGATCATCCATTTCCCATTCTTTCAATTTTTGTGAAATTGGTCCTATCATTTCATAAGAAATGGAGTTTAATGCTTTTGGGCGATTTAACGTAATGGTAGCTACTCCATTTTTGTTAACTGAAAATAGAACTTGATCAGTCATAATATATCCTCCTTTATCATTCTCTGTTTGTTTTCACAAGTTGTGTCAGTGTATAAACAAATAGACATTTTGTAAAAAAACAGAGAAATTGCGTTTTTATATATAAATTTCTTGTTTTTTTTCTTTAATCCTGCAATACCACATGTCTTTCTTTGTTTTAAAATGAAGAGCAAATGAATATACTGTAGAAAATAGACATAATCTTTAATAGTAATGCGTTTTTTGGAGAGATATTTGGGAAGGATTTTATAAAAGAAAAAGGAATAAAACTTCTAACGATTAATTGATATGATTTGCAATTTTTTATAATAAAGGTTTTAATAAATTGATATAATGAGTTTTCTATATTTTGGTCTTATTTTCGTTTTTAGGTTTGTTGATAAGTTTATTTTTACTAAATATAGAATGTTTACTTAATGTACCCTAAGAAAGTAGAGGGAGGGGAGATTGGAATGCCAGGGCTTTTGTTATTATCAGTCATTATTTTGTCTTCTCTTATGGTTGGTTTAACTTTTTATTTTCATCAAGAAGATACAGAGCAAGATACTGTGCGAGATAAAGTACGATTGGTATTTCCAATTTTCATTTTAACAATTGCAATTAGTTTTGCATTAACTGAAAATAATTACGTTGCAATTCTTTCATGGTTTTTTATGACAGTGTTATTATTCATTGTGTTGTACGTTGTAATGAAGGATTATTTACAAAAATAAAAGTGCCATTTATGGCACTTTTATTTTAAAGTAATATTTAATTTCACATACCGTAATAAAAAGAAAATAAAAAATCGATAGAAATAAATCCTTTAGAAATATAAAATAGTTGGGTATGGACTGGAAAGAATAATGATAAAAGTTTTTCTTTATATTCTGTTGTCACTTTTCTCATACTACAAATGAATAATGAGAGTTTTCGTTAGGGAAGTCATACCATTCTTACTCATTCTCTTGTCAATCAGTAATACCCACTATACTATGAAAATAGAGACATAAAAAAGGGGTGTTTTTGCATGAAGTTTGAAATGCATACAAAGATTACTACAAATGAAACCGAGAAACGATTACATACAGAAGATAATATATTTCAGTTAGTGTTAGAAGGATATCATTTATTTGTTATTGATGAAATATTGCCGGTGTATAAAACAAGACAAGAGCTTGTTGGAAGTGCCGTTGTAAAGAAAGTGGAATGGGCAGAGGGAAGAACGACGCTGTTATATCAACTTATTTCACTTCAATCTGTGAATTAATAGAAAAGAAAGGAAGGGAAAGATGAAATTTTTTCATACAGCCGATTGGCATTTAGGAAAGCTTGTACATGGTGTTTATATGACAGAAGATCAGCGCTATGTTTTAGAACAATTTATACAAGCAGTGAAAGAAGAAAAACCAGATGCTGTCATTATTGCAGGAGACTTATACGATCGTGCCATCCCGCCGACAGAAGCGGTAGATTTGTTAAATGAAACATTACAAAAAATTGTAATTGAATTACAAACACCAGTACTAGCGATAGCGGGAAATCATGATAGTCCAGATCGTATTCATTTTGGAAGTAGTTTAATGAAGAAACAAGGCTTACACATCGTCGGACAATTTCAATATCCATATGAGCCTGTTGTTATGCAGGATGAATATGGAGAAGTACATTTTCATTTAATCCCATATGTTGATCCGAGCATCGTTCGTCATGTTATGAAAAATGAGGACATTCGTAGTCATGACGATGCGATGCGTATTTTTATGAATGAGTTATCGGAAAGTATGGATAAAGAGGCGCGTCATGTCTTTATCGGACATGCTTTTGTAACATCATCAGGGGAAGCAGAAGAAAATACAAGTGATGCTGAAAGACCATTATCCATTGGCGGAGCAGAATATGTAAACAGTCATTATTTTGATGCTTTTCATTACACAGCGCTCGGACATCTACATCAGGCGCATTATGTACGAAATGAGACAATTCGCTATGCAGGTTCTCCGCTCGCTTATTCTATTTCGGAAGAGCATCATAAAAAAGGGTATTACATTGTTGAATTAAATGAAGCAGGACAAGTAACACTTGAGAAACGATCGTTAACACCAAAGCGTAAAATGAGAATGGTTGAGGCAAAAATTGATGAATTGTTGAAACAATCTGTTTGCGAAGACTATGTATTTGTAAAATTATTAGATGAAAATCCTGTATTGCAGCCGATGGAAAAGATTCGTTCTGTTTATCCGAATGCAATGCATGTAGAGCGTGTTATACAAAGAAAAGAATTAGCAAATGAAAATATTGCAGTCACTTCACGTCATAGAATGGATGATCTTTCCCTTGTGAAAGCTTTTTATAAAGAAATGAAAGGGTCAGAGTTATCAGAAGAAAAAGAACGCCTCTTCTTAGAAGTATTAAAGACAGTTCATGAACGAGAGGGGGAGAGAGCATGAGACCTATCAAACTTATTATGACAGCGTTTGGTCCATATAAGCAGCAAGAAACGATTGATTTTAAAGAATTAGGCGAACATCGAATCTTTGCGATTTCTGGAAATACAGGTGCAGGAAAAACAACGATTTTTGATGCGATTTGTTATGCGCTGTACGGAGAGGCGAGTGGAGAGGAACGCAATGATACGAGTATGCTTCGTAGTCAATTTGCTGATGATAGCGTATATACAAGCGTTGAATTATTATTCCAATTAAAAGAAAAAACTTATTGTATAAAGAGGCAACTTGGACATAAAAAGCAAGGAAATAAAACGATTACGGGCCATGCAATTGAATTTTATGAAGTTGTTGATAACGAACAAATTCCATGTGTAGATCGTTTTCACGTGACGGATGTAAACAAAAAAGTGGAAGATTTAATTGGTCTTAGTAAGCATCAATTTAGTCAAATTGTGATGCTTCCACAAGGTGAATTTCGTAAACTGTTAACATCTGAAACAGAAAATAAAGAGGAAATTTTACGCCGCATTTTTAAAACAGATCGATATAAATTAATGAGAGAGTTATTAGATCAAAAGCGTAAAGAATGGAAAGATGTTCTGCAAGAAAAGCAAAAAGAACGTGAATTGTACTTTCGTAACGTTTTCAAGCTTCCTATACGTGGCGGTACATTGCTTGAGATATTAGTAAATCAAGAACATGTAAATACACATCAAGTAGTAGAAGCACTTCGGCAAGAAATGGCTTTTTATGGAGAACAAGCAAAGCAATTAGAACAACAAGAATCCATGCAGTTAAAGCAATTAAAAGAAGCAGAAACAGGTTATCATGAAGCAAAAGCTTTGAATGATAGATTACAAGATTTGCAAACAAAACAAAATCGTTATGATTCATTAGGACAAGAACGTCCTTCTATTGTAGTGAAAGAACAACAATTGAAACAAGCTGAGCAAGCAAACCGGTTATTACCGTTTGAACAGTGGTATGATGAAGCAGTTCAAAGTGCAGAGCAAGCTGAGCAATATATGAAACAAACGGCTGCTAAACAAGAACAACTAGTATTAGCTTATGAACGTGCAGAGCAGCAGTACGAACAAGAAAAAAACAATGAAACAGTCCGTGAAGAAACGAAGCGAAACATTCAAATGTTAGAAGAATTAAAAGAGGTTATTGCCACATTTGCTGATAAACAACTAAAATTAGCGGCGTCAGAAAAGCAAAAGGAGCAATTTAAGCTTGAGATGAGCAAATTAGAGGAGCAGCAAGAATTCGGTAGTGCACAAAAACAACAGCTTTCTGCTAAGTTAAAACAGATGGAACAAGCGCTTGAGCAATATATAACAAAAGCAGAGCAGTTAAGTCGTATGCGTGAAGATGCAAAAGTATTAAAAGATACTTACCAAGTATGGCAAGAAGTGCAAAAATATGAGAAGGAAAGAAAAGGTACCTTAAAGCAGATGAATACTGCTCAGCAAACGTATGAAGCTTTGGAGAAATCATGGTTAAACGAACAAGCTGGTCAGTTAGCGATTCATTTACATGATGGTAAACCTTGCCCGGTTTGTGGCAGTACTTCTCATCCGAATAAAGCGACTGAACAAGAACTGTCCATTGATGAAGAACAGTTAAATAGTCTTCGTGAACAAAAAGTACAAGCTGAAAAGCAGTTTGTTCAAATAGAAGAAAAATGTAATTTTTATAAAGGGCAATATGAAGAATTATGTAAAGAAGTGCAGAGTCGTGGATATGCTGCACTAGAGCTAGGAGATGCGTATCAAACATTAATCCAGCAAGGAAAACAATTAGCTGCAGAAGTAAATGAATTAAAAGCGACTGAAGAAGAACGTAAACAACTTTCACCACAGCTGCAAAAGCTAGACGAACAATTAGATAGATTGCAGGGGGCTAAACGTGATGTAGAAGAAAAATTGCATCGCTCTGAAATAGAATTGATTCAATTGCGAACAGCATATGAAAATGACAAAGAAAAAATTCCAGCAGAGATGCAAACATTAGAAGCGTGGCAACAAGCATACGAAGCAAAAGCTTCTTTACTTCACCGTCTGCAAGAAGCATGGCAAAGAGCACAAGATGAATTTCAGCGCTCTACGAGTGAAAAAATTCGGGTGGAAGCAGCGTATAAGGAAGCGCAGCGACAATTTATACAAAGAACTGAGAAAAAAGAAGAACAATATGCACGTTTCATGAAAGAACTTGAAGCAAGTGGTTTTGCGAGTCAGCAAGTATACACTGAAGCTAAATTATCAGACGCAGAGCGAATGAGCTTACAACAACACATTCAATCTTATTACTCAGCGCTCGAAGTATTAACAAAACAAATTGAAGAATTAACAGAGGCGCTCCGTGGAAAAGAATGGATTGAGTTAACGCAATTAGAAGAACAGTTAAAAGAATTAGAAATTCAGCTTGATATTATAAAAGAACAACGTCAGCGTACGAAAAGTGCCAATGAATATATTGCCGATCTGCATGAAAATATTCGCCGCATTGATGAACAAATTCATGAAGAAGAAACAGCATTCCAAGAGCTCATTGATTTATATGAAGTGATGAAAGGTGACAATGAAAGTCGCATTTCATTTGAGCGTTACATTTTAATAGAATATTTAGAGCAAATTGTTCAAGTAGCCAATGAGCGACTTCGTAAACTATCGAACGGACAGTTTTACTTAAAACGAAGTGAACGTGTCGAAAAACGAAATCGTCAAAGTGGTTTAGGATTAGATGTATATGATGCCTATACAGGGCAAACACGTGATGTGAAAACATTATCCGGCGGCGAAAAATTTAACGCATCGCTTTGCCTAGCACTCGGTATGGCCGATATCATCCAATCATATGAAGGCGGTATTTCAATTGAAACAATGTTCATTGACGAAGGCTTCGGTTCATTAGATGAAGAATCATTAACGAAAGCGGTAGATGCTTTAATTGACCTTCAAAAATCAGGCCGTTTCATTGGGGTAATCTCGCACGTACAAGAACTGAAGAGTGCAATGCCAGCAGTGCTGGAAGTAATGAAGAAGAAAGATGGATGTAGTAAGACGAGGTTTGTGGTGAAATAGATAAAAGTGTCTGATTTTTCAGGGGCGGCACGTGTTGTATCTTCGGAAGAACGCCTATTCCACCATTGATTTCTGATACTATTAAATATCTTTATATTGTTCAGTTTTGGACTCTGCAAAATTGCAGGGTCTTTTTTTATGTAAAGGATTTACTGTATATTGATGTTGATCTGGTTTATGATACATATTTTACAAAAGGGAGGAATGTCAAATGGAATCAGTAAATATTAGTGGGAATATTTATTATATTGAATGTATTCCGTTCGAAGACAAGAGTGAGAAGGACGAGGAGGGGTACTACGAATATTATTACAAAGGAGTCAATATACTGTTTCACTCTGGTAAAGAAATAATAACAGCTAGAATTTATGATGGAGAAGAAGAAATGTCTTTTTCAAGGAATCCAATTCTTGCTTTTGGTGAAGATTTTGAAGCGATAAAAGCACATATAATTAAAAAATTCGGTGTGAATAGATTTAAATTCCTAGGTGGAGAAAAGGGTTATACGGAATTATAGTCAACATCATTTTTTAACTTGGTCCGAGTAAAAGATGTTCTATACTAGCTTCACATGATTACGAAGGTGTTGAAGTTGTTTCGTAATCATAAGATATGTTATGTGTAATAAGATGAAAAGCCACTTTCAATAACTTATTCACACATGCAATGGATGCAATTTTGTATCGTAAAATAAAATATTTTGCGTAAATGACTATTTATCGCTGGGTTATTCTTTATAAGTTTAAGTGTTTTCGTTCTTTTTAATGGTGTCCCTATAAAATTAAATGTTAAATTAATTCTTCCTTTAGAGTAGTGATCTTCCTCAAGCAATGTATTGATATAGTGCTGGATATGCATAGTTGTACTCTCTTGCATTCTCAAATGTCCAATACGTGGTTATATCCAATGCAATTAAATAAATCGTGTAAATAAATTTCTAAAAAAATCTTGACTCTAACCTTAGGTAATACTTCATAGTTAATTTTGAAAGGAGGAAATAATGAAATTTACAGTTAAAAATTTATCAGCTATAGCAGGCGTTTCCATCAAGACTCTTTACCACTATCATAAAGTTGGTTTGCTTATTCCTAATGAGATTGGTGAAACAGGCTATCGGTATTATGGTGTAGAAGAATTAAATAGATTACAGGAAATTCTTTTTTATAAAGAGTTGGATATCTCGTTGTTAGAAATTAAAAATTTGTTAGACGAAGAATCAAATAGGAGCGGTACTTTAGAAAAACAGATGATGCTTTTTGAAAAGAAAATTGAGAAGTATCATCAGCTAATTGAAACAATAAAAGTATCTTTAGAATATACAAAGAAAGGTGAGAATATGGACAATAAACTAATGTTTAAAGGATTTGAAACAGAGGAAGAATGGAAAAATGCTCTTGAAAAGCAAAAAACACATTTAAAAGAAAAATATAATTTTGACATTAATACTGATTCCATTAATGTGAATGATATGAATAAGATGGCTATTGAAGCAAAAAATTTCATAGATAGAATGGCTGAATTTTTAAGAAATGGAGTTAAGTATGACGATTCGAGTGTACATGATGTCGTTAAACAGCATCTCAAGTTTTTAAATAAAAACGGTCATACAATTAGCAAAGAAGATTACGTGAATCAAACAAAGTTTTTCCTTCAAGATGATTTTCATAGAGAGATGTTAGAAAAACAGCAAATCGGATTATCATATTATTTACTAGCCGTTGCAGAAAATTTATAAATACTTTTTAAGACAGCAGGAATAGTGCCCTTGCTGTCTTTTTTGCGGATAACTCTTTATCAAAATATAGAAATTAAAATGTAAATTCGACTCATATCACATTGAATCGGATTTAACAAATACCTTACACTAGTTGGAATCACGGTTTTGTAAGTAATTCTCATACTCTTCTAACCATACTAATATTAAGTTCTTTAATTCAATTGTTTCAATTCTGCAAGTGTACTCTTCATCATCTGCATAACGATGTGTAATCGTAGTGAAATCTGGTTTAACTTCCAAATCACAAGAGTTTCCACCAAAATTTGCACAATCAATTTCTTTATTCAAAACTTTATCAAGTTCTTCTATCCACTCTTTACCATGAACATCAGATCCTAAAAACTCACCAACTAAAGCGATTTCTTCAGGTAAGTTAATAAGCAATATATCAAAAGGTCCTTTACTAAATTCATAGCTATATTTCATAGTTATATATTCTCCTATTAATAAATTGGAAATGCTGATATAATCCTACCAGTTGATTTATCAAGAAACATTTGGATTTGCATTCCGTTTGCCGCTTTAACGATATATGTATTTCTAGTTCCTTTTACAAATTGAGCGTTTAAATTATAGCTGGTGAAAAATACCGGCTATTTTTATTAGGGGCGGAGAAGGTTTTCGGGATTTTGGTTCGCCAGGTGTCCGAAAAATCCGTGCTATAGATAGTAGGTGGTATGTAAAGTAATAAATAAGGTTGACTTCATGCAGAAGTCAGCCTTTTAAATTATTTTACTCCTGTGTTTTCTCTTTTTTAAACTCTTTTTGTTTGTCCAGCCAAATATTAATTAAATGTACTAATTCAACCGTTTCTATCTCACAAAATTCACCTTTACCATCTTCAGCTAAATTGTCTAAGACAGTAGTTGTATCTCTTCGAATTTCTAAACCACAAATGTTGCCATTTACTTCTCCATAATCTTTTTCCCCGTTTAAAACACTATGTATCTCTTCTAAAATCCAATCTCCAAATGCAGAAACTTCAACATATAAAAAGGTTCCAACAAGTTTAATTTCCTTTGGTACCCTCATGATTAATATTTCATCATCAAGCAATTCAAAAGTATATTTATATTTCATTTCTATTATACTCCCTTATATTAAAAATAGAATTATTGAATAGATTGTCACATAAAACTGACGAGTAGATAGTAAGGAAAGCACACAAGTCGGGCTTAAGGAAAAAGAACACATATCATCAATGTTTAATATGTGTTCTTTTTTAGTTTTTACATTTGTGAATAGTAGCAGTAGAGTAGCTTATATTTAACGTTAATCAAAGCTATTTTTAGGCAGAAGAGAAATAATATTAAATACTAATGCAAGCAGAAAAATTGGTAGTAGTACATATAGCGTTACCTTAGTTATGTATGAGTCATAATGAAAAAGGTACCAAATCATAGGCATGTCCGAATAAGAAACTTTTAAAACTGCCACGGTATTTTCACCGCTTGTTTCGTTTCGAGTTGTGCCTATAACTTTTCCGTATACAGTAAAATCCCCTATGTACGCTGGATCAGCAACATGCCGGAACGGGGTGTTGCCCTTTAATTCAATGTCTCTAGAATCTACATTCGGATATGTATTTTTCACTTTTTCTTTTAGTATGGCTAAATCACTTTCACTAATTTTTTGAGGTGCTCCTGTAGTAGCTTGTGCGTATACGTGTAATTTTATATCATCTCTTTGAATGGCAGTCCTACCTACTATTCTATTCGGAGAAAATATGAGAAATATAATATGAAGGATAAAAAACATTATAAACACTCTAGAGCATTTTTGTAACTTATTCAAATTGCATCTCTCCGTAAAAAATAGTGGGATTAAGTAAAATTCATTTAGGGAAATATAACGATTGGAATTCGTCTTTCGTAATTCCAAAATAGATTTCGTCATAGAATGCGCCATTTGTATACATCATATTTCTTAAGCGGCCTTCCTCTACAAACTGAAGTTTTCGATGAAGGTTGATAGAAGCGGTATTAAATGAATATATTTGAACGGTTGCTTTTTGATATCTAAGCTCGAAGAAGTAATGTTTTAGTATAGTTATAATCATATCTTGCGCGTATCCTTTCCCTCTATGAGAAGGGAATACAGATATACCGTAATCAAATGTTCCATTTTTAGAATCGCAATTCGCAACGTCAATTGTACCGATTATGTTCTTATTGTGATCTTCAGCAATCCAATAAAAATCATCACAGTCAGTAGAAGAACCCTTTGATATGTCGGCTATCCACTCTTCGATTTGTTCTTTCGTTCGTGGGAAAGCAATTGAATCGAGGTTTTTAAGTATTTCATCATCTAAGCATTCGAATAAATGAATGTCTTCTTTTTGAGGTGCCCTTAGCCGTACTTTTTTACCGCTCCAATAGGATACTTTCATTATCTTCATCTCTTTCTAGTTATATTATTAAGTAAAATTATAACATTAGTGTAGTTTTTTGTATATTAAACACAAATTGTTAAATTTTTTTGTTTGAGAAATTATTTGCTTTTCTGTCGAAAGAGTAAGAATAGGGGGGATATGCCTTTCATAAATGTTACTAAATTCTAATCGCTTTACTTTATTGAAAGCATCATCCAGTAGATGAAATAAAAAGCAAAAGGACCTGTGTCCGAAACAGGTCCTTTCGCTAGATAATGAAACTCGTTAGGAGCTCACTTATTATGGTAGCAGCTGATAATCGAGCAGTCTATAGGTTAAGGGTTGAGAAAGTTTTTTCGTAGGGTGGCTGATTTTCAAGATTAGAAGAGAAGAAAGTAAAATGTTCTCTATAAATCTATTTTAATTTTTCCACATATAAGTCGCTGCTATGCAGAATAAAACATGATCGCTATTTGCTCCTTTTGTTTTAAACTTTGCATGTGGCAAAAAAAAAGGCCCTGACCGTTTCTATGCATGACCAGATGCTCTCGCCCGTCTAAAAAGAAAAGCATTTTAACATCATTGTTTTAGAATTGTAATTTTTCGGATTAATATGATAATATTTTATGATAAAGATAAAATAAAAAGGATGGTAAACATGCAAAAGAGACCAGAAGCAAATGAATATAACCCGTACTATTCAACATACATAAACTTAGTACCAGAGGGAGATATCATACATATTTTAGAAGAGCAAATGAAAGAGACGAACCTCTTATTGAAGGATATTTCTGATAGTGAAGGACATTTTCGATACGCTCCTAATAAATGGAGTATAAAAGAGGTAATCGGTCATATTGCGGATACTGAACGTATTATGGCATATCGACTTCTTTCTATAGCGAGAGGCGAAACGGCACCGCTTCCTGGATACAATGATGATATGTATGTTCTTAGAGCAGCATTTGATAAGCAATCTATGCAAAACCTTCTGGCGAACTTAACAATTGTTCGCCAATCTACTGTGCATTTACTTAAAAGTTTAGATGAAGAAGCTTGGTTACAAAGAGGTTTTGCGAATAACTCTGAAGTTACTGTTCGAGCATTGGCATGCATTACTGCTGGTCATGAACTCCATCATCGTCAAATTATAAAAGAACGTTATTTGAGTTCTGCTGCTTATTCATCCAATTGAAATATGAAATAAAAAAAGAGATTGATTCGTAAAAATTATGAATCAGTCTCTTTTTGTTTTGCGGCGTATGAGTGGAATTATAAAAATTTTTGTGTCAAAATAAAATTGTCAATGGTTTGAATGGATATTTATTTTATTTCGTGTATGATGTAAACATTCGTAAATAAAACATATAAAAGAGGAGGCATACTTTGAAAACGAAAAGTGTAGTAAATATTTTTATTTTATTTACTCTATATACGCTGTTAATGATTTACATTGGCTGGAACGGCTGGGTTTGGATTCATACGACTTTTCATATTCAATCTTGGGGATATTATGCGATTCTAGTTGGACTATTATCATACGCATATATTCTAGATCGATTGATGAAATTTACTTCACCACTTAGAACAATTGGTTCTTATTGGTTTGCGGTTATACAATATGCAGTTATACTATTACCGATAGCGGATGTAACAGTGTTTATTTTAAATTGGTTATCGTTTCCGAAAGAGCAATCTATTTTTTGGATTGGAACGATTGTTCTCATTACTTTTGTGTTTATTTTTGCATATGGAACATTTAATGCGTATAGTCCAGTCGTACGAAAATACGAGATTCATCTACCTAAAAAAGTTAGCAGTCGTAAAGCACTTCGAATCGCGATGGCTTCAGATATGCATTTTGGTAAGCTATCTGGCATGTCTCATCTTAAAAGATTGGTTCATCATGTAAATAATATGAAACCGGATATTATACTTTTACCAGGAGATATTATTGACGATCATCCAGAATATTTTATAAAAAAGAATATGGGACAAGTGATGAAACAAATGCATGCTCCTCTTGGTGTATATGGTGTGTTAGGAAATCATGAATATTACGGCGGAGCGATTCCTGAATTTTTACAAGAGATGAATAAAATTGATGTAAATATATTATTAGATGAAGTAGTGAAAATTGAAGATTGGTTTTATATTGTAGGGAGAAAAGATAAGACGGACCGAGATCGTAAAAGTTTCGAGGAATTAATGAGCAATGTAGATAAGAGTCTTCCTGTCATTGCAATGGATCATCAGCCATTTGAGTTAAAGCAAGCTGAAGCAGCAGGTGTTGATGTATTATTGTCTGGACATACGCATAGAGGACAAATGGCACCGAACCATATCATTACTAGAAGAATGTATGAATTAGATTGGGGATATGTACAGAGAGATTTATTTCATGCGATTGTTTCTTCTGGATTTGGTTTTTGGGGACCACCGTTAAGACTTGGCAGCCGGTCAGAGATAATTGAAATAGAACTTACATTTGATTAAGTAGCAAGGGGGAGATACCTTTGCTGCTTTTTATTTATTAAGTAAAGTAACTTAAAGTAGTCACCATGTTGACATGTTTTTTGGAAACGTGGTATTCTGTATTCGTCAACATGGTGACTAATATAGGGAGGAGCTACATATGGATATTAATCTCATAATGAAAGAACTGCATGCGATGCAGCAAAGTTACGCAACTTTATTTTCGGTTGTCAATAAGGTGCAAACTCGTGGGGATGAGTATTTAGAGATATTAACTTCCCGGCAACATATGGCTTTAATTGCTATTGCGCATTTGCCAATTGAAAGCACCACCCTTATTAATATTGCGAAAAAGCTAGGTACAACAAAGCAAACCGCTAATAAGTTGATTACAAGTCTTGTGAAAAAAGGGTATGTTAAAACTGTGCCGAGTAAAATAGATAAACGTTCGATCAATATGGAAATTACTCCTGAAGGAAAAAAAGCGTTAATTGCTTGTTCAGAAAAATCGACTTATTTTTTAGCAGATATGTTTCATAATTTTACAACTGATGAAATTGAAATGTTTTGGAGATTATTACAGAAACTGTATCGCTTCGATGGGGAAGAACAAGATGGTTTTGAAGAAAAAGCTAATCTTGAGGTGGATGAGCATGTACTGATAAATAATCAAGAAAAAATATTGGCTGAGTTTTCAAGACGTCGATATGGGGGGATGGAATGATGAGTAAAGTTTATTTGAGTAATGTCTTTTATGAGAAAGCAAAAGAGACTGAAAATAAGATGAAAGAAAAAATCTATGATGTAAAGAATACAGTCCAGCAATCTATTTCTCAAGCAAAAGCCAAGTTTCACCGTAACAAGAAACGAAACCAGATAGGTAATTGTGTATCGATTGCTATTGCACTACTTATTATGGCAGCTTCTTGGTTGACCGCAACAAATTGGCTATTTTGGATAGGGGTAGTAAGTATTTTAAGTAATGCCTTATTGTTTAGTATTAGCTTTATTAAAAGATAATGTAACGAGTAAAATGTATTTCCTTTTGTAATGTTATTTTTCCTAAAATTTTGATATTTCTATCAAACCCTTTTAAAATAAAAGTATATAGTTATATTGAAGTTTTAGCGGGAAATAAGGGGGAAATATGTATGCTAATTAAATCTATTATTTGTAAAGTTAGCGACGAAAAAAAGGAATTATTTTCAGCTGCTCAAGAACAATGGAGCGAGTTGAAGGCATTAGACGGTTTTTACGGACAAATCGGGGGATGGGATGAATCAGAGGCTTGTATAGTGAGTTTATGGGAAAATATGAAAATGTATCAAAGCTTTATGAATGAATCACACGATAAGGTTTTTTATGATAGCGATCAACAAAACACGTATACATCGTGTAAAACAGAATTATATCAATCTTTATTTGACATAACGGAGACTTCATTTTTAGACGCATTAGCACACAGTTCCTTTTTACGAATAGCAATTTGTGATGTGAAACAAGAGAGTGAAAAGCAATTTTTACATATGCAAGAAACGGTTTGGAACCCAGGAATAGCGAGAGCAGAAGGAATGATGGGCGGCGTTGTTGGAAGATCGCTTTCTTCTAATCGTTACATTGTTTTGTCACTATGGAAAGATGCAGCAGCTCACAATCAGTATGTGAAAGAAATATTTCCGCAATTACTACATACAGCAAACCCATCTCAGCAAGTGTTGCATATGGAAGGGAAGCAGACAACATTTGTTAGTTCTTGGTCTGTATTACCTGTTCATTGTATGTAGAATGTTAGCAATTTGTCTAAAGGAGGAGTAGGCATGCCTTATCCGAAACATATTATAAGTGCTGCCACAGTCGTGTTAAATGATAAAAATGAAATTTTACTTTTAAAAAGTCCAAAGCGGGGCTGGGAAATTCCTGGTGGTCAAGTGGAAGAAGGTGAGGCCATTCCTGTAGGTGCTATTCGAGAAGCGAAAGAAGAAACAGGAATTGATATTGAAATTGTGAAATATTGCGGAGTATATCAAAATGTTTCACAGTGTATTTGTAATCATTTGTTTGTCGGTAAGCCAATCGGAGGACAGTTTACCACAAGTAGTGAAAGCTTAGAAGTTGGTTATTTTTCAATTGAAGAAGCGCTGCAAATGGTAACGTGGAAAAATTTCAAAGAGCGCATTTTATATTGTTTAGATGAAAGCAGTCAGCCATTTATGGTAACTTTTTAAGATAATCAAGGATAAGACAGGGGTTATTAAAGTATACCTACTGTCTTATCCTTTTGTTCTTATAAAGGGGGTAAATCAATTTTTCCTTCTTCAAATAGTACTTTCAGCATGTGCCTTGTATAGCCGGCTGCTTGGGCAAACGTAATTTTTGCAGGCATTGGAGCTTCGTTGACATCAACGAGAACGTCGATAATACATGGTCTGTTTTGCTTTACAGCTTGTTCAAAAGCAGGCATCAATTCTTCGAGCTTTTCAACACGGTAACCAACTCCGCCGCAAATTTCAGCGTATTTCGCGAAATTTGGATTGGTAAGTTCTGTACCAAACTCGATATTCCCCATTACTTCTTGTTCAAATTTAATCATGGCGATTTTATGGTTATTTAATACGACTACAATAATTGGGAGTTTATATTTTACAGCTGTTATAAAGTCGTTCATCGTCATTCCAAATCCACCATCTCCGCAAATTGCGAAAACTTGTTTATTCGGGTAAGCAATCTGTCCAGCAATTGCTCCGGGAAGACCGCAGCCAAGTGTTGCTAACCAGCTTGATAAAATAAAACGTTGATTTGTCATACGAAAATGACGTGCTGTCCAAACCGTTACATTACCTACATCTACTGATAAAATAGCATCATCATGCGCAACTTGCTGCAGTGCGTGCATGACTCTTTGAGGTTTAATTGGAACAGAAGTGTCGTTTTCTTGATTATGCAGTCTTTCTTCCCATTTCCTCATTAATTCTTGATGGTGTTGTAAAAATGAGTGATCCGTATGTTTTTCGATATTTTGCGTGAGCCATTTTAAAGTTTTTGCGGCATCACCAGCAAGTCCGATATCTGTTGGATAACGTTTGCCAATTTGTGCTGGATCTGTGTCGATATGAAGCGTTTTGGCCTTTTCTGGTAAGAAACCTGTGAATGGGTAAGAGGTACCTACCATAATTAACGTATCCGCATTATGCATTGCTTCATATGCAGGTTTTGTCCCAATTAAACCTAATCCTCCAATGCAAAGAGGATGCTCATCTGGAATCACTCCTTTAGCCGGAAGTGTTAATACAATTGGTGCTCCAATATGCTCGGCAAAAGCAAGTAAAGGTTCTTTCGCATCTCTTGCGCCTTTTCCTGCTAGAATAACGGGTTTTTTTGCTTCATTTAATGCAGATGTTGCTTTTTCTAAATCATGCTGCCTAGGGAATAACTCCGGCATTGTAAAAGCAGGTGTTGTAATTCGTGCTTTTGCATCTACTTCAAATTTTTGAATGTCATCTGGAATGGTAAGAACGGATACTCCTTTTTTGGTATAAGCCATGCGAATTGCTTGATTTACAACAGCGGGAAGTTGTTCCGCTGACATGATTCGCTGGTTATAAACAGCGACATCATCAAACATTCTTTCTAAATTTATTTCTTGAAAAAAACCAGTTCCAATTAAATCTGACTCAATTTGACCAGTAATAGCAAGGACAGGTGCTTGATCTAATTTGGCATCGTACAATCCATTGAGTAAATGTATGGCACCTGGCCCGGCGATTGCCATACATACGCCGAGTTTTCCAGTTAATTTTGCATAAGAAGCAGCTGCTAAAGCGCCAGCTTCTTCGTGGCGAACTTGAATAAATTTAATTTTATCTTGCGTTTTACGAAGCGGCTCGATAATAGAATTAATGGAATCACCAGGCATGCCATATATGTGATCGACGCCCCATTCGATCAATAAATCAATCAGTACCTCACCAGCAGTTTTTTGAAACATGGAATTTCCTCCTTACATACTGAGATACTATTATGTTTTGGAGAAAAAGGTGAAATATACAAATGGTAAGAGAAGTTCTTTTTTAATGATGACTTATAAAGGGGATAAAAATGATAATAAGTAAACATCCAACAAAAGTCCAAGAAAGAAAAGAGAGTAGTGATAAGTTCTTTTTAGCTTTCCAAAGCATTTCATGGACTGTTACATATCCTAAAGAACCGATAGCACTTCCCATTATTAATCCTGGTAAATGAATAGCTTTGCTGTTAATTACCATACCAAAGGCAGTGCTTAAACCAAGAGTAATTGATAGTAAGAAAATTATTAAGATAAAAGATAGATATTGATGCCGTGTAAATAAGAAAGAGATAATTAAGGTGAGGCCTTCAGGAATATGGTGAATAATAATAGCTAGTAAGAAAGAAAGGGTGGCTTCATGTTGCGCTGTAAAAGCAGTACCTAACGCAAAGCCGCTAGGTAGATTGTGAATAAAAATTGCAAAGGAAAGAAATAAAAAAGTTTGCTGTGCCGGCTGATTGTTATTATGTAACATAACATGATGACAGTAGTAGTCCATTAAACGCATTATTAAAATTCCAGAGGCAATGCCGAGAAGGGGACCGATTATTTCATAACTTGAAAATGTTTCTGGAATGATTTCTATTAGTAATAATCCAAGTAGAATACCTCCGCAAAGTGCATATAAGCGAAATGTTTGTTTTTCCATTATACGTCTAGTCGCAAGACCAACAATTCCGCCTAATAACAACCCGCTAAATGAATAAAACGTAACAATTATGGGGAGCAAAAGTTGTTCCATAAAATCACACTCCATTTTTATCTCGCAATTTTAAACAGTAAGATTCTTATCTGAAGATTATAGAAAAGAAAATAGGTGAGATCTAGTTGTTGGCACAGTACTTGATTGTTTCAATCAATAATTAGCGATGAAAAGAAAAGCTTAATGATGAAAAAACTCTCCACTGATGGAAGTTTCACTTTATAACAACTTATTATGATCAAGAAGAGGTTAGTCCCAATTAATTGAAAAAGGGGAGTTTTTTTATAGATTTGGAGTAAGGGGTAGCACGCACATTTTAACCTTTTTATACGCTAAGAGATTCTCAAAACTCAATATTGCCCATTTCAATTGAGACTTTGATTTGAGATAAGTTTTAAGACGTACTTTCAGCTATTTTCCGCCTATTTTAAGTTTAATTTCATTTGTCTCAAATACCCTCGTTTTTGAGATTGGATGAATCGCTTAGAGTAATAAAATCAACGTTTTTTATGTCGAATTTTGCTTAGCGTATATTTTCGTTAAAATGTGAGCGGTACGCCTACATGGAAAACAAGTAAATTACATTAATAAGAGGAACCAAAAATATTCATTTTAATGGCAACAATAAATGATGTTCTATTTTTAATAGGGAAGCAAACATTTCAAATTATTACGTAAAGGGATGCTGTTGAATGGAAGAAAAAACAGTTCAAGTGTTATGAAAAAAATTGTATCTAAAAGTGTAGAGATATTAAAAGAGTACGAAAAACCGTTAAAAGAATATGGGTTACCGTTAGTTCGATTAGGGTTAAAAATGGCAATCCAAAAGAAGTTTAGAAACAAGAAGAACAAGAGCGTAGTTGAGACAATTGTAGATGCAGGGATAGACATCGCAAGTACAAATATTCCCAAACCGGATGAACAAAAGAAAAGAGGAGGCTGGACTTACAAGAACGAGCACTGGGTACGAGATTATTATAAGAAAGACGGAACACATGTTAGAGGTTATTTTAGGGGCGGAAAAAAGGATGAGTTGTAACTTTGAAATAAAGTTTCATTAAATTGACGATTTTAACCTTTATATAAGAGCAAGTATAAAGAGCATGTTTTGAAAAAAGATTAATCAAAACATGCTCTTATTTAATGTGATCGATTAACTTCTTTATAAAGGGGTTCGACCGAGATACGTGTATTAACTATACTAAATAAAACCATAGTCCTTATAGTTCTTTAAGTAAGGTTTATGTTTTTTATTTATCTTTAAATAAAGTATAAATATATTGATTTTTCAAAGTATTAAAATTTTTTTAAGTTAGTTGAAGATTAAGAAAGGCTATTTTTTAGCCTTTTTATTCATCGGGTATCGCCACATCGCTATCAAGCTAAGAAATACAAATACCTCCAAAATGAAATTTTTTCTCACTAGATATATTTATGAGAATTAAGTTCATTTTTTCGTTTTTGAGAACAACCAATTTTTTAAGTTGATGGAGATGCGGCTGTACCCCATATTTATTGAAAACATTGCAAAGAAAGCCCCTTAGAATGTTGGTTCTTTACTCCCACCAATGCTTCATTTCACTGAATCTAACGTCCCATAGTTTAGCATTTCCGGAAACGATAATCGTAATTTCGCTTATTTTGTTATCAGATGCTAAGTTTAAAGGTTCTACGTTAGGATATTGTTCAATATGAGCTATTTTTTTTCCATCTAGCAGTATAGTGATTTCACCCTTGTCTGGAATGCTAAAATAAGAGTAGAACATCACCTCTTTCTTGTTCTCCAAGATGTAAGTAT